>JAZQWU010000203.1:0-14098 GCA_045632505.1 Alistipes sp. | reverse complement strand
GTTCTCGGTCAGAACCGAGTTCTCTGCCAGGGTTGGGATCTCTCGGGCACTCGCGAGACAAGCACCGCTTCGCCTTGGGATTTGTTCTTGATGCCAGACTACAACGCATCGTTGGTAGATTACCTCTTCAACGACTTCGGTCCAAAGTGGTTCTTGCAGACTGATGCTAACGGCAACATCTTCGTTCCTGTAAACTACAACCTCGTACAGCCTATGATGTGCTGGTTCAATGGTTTGGATCACTACCTCTGCAGCGGTAACTTCGAGAAGGGCTATGCAAACTACATCAACCCTGACGACACATTCGATGTTCAGAGTGTAGGTATTCCGGTTGAGATTTCGGAGGACGGCAACACCGTAACTCTCAAGGCTGTTACTATCAAGCCTGAGAACGAGGAGATTCAGCTCTACCCTACTATGATCTTCGACAACCAGGGTCAGCTCGCATTCTACAACCCTTATGTTGTATCGGAGGTTGTATTGACCAAGGGCTGGAACGGCGGTGCAACACCTGCTCCTGCTAAGGCTTCTTCGAGCAAGAAGAGCTATGGCAAGAAGGTGGTAAATGGCCAGTACTTCACCTCGCCTGCAAAGGTTCACAGCCGTACCGTATTTGCTCCTGCTACAAAGAAGGCATCGGAGAAGAACGCTACAGTTGTAACCAAGAAGGTTGCTACCAAGGAGGAGATTCGCAAGGGCGCAGTTGAGTTGTTCTACAAGTACAACCGTACAGCTGCTCTCAAATAACAATGAAACTATCGCAATCAAGAGGCCTTCGAATGGTGAAGGCTTCTTGATGCGAATTTAAAACAAAGAAAATAAAGATGAAGAAGATATTTTCGCTTTTGTGCCTCCTCTTGGCAGTATCGTTTGCCTCGGCACAGCAGTTGCCAGATGTAAAGGTTGAGAACGCACAGGGCAAGATTGTTTCGGTGCGCGACTTGGCACAGGGCAAGCCGATGATTATCGCCTATTGGTCGATTGCGTGCAAGCCTTGCATCCAGGAGCTCAACGCTATCAACGATGCTTTGGCAGATTGGCGTTCGGAGGCTGAGGTGGAGGTTGTTGCCGTATCGGTTGACGACTCTCGCTTGAAGGCTTCAGCAAAGGCTATAGCATCGTCACGCGGTTGGGAGTTCACCTGCGTTTACGACGAGAATCAGGAGTTGAAGCGTGCGATGAACGTATCGCTCACACCGCAGTCGTTTGTGGTGGATGCCGAGGGTAACATCATCTACTCGCACTCGGGTTACACCCCAGGTAGCGAGCAGGAGTTGTTCGACAAGATTGTAGCACTCAAAAAGAAAAAGAAGTAACCGATGAAGCGATTAACTCTCTTGGTTGCGGGCCTCTTTGTCCTTGCAACTTCGGCTTCGGCTCAGCAGGCAATCGGCAACGGTCAGGTGTCGGGTAGCTTGGAGACATCGTCTATCTACTACACTCCAGACAAGAAGGTAGAGCGTCCCGAGGACCACTTCGGCTCGAACAACTACCTCAAGGTCGATTACGCAAATGGCCGCTTCTCGGCAGGTATTCAGATGAATGCCTTCTTGCCAGCGTTGGTGGGTTACGATGCTTATCAGGATGGCTACAAGTTCTACCTCGCATCGAAGTATATCCAGTGGCGCGACAAGAACTTCGAGGTGTTGGTCGGCGACATCTTCGACCAGTTCGGAAACGGTTTGATTTTCCGTTCGTTCGAGGATCGTCAGCTCGGCGTAAACAACTCGCTCGAGGGTGTGCGTGCAGCCTACAATTTCGGTCGCTACGTTACGTTGAAGGGTATGTATGGTCGTCCACGACTCTACTCGCAGTACTCGCAGACTTGGGTGCGCGGTGCCGATTTGTCGGTGTCGTTGGCTGAGATTATCAAGGCTTCGGCTATCACTTGGGACTTGGAGGGTTCGTACGTAAATCGTTACCAGAGCCTCGACCAAGCACCAGAGGCGTTGAAGGATTATGACGATTCGGCATATGACCCAATCCTCGATTATACTCCTACATTCCTCGAGTCGTACGGCATCAAGCCGAACGTGAATATGTACTCGGGCCGAATGAACTTCGGATGGAATGGTTTGAGCGTTCGTGGCGAGTATGTTCACAAGAGCAAGGACTTGACTCACCCAAGCAGCACCCAGACTAAGAAAGGTTGGGCTGCAATCGGTGAGGTTGGCTACAACTACAAGACCTTCAGCGTGATGGGTACATTCCGCGCCTTGAGCAATATGAAGACGATGATTGACATCTTCGAACCAAGCAGCACAGCAATTAACCAGTGTGGTGGTAACACCATCAACTACTTGCCAGCGTTGACCCGTCAGTACACCTATATGCTGACAAACCTCAACCCTTATCAGGTACAGGTTAATGGCGAGTTGGGCGGTCAGATTGACTTGTGCTACTCGTACCGCAGCAAGTCGAATCGTTATCGCTACTGGAACTTCCACGCAAACTTCTCGACATTCTACTCGTTGAAGCCTCTTGCAACAAATGGAGGCAAGCACAAGCTCTTCTGGCGCGATATCAACTTCGACGTTGAGCGTCAGTGGAACAAGAAGTGGAAGTCGACATTGCTCTACTCGTTCCAGGATAACCAGGACAAGCAGGCACACATCTTCGTGGGTGACGTGACTCACAAGTTCAACCGCAAGACTTCGCTCCGCTTCGAGTTGCAGTACCTTCTCTCGGGTGACGACAAGGAGGAGTGGGACGGAATGCACAGCGAGGGTGACTGGGTTGCAGCACTCGTAGAGTTCAGCCTTGCACCGCGTTGGAGCATCTATGTGCAGGATATGTACAACATCGGTATGACCAAGACTCACTACTACAATGGTGGTTTCAGCTATACACATAGCCGCACCCGCGTACAGTTGAGCTATGGTCGCAACCGCGCAGGTTATATCTGCTCGGGCGGTGTTTGTCGCTACTCTCCAGCATATACAGGCTTCAACCTCGTGTTGACTTCATCGTTCTAAGCTTAGCCGTCATTGCGAGAGCCGTTAGGCTCGTGGCAATCTCCCACATAACAGGTCGCAAGGAGATTCCCACAGTCGCTCCGCTCCTTCGGAATGACGAACAAAGAAACAGATTGAAACACAATTAATTAAAAAACAATAAACAATTATGAAAACATTGAAATTATTGGCAATTTTCTGCCTTTCGGCTCTTGCTTTCGTAGGTTGTGAGCCTAACAACGAGCCAAATGAGGGTGGCAAGAAGAGTTTGATTCTTGTTGCTGACAGATCAACCATCTATGACAACGGCGTAGATGCTGCGACTTTCACCCTCTACTACGATGGTTTGATTTTGACCGAGGGTTACGAAATCTACTTGGGCGATGGTGTAATCAATGGTAACACCTTCACCTCAACTCAGCAGGGTTCATTCGAGTTCCAGGCTAGCTACGGCACCGTTCTTTCGAACACCGTAACTGTGAACGTTATCGCAACTCCTCCTGCTGCACCAGCTGCTCCGCAGGACAACAACCCTTCGAAGACCAACTTCGTACGTCGTAACTTGCTCACCCAGTTCACTGGTACTGGTTGCGGTTACTGCCCACTTATGATGAATGCACTTCACCAGATTTTGACCGACGAGGTTTATGGTAACAAGGTTGTTGTTGCAGCTGCTCACCTCTACAACGAGTCGGACCCTTGCTGGTTGAGCGAGGCTCAGACTTTGGATAACGCATTGGGAGTAACTAGTTACCCAGGCTTGTACTCTGACTTGAACAAATCTGGCTTTGGTGATGCTACTTTCGCATCGCTCAAGAACTGCATCGACAACGCTCAGGCTCGCGTTGATGTAAAGGGCGGTATCGCAGTAGCTTCGGCATACCACGCTGAGGAGGGTTACATCGTTCTCAACGCTACCGTTAAGGCTAAGGAGACTACCGAGTTCCGCGTTGGTGCTTGGTTGTTGGAGGATGGCATCTACGGCAAGCAGAGCGTATATCCGAACCCTTATAGCGACTCTGGCGAGTTGATTCAGCCGCTCGATGGCGTTGACTTCAACACCCACAACAATGCAATCCGTTTGACTGAGGGTAAGGCTGGTAACACCGACTTCTCGGGCTTCTCGCTCGGCACAATCGAGGCTGGCAAGACCGCATCGCACGAGTTTGCCTTCAAGTTGAAGGAGAACGGCACTGGCTCGAAGACCAAGTGGAATCACGACAACCTCCGCGTTATCGTATTTATCTCGACTAAGGAGGGTAGCAAGTGGTTGGTAAACAACGTTGTTAAGTGTCCGAAGGATGGCTCGGTAGATTTCGAGTACAAGAACTAAACAACAACTATTTTATAAAAAAAATGCACAAGGCTTTCGGGCTTTGTGCATTTTTTTTAACGGAAAACGGAACCGACGCACGAAGCAAGAGCAGAGGGTGCTTGCACACTATGCCTTGCAAGAAGGAGGAAAAGCCCACGAAGTGGGATTAAAACGGAAAACGGAAAACTTCTTTTTCTCAAAATCGTAAATTGTTGTAGAAATTTTGTGCTAAACGAGGGGACGAAAGCGCAGCATAGTTGACCTATGTGAGCATTTCGGCATCCGATGTGCAGTGCAAAATTTACCAACAAGAACGATTTTTAATTTTTTTTGTATTATATTTGCTACGCAAAAAATCAAAAACAACGTGCTATTCACAGACATTATATATGGTCCCATCCGTTCACGCCGTTTGGGCATCTCGCTTGGCGTGAATTTGTTGCCACTTCACTCGAAGTTGTGCAACTTCGATTGTATATATTGCGAGTGCGGTTGGAACGACGATAATCGCGCCGACAAGCCGCGATTCAACTCGCGCGAGGATATCCGCGAGGCACTCCGCGCTACCCTATCGAAGATGGCGGAGGAGGGACAACATCCCGATGTGATAACATTTGCTGGCAATGGCGAGCCGACCATCCACCCCGAGTTTGAGGGAATTATCGATGACACTATTGCTCTGCGCAACGAGCTCTCGCCTAATGCGAAGGTGTCGGTGTTGAGCAACGCCACGCAGTTGCACCGCGAAGGTGTGCGCAATGCGTTGCACAAGGTGGACAACGCTATCTTGAAGCTCGACTCGGCGATTGATGCTATGGCAAAAGCGATAAACAAGCCACAGGGCGAATACTCGGTGGAGCGCATCGTTGAGCAACTCAACACTTTTGGCAGAGAGTTTGTCTTGCAGACGATGTTCCTGCGCGGCGAGCACAATGGCGAGCAGATTGACAACACCGTCGAATATGAGCTGGAGGCTTGGCTGGCGGTGGTGGAGCATCTACGACCGCGCAGCGTGATGGTCTACTCGATAGATCGCGCCACACCTTGCCAGACGTTGCAGAAGGTCGAGCGCGACGAACTCGAGAAGATAGCCGAGCGAGTGCGAGCCCTCGGCATTGAGTGCAGCGCAGTATAGAACCCAAACGACAATAAAAGAGATTTAATTTTGTTTTCAAAATGTACCATATAGAACCATATCTTTTGATACCCTTTGTGGTGATGTTGCTCTCGATAGCAATTATGCCACTCATCTTCCCTCGCTTGTGGGGCAAGAATGTCAACAAGTTGCTTTTCGTGTTGATGGTTGCTCTGCCTACAGCGATAATGCTGACTCGCGAGGGTTTGACCGAGAACCTCAAGCACCAAATGCTCTACGACTACATCCCATTTATCGCCCTTTTGGCGGCGTTGTATGTCGTAACGGGAGGCATTCACATCCACTACTCGACCACACCTACGCCTATCGTAAATGCCGCGATAATGTTTATCGGCTATGGTTTGGCGTCGGTGGTGGGTACTACCGGAGCTGCGATGTTGCTTATCCGTCCATTGCTCGAGATTAACCGCGACCGTCAATATAAGATTCATACCATACTATTCTTCATCGCTATGGTTGCAAACTGCGGTGGTGTGCTCACTCCACTGGGCGATCCACCATTGTTCCTGCTCTACTTGCGCGGTGCTGAGTTCTCGTGGTTCCAGTCGTTGTTTCCACAGTGGGTATTTGTAGGTTCGATGTTGCTCTTGGCATATGTGGCGATTGATACCTACATCTGGAAGAAGATGGAGGTTATCGGCGTGCGCCCTCGCGCGAAGGACGAGGACGAGGATGAGACCATCAAGATTTCGTTCTCTGGTGCGGTGAATCTCTTCTACCTCTCGGCAATATTGTTGGCTGTGGCGTTCATCAACCCACACGAAATTCCTGCAATGGCAGAGGAGAATGCGCCTTGGTATATGCGTTTCTTGCGCGAGATAGTGTTGGTTATGGTGCTGCTCTTCTCGGTGGCTACCACTCGCGAGAAGGTGCGCAAGTTGAACCACTTCTCGTGGGAGCCTATCACCGAGGTGGCGATACTATTCATCGGTATATTCGTAACGATGACCCCTGCGCTCATCTACCTCAACGAGAATGCTGCATCGCTCGGCATCACCAAGCCTATGCAGTTCTTCTTTGCATCGGGTTCGCTCAGTTCGTTCCTCGACAATGCACCTACTGCCGTAGCGTTCCACTCGGTGGCTAAGGCGTTGCCAATTGCTGAGGGTACAACCGCCGTTGCTGGCGTATCGGAGCCGATTTTGGCAGCCATTGCACTCGGTTCGGTGCTGTTCGGTGCGTTGACCTACATTGGCAATGGACCTAACTTTATGGTCAAGGCCGTAGCCGAAAACGATGGCGTACGAATGCCGTCATTCTTCGGTTACATCTTCAAGTTCTCGCTGATTATCCTCTTGCCGATATACTTGCTGATGGCAGTGATATTCTTCTAGTCAAGTGAGTAATTAGTAGATAGTAGTGAGTAGTTTTTGACACGAAAACACAAGGGCGAGAAATATGATTTTCTCGCCCTTATTATAACTCCTATCTACTCTCTACTAACTCCTAACTCTACATCAGGTGTTCGACCAATATCTTTGCACCGATAAGCATAAGCACTACTCCACCCGTCAACTCTGCACCGTGCTTGTAGCGGTAGCCGAAGATGTTGCCAAGGCGCAAGCCGAGTGCCGAGAAGGTGGCGGTGGTAGCACCGATAAAGGCAATTGCCGACCATATATTCACCTTGAGGAATGCGAGTGACACACCGATAGCGAGCGCGTCGATACTTGTCGCAATGGCCAACACAAACATAGTCTTGAAGCGAAAATCTGCGCCCGTACCATCTTCGTCATCCTCGCCACCTGTCAAGGTGTCGTAGAGCATCTTACCGCCAATGAGCGACAACAACGCGAAGGCAATCCAGTGGTCGCAACTCTCCACAATAGATGCGAAATTCGCGCCTACGAAGTAACCGATAACAGGCATCAACGCCTGGAAACCACCAAACCACATCGCCACCGAAGCGTAGTGCTTAGGGCGCAACTTCTGCGTCGCCAAGCCCTTGGCAATTGACACCGCAAAGGCATCCATCGAAACACCAATCGCCAGAAGTATAAGGTCGAAAATATTCATTTCTTAATGCAAAAATCAAAATGCAGAATGCAGAATTAGTTTTCCGCTTTCCGTTTATCTACTGCACCACTACGCTCTGCACAAGGTCGGTACCGAGTTTCTTGTTGATGGAGCGCACCAACGCCTCGCGTTGCATCATCAGCTCGCTACGCAGAATGCTCGATGCGATGTGGACATAGAGCGTACCGCGTACGAAGCGCACCTGACGAGTTTCGGCTGCCACCACCTCGCCCGTAACCTCGCGCCACACGTGCGGGAGCGAGCCCTCGGCAATCTTGCGTGCCACGTCGGGACTCTTGAACAACTGGTCGAGCAGTGCGCCTATGGGTTGTGCTTTAGTTCGTTTCATCCGTTTTAATCCTTTACGATTTCGCCGTAGGTGACATTAAACAACTTGTAGCTACACTCTGCCTTGTGGAGGATGTTACCCATACGCTCGCCGTTGCAGTCGGTGATAATCACCTGACCAAACTCCTCGCCCTTGACCAACTCGATAAGGCGCGACACACGACTCTCGTCCAACTTGTCGAACAGGTCATCAAGCAGCAATATCGGTTTCTCGCCACACGCCTGTGCTATGATGCGGTATTGTGCAAGTTTCAGCGCAATGAGGAAGGACTTCTGCTGTCCCTGCGAGCCATATTTGCGAAGCGGATAGCCGCCTATGGAGAAGCGCAAATCGTCGCGTTGCACGCCGCAGGTGGTATAGCCCATAATCCTATCCTTCTCGCGCGAAGCCTTCAGCAACTCCTCGAGTGTGGCGTTGTTCAACTCGGAACGATACTCCAACTCCACACGTTCGTGGTCGTCGGACAAGGCGCGATAGTACTCGCAAACCAGAGGATAGAGCAACTCGGTAATCTCGAGGCGCGCCTGATGAATCTTCTCCGCAGGGATTGCCATCTGCGCATCGTAAATGGCGAGCATCTCCTCGTCAGAACCAATTTTGAGGTAGCTATTGCGGTTAGCAAGTGCAGTGTTGTATCGCATTGCAGCGTCGAGATAACTCTTGTCTAACTGCGAGATAAAGCCATTGATGTAGCGACGACGCTCATCTGCCGAGTCGCTGACGAGCGACGAGTCGGCAGGCGAGACAATCACCACTGGCACGAGTCCGATGTGGTCGGCAAGTCGCTCGTAGACCTTATCGTTGCGCTTTACGACCTTCGCAGCACCACGCTGAAAGGAGCATACTACCCTCTCGCGACGTCCTTCATCGGTGCGGTAGTCGCCCTCCAAGACGAAGAACTTCTCACCGTGACGCACGCACTGCAAGTCGGTCATCGCCAGCGACGACTTACACATCGAGAGGTAGTAGACTGCATCGATGATATTTGTCTTGCAAGTACCATTATCGCCCACGAAGCAGTTGAAACCCTTATCGAGTTCCAACTCCTCCTGTGCAAGATTCTTAAAGTTAAGTAACGAAAGTCGTGTAAGATACATCTTCGTCTTGGTGGGTAAAAATTAATAACTAAATATATAGTTTGCGTAGTCTTTCCAATATGGTGTCGCCTTGTAGGTAGTTACGCTATTTGAAGGAACACGAATCTCAAGTGTCATAGTTCCCGTTGGAGTAAAGAACATCTGACTCGCACCCGTTGGAGGAGTACTAGCTCGACAAGTAACCTTCAAAGAGCCGGTACTACGATAGAACGCGTTTGGACCGATGAATTTTATATAAACTCCAAGGTCAACTTCGGTCAATTTACCACAACCGTAGAAGGCTTTCTCGTAAATGTGCAAACCGCCGCTACTGAGAGCACTCGGGATAGTAAGTGTCTCAAGTGATGTACATCCCTGAAATGCGCTTCTGTTTATGGTTATTTTGTTTGCACCGTAGTTAAACGTAACACTTTGCAATGCAGTACAACCATAGAAGGCTCTACTGTCAACCTCCACAGAGGCATTACTTCCAGTACCAACATAAATCTCTTTAATACGTATACAACCCTCAAATGCAGACTCTCCGATATAGTTGGCGAACTTGTCTTTTGAGAGACTTATAGTAGCGAGTTTCTTGCAACCATAGAACGCTCTCTTACCAATACTTTCCGTATACGAGTCGACATTGTGATAGATAGAGTTCAGTTCGCTACATCCCTCAAAAGCGCTCTCTCTAATTTGTGCTCTACTAAGTCCTGAGATGCTTCGGAGTGCTTTGCAATTACGGAATGCATTGGCACCTATTATATAAGCGTCAGACAATGAATGGAGATTTGGACAACCCTCAAAAGCGTTACTCTGAATCTCTTTTCTGTTGACAGATACTGACTGAATACTGCCACAACCGCTAAAGCAGTAGTAACCAAACTTTTCTATACCCATATCGGTGGCGTTAATGGATGTTACCTCCTCACCATTGAGGTAGAGCGCCGCATTAGCAACCGAGAGCGGGTTGGTATTTGGAGTATATGAGCCTCTAAAGTCCATTTCGCACCACGCTACAATATCCGAGATGTAGACCTTCTTGAGTGATGTACATCCTTCAAACGCGTGTTCTTCAACTCTGGTCAATGAACTTGGCAGAGTGATGCTTGCAAGTGACGTACAGTTTTGGAAGGTATATGAGTCAATAACCTTTACGCCTGTAGCGATTGTTGCCTCGGTGAGTGCACTACAACCTGAGAAAGCACCATAACCAATGATACCAGCGTGACTTATATCTATACTCTTCAGAGAGGTACAATTAGCAAATGCATACTCTCCGATTTGTTGAATTTGTTCAGGGTTTACAATTGTCACCAACTCTTTACAACCACTGAATGCGTAATTTTCAATCTTCATAGTATGCCACGGCAACTCTACAGATTCAAGTGACCAACAACCAGAGAAAGTAGCATCTTTGATAGTAGACACACCCGTCGGTATAACTACCTTGCGCATTTTTTCGCAACCTTCAAATGCCGAACTACCTATTTCGGTAACTGTTGAAGGAATTCCATCAATGTCAAGATTGCTACAACCATAAAATGCATCTTCGCCAATAGTAGTAAGACCTTCCGGAAGGTTTATAGAACTCAATAAGCTACAATTGCGGAATGCTGAATCTCCAATCGTAGTAACGGTAGGAGGGAGCGTGATAGATGTTGCGTTATGCCATACACTATATGAATTTTCACCTTGACCCAGTAGAGTTGTCAATGGGATATTGAATGTTACTCGTCCCTCGCCCTTCGCCTCGTCAAAGGTATGCTCAGCAAAGTATGTATTGAAATGTTCGCCCGTCAACGAAGTGATTTTGTACGGAGCACTATAATAGAGCGTATTTGTGCCATCCTGGGTAATCGTTAAAACTGCACCGAGGGTCGCCGCCCACAAGTTAATCTTTGCAGTGCGAGCATCGCCAGAGGTATTTTCCGAAACCTTGAAATAGAGATTCTGCTCAAGGGAGCTACCTACACCACTCGGATTTACGATTTCAAGCCAAGATGCATCGCTACTTGTGGCAGTCCAATTTACATCGGAGCGTATCTGCACAGAGTGTTGGGCTGCACTATTATTCACAACGATTTTGTTTGTAGCAAAATATAATTGTGCTCGTGCAGCTTGAGTAATTGTAAATGTTGCGTATTTCTCGGTTCCGTCCTTGCTTTCGAATACTATCTCTGCCTTTCTATCATAGTAATCTTCATTCTCTTTAATATAGAGAGTTATATCGCAAGACTCCGAAGAGTACTTATCTGTAACCGTAAATTCATTGACATCCAACTCTATCCAATCTGTAGCATACGAATATACGTACTTGCAAGTCGCCTTCCAAGAGACATTTGAACTTACATAAATATTAAGACTCTGATATTCATAAGTAACATCTTTTGTCTTGGGATAAACGGAGAAAGTTTGTTTCCACGCATCTTGCTTTACCGGTACATAACAAGAGTAGCTATTTCCACCAACCTCGCTGGAAATTGTGATATTACCATTTCTGCTTGAAGTATTTGGATTCGCAGCGATGATCACGTCTATTCCAATATACTTACCAACCTCACCTTTGCCTTCATAGCTCGTTTTGCCATTTGCAAACTTTATCCAAGTCGCTCCAGTAATAATGCTGAAAGTGGCGTTCGCTTTAACGTGCAGCTTGGTCTTATAGCCATTCGCAGGAAAAGTTTGTTGCCAAGATGAAGGATATTCTATGTATGCCTCAATAGTCGGATAACCCTCACTCTGCGTTACAGTGATGGTCTTACTATACGAGACTCCATATGCTGGATCACTGGCTGTCAACGTCAACACACCCTTACGCTCTTCGACCGTAGGGTTTGTGGCCGTTTTAATCGTAAAATTGCCCTCAGTAAATGTTCCGGTCGGAGTCTTTATCCAATCGCAATTTGCGGTTATGCTTACTCTCGCTCTCGAGGAGAACGAAATAGTAAACTCGTCTTCCCCCTGACCTGACACTGAAAACTCATCCGCACAGGTGAGCAGAATCGGCTCAGCATCTACTACCTCCTGATAATCGGTGCAGGCGGTTGCGAAGAGTGCAACCATACCTATAATATATGTAAATATCTTTTTCATCGTAATCATTCGGTATTAGAAGGTGAAACCAAGGTGCAAATCGATTGCCCAACACAAATTGTTCTCAAATGTCGCCTTCGTAGCGGTAATCTCCTCTACCCTAACCTCTGGGCGTTGCTTGATAGTAGCACCCACAGCCACATAGATAGAGTTCTTCGGATTGATACGGAAATTGATACCCAACTGAGGGTTTACAAATATAGAACTTGTCTTGTAGTATACGCTCTGTTCGAACGGCATCGGGAACTCTCGTCTTGTCGAGATTTGATATCCCGCCGACAACGCGAAGTATGGCGAACAACGACGATTCACAAAGTTTGTACGCAAGTGTGCATACACCGGAACATTCCACGCATTATACGACAATACACTCTCTTGACCATCCCACTCATAGGTCTGTGCGAGGTTGATACCCGCACCGACACCGAGGTAGATGCAGTTGTTGAAGTGGTAACCACCAATGTAGTGCAAGCCACCGCTCATCATAAGCGAATAGGAGTCTATTGCCCACGAAGCATCGATAAACGAGCCATAGCCACGCAATTTAGCATCCTTCCACTTAGCGATAGTCTCCTGCTTCTTAGCGAGTTGGGCCTCCTTCTGAGCATTCTGCACCTCCATTTTCTCGAGACGCGCAGCATCTACCTGAGCGTTGTTTGCGCTGAGTTGTTGTTGCTTCTGCTCCGCTGCAAGACGAGCCTGCTCGGCCTTCTCCGCTGCTGCTCTCTCGGCTGCAAGGCGCTTCTCCTCCTCCGCCTTTGCCTTCGCTTCTGCTGCAAGTCGTGCCTGCTCCGCCTTCTCCGCCGCTGCCTTCTCCGCCGCTATGCGCTTCTCTTCGGCAATGCGTTTCTTCTCCTCTGCTGCGAGGCGCGCTTGCTCAGCCTTCTCGGCAGCCGCCTTCTCTGCCGCTATACGCTTCTCCTCATCAGCCTTCGCCTTAGCCTCCGCTGCAATGCGAGCTTGCTCGGCCTTTTCTGCGGCAGCCTTCTCTGCCGCTATACGCTTCTCCTCATCAGCCTTTGCCTTTGCCTCAGCGGCCTTGCGAGCCTCCTCAGCCTTTTCAGCCGCTAATCGCTCGGCTTCGAGTCGTGCCGCCTCAGCCTCAGCGGCCTTGCGAGCCTCTTCCTCGGCTTTAGCCTTAGTCTCGGCATACTTCTTATCTACCAGAAGTTTGAAGACAAGGTACGAGCCATCCACCTCGACCGTTGCCGAGATGTAGCCCTCCTTGCTTGCCTGAATAAACTTTGTGTATGGCGAAACCATAATCTCGAAGGTTCCGTCCACGCCCGAGGTCATAGTGTCGGTTGAACCCACTGCAGTGAGAGTTGCGCCTGGCATCGGGATTCCGTCGCCATCGAACACCACACCACGCACTGGGCGAGTTGCTTGCGCCATTGCAGCCAACGACAGAAGGCTGCACAGCATTGAGAGGAGAAGTCGTTTCATCTATTTTGTTTTACTATTTTCCAAACTTGAGAATACCAAGTGGGCTTGCTGAAGGTGTTGTCTGTGCTGACTGCTGAGCCTTTCCACCATTCTGCGAAGACTTTGCCACCTCGCGCAAGTAGTCGTCGCCTGGACTGCGGAAGTTAACATACTTTGCTGGGTAACCACTGATAGTGATAGACTCCACCGCGCCATTGCCGTCGTACTTAACCTGCTGCTCCAAACCGACCAAAACATCTGCGTTGCCGTTAGCAATGAGGGCCTCGCGCACTGCGGTGTTCACGATGTTGTCAAAACCGCCATTCTGCACTGTCTGGCTTGGAAGGAAGAAGTACGAAATCTTAGTAGGCGAAACCTGCAAATCGGCAAATACCGCTACGGTTGGCTGTACAGTGCAAACCTTGGTGTGGCTTGCGGTGTTGGTCAACTTAGCATTCGATGGTGCTGTAGTGGTCATCGAGCAACCTGTGAAGAGGGTTGCAACTGCGAGAAATGCGAAAATCTTTTTCATAGTCGTTTTTGTTTATAGTTTAGTTAAATTTATTATCGCTCAAAAAAGTGCATATTATTAGGCAAAGATAATAAAAATTTGTGAAGTCCCATCCACTATCACTCTAAAATAGAGTGACCGTAGAGCGATTTTCATAATAATCGACGGCACGACAAAAAAAATCTTCAATCTTTGTG
>JAZQWU010000202.1:0-12553 GCA_045632505.1 Alistipes sp. | reverse complement strand
TGTCGGCTACTACACCGTACATTGTCGAGGCTCCGTTGCTGAAAGTCGAGTTGTTGATGTGAGTCTGCTCTGTCGCAAAAATCACCTTGCCCTCTGGCGCTGCAGGGTATGCGATGTGGATGGTTTCATCCAACGCTCCGTTGAAGTTAAATGTTGCGCGAGCAGGATTGTTCTCGTCGATAATCGCCTCAGCCGACTCTATGCCGTTTGCCGAGATTTTGTCGCCCTTGCTCCAGTAGAGAGGATATGCGTCGTCCACCTTTTCTCCAAGTACGGTACGCGACTCGGTCAGCGAGAGGGTGATGGAGGTCTGCGATGCGTCGATATTGATGTCGTCAATCGGATTGGTTGCGCACGAAAGTGCTAGGAGTCCGAGCGTTGCAACGGCAATTATCTTGTTGAATCTCATATTCTTACTTTGATTGGTATGGTCCGTGAATCGATTTTACCTTATATTCGAAGTTTGTATCGTCGAGCATATAGACGTAGAAACTCTTACCCCCAGGTGCTACGCGCAAGACGATGTGGCCATTGTAGGCGGTCATCTTCTCGAGGAAGTTGTTCTCCTTCACGCCTGGCAGAGTGCCGAAATCCTTGTGGATATTGGTCGAGAAGAAATCCTCAACTACGGGGAGTACGTGCAACAACTTGTTTACGTCGGGTTTGTTGAGCGTGAAGCAGTGGTTAAGCACAACGCGCGGATTGAAGTTGCACTCCTGCATCTTTGTTCCCCAAGAGTTGCCAGCGAGGTGGTGATTGCTCTTGAAAGCGTCGAGTTTGCCCTCACCTACGAAGTCTCGGAAGTAGTATGCCAAGCGGTTTTGTGCGCTACTTGTCAAGTCGCCACAAGCGATATAGTCGAATGCTCCGTAGCGGATGTGAAAACCGCACGAAGCAGGATTACCGCCACTCTTAGCAACCTTGCCTACGACTCTATCATCGCCACTATTTGTTCTGTTCCAGATGAATCCGTTGGCGCAGATGTTGAAGATGGAGAACTCGTTGTATCTCTTTGACTTATTGACCATTACAATCTGCTCTTCGCCAGGGGTGAAGCGCTCTGCTGTGAACTTCTTTTTCTTTACGCCCCAACGAACAAATCTTGCCCAATCCTCCGCCAACTGACCGCTCAACGCTGGTGTTACCTCGTCCTCGGAGTAGGTGGGGTAGGCGCGGTCGAGAATGCGGTTGAAAGGAACCTCGTCGTAGAGCGCCAAGAGTCCCGACTTGCGATAGCCTGCACGCGCAGTTCCGACTACGCAGTCGGTGCAACCGATATGGTCGGTGTGAAAGTGTGATGGAGCGCAATAGTCGATGGCACTCTTGCCTTCGGGTAGGAAATGCTTGATGTAGGTTGCGTATGTGATGTAAGGCTTAGTCTCTGCGTTTGGTCGCTGTGGGGTGAAGGTCTCGCCACCTGGTATCTCGCCAGCATCGACAATTAAGGTTGTGCCATCGGGCAAGATGTAGAAACAGCACTCGCCACGCGCACTATTTATGAAGTGAATGTCCAACCAACCTTCGCTCCAAGCGGGCAGAGTCTCGCCGACTTTGGCACTCTTGCTCTGTGCGTTTACGGTGCAGATGCCCAAAAGTGCGATAATTGGAAGAATTAGAACGAACTTTTTCATAATGGTTTGAAAGAATCTCTTTTATTATTATTTGGACAAAAATAGTGAAAAAAGTTGAGATGCGAAAAAAGTCCCTCATAATTTATGTTAGTATCCGTTTTTTGTTGTATCTTTGCCTAACGTGTTGTAGGATTATCCCTTTTTGACTTGTTTTCTCAAACTCGTCATTCCGAGCGAGAGGAGCGAGCGTGGGAATCTCCTACGTGTCGGGTAGTGAGGAGATTGCCACAGTCGCTATGCTCCTTCGCAATGACGAATAAGTCAAAAAGGGATTAATCGAGAAATCTAAAACGATAAATAAAAATTTGAAAATGAGAAACTACTTTTTGTTTATTGCAGTTGCCGTTGCGGCACTCTTTTCTACATCTTGTTCGCCTAAGGAGATAATTGTTGACGATGGCGTTCCTGCGGGCAATATTGTCTTCGAGCGCATCCTTAACGATACGGTCTATGTGCATCAGGAGTTGCGTGGTTCGAAGAAGGCGTGGTTCTATTGGGCGTTCCGCGTGAGAGGGGCTCAGGGCAAGAAACTAACGTTCGTATTTACAAAGAGTTTTGCCATTTGTGAGCGCGGTCCGCTCGTGTCTCTCGACAAGGGTAAATCGTACGAATATTTGGCAGAAGAGGGCTCGACCCCGCACTCATTTACCTACACCTTCCCGGCCGATGCAAAGGAGGTTTGGTTCTCGGAGTGTTTTCCTTATACGCCTGAGATGTGGGAGGCGTTTTTGAAGGCTCCGCACAAGGGTGAATTCGAAACGGGCGTGCTTTGCAAGACGCGAAAAGGTCGTGATGTACCTTTCTTTAGAATGATACCTCGAAATTCGAAGCCGGTAATGTCGGTTGTGTTGAGCGCACGCCATCACTGCTCGGAGGCTCCTGCAACATTTGCCCTCGAGGGATTGGTTGCTACATTTATGGAAGATAGCGAGTTGGGAGAGTGGTTGCGTAATAACGTCGAATTGACAGTTGTGCCGTTTGTCGATATGGATGGAGCCGTTGATGGCGATCAGGGTAAGTGGCGACTACCGCACGATCACAATCGTGACTATGTCAAGTTTATCTATCCCGAGACGGCTGCTTTGGCAAGCCTTATTGCCGAAACTGAGCCGCAGGTGTTCTTGGATTTCCACAACCCGAAACTTTACAAGTATAACGACAACTATATTTATACTCCTTATAAGGAGTATAATGGCGTTGCGGAGCTTAACTTTTCGGCACTTATGGAGAAGTATCAGGAGGGTGGCTTGAACTATAAAACTACCGACAATCTGCCGTATGGAACAAGCTGGAATGCAAAGCATAACTACACTGACGGAATGAATGTTACGACCTGGGTTGCGACCAACATCAAGAGCATTCAGATTGTCCGCACCATCGAGTTCCCGTTCGCCTACTCGAATGGCGAGCTGGTATACCCCGATAAGTTGCGTAAATTCGGTCACGGAATGGCTCGTGCATTGAGGGCATACGCCGAAGGTGAGGTGCTCGTTTCGGAGATGCCTCAGTCGGCTGAGTAGAGGTATTTGAGAGAGAGAAAGAATAGCATCCAAATCGGGTGCTATTTTTTTGCATATTACAAAGTAATACACTATCTTTGCCGCGCTATGTTGAAGAAATTTTTTAATTCGTTATTAACCTGCTTGCTCCTTGCCTTTGCAATGATGCCATATCTCGCCTCGGCGCAGGGTGGTGCGGTTGTGACGGTGAGCGGTGTTGTTACCTCTGCCGAGGATAAACTTCCGCTGATAGGAGTTACCGTTGTCACCGAGAAGATGCAAGGTGTTACGACGTCGCTTGATGGAACCTATACCATCAAAGCCGAAGCAGGTACAAAACTTTCATTTTCGTATTTGGGCTATCGCTCGGTGGAGTGGACTGTGCCAGTAGGTAGCGACAAGGCGACCTACAACCTCGTTATGCAGAGCGAGAGCGAGTCTATCGACGACGTTGTGGTTATTGCCTACGGTGTCCGCAAGAAGGGTACTATCGCCGGCTCGGTTTCGGCTGTTGAGATGGAGAATGTCACCGATACTCCTACTGCGGCATTCGACCAGGCATTGCAGGGTCAGGTGGCAGGTCTTTCGGTTATGTCCTCGACGGGTGAGCCAAGTGCATCGGCAAAGATGACCATTCGTGGTGTGAACTCCATCAATTCGGGTACTGCGCCGTTGTATATCTTGGATGGCGTGCCTATCGAGAGTAGCGACTTCAATACCATCAACCCTGCCGACATCGAATCGTTGTCAGTGTTGAAGGATGCCGCTTCGACCTCAATCTATGGTGCTCGTGCAGCAAATGGTGTTATCGTGATTACGACCAAGCGCGGAGCAAAGGCTGACCGCCCTCGTATCGACTACCGTATGCAGCTCGGATTCTCGGAGATTGCAGGTAACAACTGGG
This sequence comes from Alistipes sp., assembly GCA_045632505.1. Lineage (GTDB taxonomy): Bacteria > Bacteroidota > Bacteroidia > Bacteroidales > Rikenellaceae > Alistipes. The sequence goes on along the minus strand of JAZQWU010000202.1, from coordinate 8,519 downwards.
ACTTGATGAATACCGAGCAGCGTATTAAGTACGAGAGGGAGGTTGGTTTGACTGAGGGTAAGGATTACGACTTGTTGAGCAAGACCGATGTTCGTTGGATTGACGAGGTATATAGCAACGCGGCACTCTTGCAGAACTACGAGATCTCGATTTCGGGTGCGGATGACAAGACTTCGTACTACGTGTCTGGTGGTTATTACAACCAGCAGGGTACGGCTCTTGGCTCGGGCTTTGCTCGATACTCGTTCCGTGCAAACCTCGACCGTAAGGCTGCTCGTTGGCTCAAACTCGGTACAAATACGATGTTGAACTATCAGCAGATTCAGCAGGCTGACGAGGGCTCTTACACCCTTGTAACGCCTATCTCGGCTGCACGATTTATGTTGCCATACTACTCGCCATATAAGGCTGACGGCTCGTTGGCGTCTATCAACGACGGCTCGTGGAAGGGTATCGGTCAAAACCCTATCGAGTGGCAGCAGAATAACCCAGTTACCTTCAAGAAATATAAGTTGATGTCTACATTCTACGCCGAGGCAACCCCTATCGAGGGCTTGTCGTTGCGTTCGCAGTTGGCGGTAGACTATTCGCATACTACCGGATTCGGAATCTCATATCCGAGCTATGCTCCAAATCAGGGACAAGGCTCGGCCTCGCGCTCTTCGACCGATGGCGGCTCGCTGACTATTACCAATACAGCGAACTATCGCTTCTCGAAGGGCTATAAGCACAACTTCAACTTCCTCGTTGGTCAGGAGGGTATCTCGTACCACTACGAGGCATTTAGTGTTTTGGCTGAGGGTCAGAATAACGACTTGCTGACAAACGTTTCGTCGGGTACTCGCGTTACATCGTGGAGCGACACCACTGACTCGGACTACGGCTTCTTGTCGTTCTTTGGTCGTGGCGAGTACAACTACGACAACCGTTACTTTGCAGAGTTCTCGGTGCGTGCCGATGGCTCGTCGCGCTTCGGTAAGAAGAATCGTTGGGCAGGCTTCTGGTCGTTGGGTTTTATGTGGAGCTTGCGCGATGAGGCATTTATGGAGTCGTCGCGTCGTTGGTTGACTCACGCACAGATTGCCGTTTCGACTGGTACTTCGGGTAACTCGTCGATTCCGAACTACGAACACCTCGCCCTTGTTGGTGGAGGCGTTGAGTATGGCGGCAATGCAGGTATGGCGTTGGCTCAACCAGGTAACGAGGAGTTGCGCTGGGAGCGTCCTTGGACATCGAACTTGGCGTTGCACTTCGGCTTCTGGCACCGCTTGACCGTTGATGCCGAGGTCTACTACAAGCGCACGTCGGATATGTTGATGCAGGTGCCACTTCCTTACTCGACTTCGGGTTATGGTTACAAGTGGGACAATGTTGGTACAATGACAAATGTCGGTGTTGAGTTGAACTTGAACGGTACGCTCATCCAGACCAAGGATTTCAGCTGGACTGCAAACGTAAACTTCTCGTACAACCGCAACCGCATCGTATCGCTCTATAATGGAGTGACCGAGTACGAGATGGCAAATACAAATACCAAACTTCAGGTTGGTCATCCGCTTGGTGAGTTCTACATCAACCGCTATGCAGGTGTAAACCCTGCAAACGGAGATGCGTTGTGGTACACTGAGGATGGTGAGATTACAAACGAGTTGCGCGACGAGGATAAGGTGCTTGTCGGCAAGAGCTATATCGCCCCTTGGCAGGGAGGTTTCGGAACTGCATTGTCGTGGAAGGGTATCGCCTTGAGTGCGCAGTTTGCGTGGGTGGCAGACCGCTGGATGCTCAATAACGACCGCTACTTCGACGAGTCGAATGGTCGCTTTATGGACTACAACCAGTCGGCACGCTTGCTCGACCGCTGGAAGCAGCCTGGCGACATCACCGATATTCCACGTCACGGAGTATACACCGAGTTCGACAGCCGCTTGTTGGAGGATGCTTCGTTCTTGCGATTGAAGAATGTGATGCTCTCGTACTCGTTCCCAGAGGCGATGTTGCGCAAGAGCAAGGTGTTCCAGGGCTTGCGAGTATATGCTCAGGTGCAGAATCCACTCACCTTTACGAAATTCTCGGGTTTGGATCCTGAGGGTACGGCGAATGTATATCAGGCGCAATATCCTATGGCTCGCCAATACACTTTTGGACTTGATATAACATTCTAATGGCTATGATGAAGAGTATAAAATATAACTTGAAAATAACTCTTATCGCGGTTGTGGCGTTGTTCACCGCAACCTCGTGCTTGGACAAATATCCAGGCTCGGCGATACTTGAGGAGAATGCAATGCAGACTTTCGACGATGCAGAGCAGTTCGTAACGGGCATCTACTCGAAGTTCAAGAGTGGCGCGTTGCATAATGGTTATCTTACTGTGTTGCCAGATATCCAGACCGATATGGTATATGCGATTGACGGCTATAGCAACCAGTACGGCTCGTTGTGGTTGTGGCAACTTCGCTCGACAACGTCGGAGGTTGAGAGCGTCTATGCAGCATTGTATGATGTGATTTCGAACTGCAACTTCTTTATCGAGAAGGTCGGACAGGTTGAGGCGAACACCTACAACGATACGATGCTTACCAATCTCGAGTACTATAAGGGCGAGGTCTACACCTTGCGTGCGTTGGCATACTCGGAGCTGATAAAGCTCTTCTGTGAGGCGTACGACCCTGCAACTGCAAAGGAGGCAAAGGGTGTTGTGCTGCGTAAGTCTTACTCGCAGGCAGAGGAGGCTGTTCGTGCCTCGTTGTACGATTCGTACCAATTCGTTTTGTCGGACTTGGAGAAGGCTGAGAAGTTGCTCGATAACGACTACGACCAGTACTCGTCGGATTACGCTACTCGCGCTATGGCAGAGGCGTTGCACGCTCGTGTAGCACTATATATGCAGGATTGGGAGAGTGCAATCGACTATTCGACTCGTGTAATTGATAACAAAGCTTTCGCACTTTCGTCGGCAAATCAGGTCTATACGGGAGGTCAGAGCTACTTCCAGTATATGTGGAACTACGACCTTGCTACCGAGATTATCTGGCGCGTGAAACTCACTCCGCAGTCGCCAGGTGCGATGATTGGCTCGTCGTTCCTCAACTTCACGAACGACTACGCCAACTTCTACCCAGACTACGTTCCAGCGCAGTGGGTGTTGAGCCTCTATGCGCAGAACGACTACCGCTACGACGCATACTTCTATCAGTCGCAGACTGGTTATGCGCACGGATTAGTTTGGCCTTTGTTGATTAAGTACTACGGAAATCGCGATTTCGTGAACTCGTACCAGCTCTACCACGTTTGTATGCCAAAGCCTTTCCGCTTGGCGGAGCAGTACTTGATTCGTGCCGAGGCGTATTGTCGCAAGGATGCTCCAAACTTCTCGGCTGCATCGAACGACTTGACCACATTGCGCGAAAGCCGCTTTGCATCGGGTACAGGTGCGATGAGTGTGTCGTCGGCAAACTATATGCAGAGCATTGCCGAGGAGCGTGTTCGCGAGTTGTATATGGAGGGACACCGCTTGCAGGACTTGAAGCGTTGGGGCAAACTCTACAACAACGGTAAGGGTGTGGAGCGTACTCCACAGACCAACTCGTTGGTTGAGGGTAGCTCGCTGAAGAAGCCTGTAGACGACTATATGTATGTATGGCCTATTCCTCGCCACGAAATCGAGGCTCCAGGCTCGAAGGTTACGCAGAACGCTGGCTACTAAGAAGGAGGAGAAAGACTATGAAGAAAATACTAAATATATTATTGGCGGTTGCTATAGTTGCTGGCGTGGTGTCGTGCAACGAGCAATATACGACCTACGAGGGTAATGAGTATCTGATGTTTGCAGATACGCTCTCGACAAATATGGTTTTGGACGATGGCAAACCTTTCAAGGTGGGCATCTCGTCAACCGTAACACGCGACTACGATCGCACCTATGCGGTTGAGATTATCGACAAGGGTAGCAATGCAATTGAGGGATACCACTATCGCCTCGGCTCGAACACTATCACTATCCCTGCGGGTAAGTCGTCGACTGCGGTAGATGTATATGGCATTTACGAAAATATCGAGCCTTCGGACTCGCTCGGCTTTACCTTGCAGTTGGTTATGCGCGACGAGTTGAAGTGGAATCTCTACCCAGAGTCTAATCGCACAAAGGTTGTGATGTATAAGTCTTGTCCATTCGACATTAACGATTGGGGCGGTACCATTGAGAATCCACGATACTGCTTGCTCACCTCGTTGTTGCTCTACAGCTATCCGGGTGCAAATACCAGCTATTCGCGATTGGTTAAGTGCTACAAGCATAAGTCAATGCAGAACACCATCATTATGGACGATTTGTTCTATAATGGCTACGATGTGTTGCTTACATTTGATACTTCGGACCCTGCACAACCACTCTTGAAGATGCAGGAGGATCAGGTTATCGGTAGCGAGTTCACGGTCTTTGGCACGCAGTATGGCGATGGCAAAATCTTGGGTACACACTCGCCACGCGCAGACCAACCTTCGTCTTACAACTCGTGCCAGAAGTTTGCGCAGTTGTGGGTGTTGATGTACGTCAAGGACTTCTCGACCACGATTGGTTATATGGGCTACTTCTACAACATCCTCGAGTGGGTATCAAAAGAGGAAGCGGATGAGATTTTGAGAGAAGGATTGTAAAATTGAGGATTAAGAATAAAAAATAAAACGCTATATGAAAAAGATATTTGCAGTATTGAGTGTTGTGGCGATGATGTTCGCTGCGTGTACTCCCGACAATGGTAACACTACACAGAAACCTAATTTCCCCGAGTTGCAGACTTTGACCGTTGAGTCGGGCAAGTCGTATGAGATAACCTTCTCAACCGATAAGGCTTGGACTTTGGTATTGCCTGCCGAGTCACAGGTCTACGCATCTATGACCTACGATGGCGTTACCGATACACAGTTCTATGGTGAGGCCGGTGAGGCTACCATCACCATAAATGTTCGTGAGGGTTTGATGAGTTACGCTAAGGATATCGTATTCAGCGTGGATATGACCTTGGAGCAGTACACTGAGAGCATTGCACAACTTACTATCCCTCGTACTCCATACGAGATTGATGTCTACGGAGCAGCTCCAGAGGGTTTCGAGGATAACACATTGTCGCAGTTCTTGACTGGCGGTCATCCCGAGAATGGTCCTTTCGTAAACGCACCGAACAAGTACACAGTGATGTACTTGAGCGCATCGGAGGCGATGTATGGCGACTATGTTGTGGCTCACGACTTCGACAAGTTGTACAACTATGTTGTATATGCAAAGAATGCCGAGGGCGTATTCGCTCCAATTACTGAGGAGACAAAGTGGCTCGAGCATCGTGCGTTCCGTCGCAAGGTTACCGACGCGGCTGGCAACTCTAAGTACTATGGTATGTTCAGCTTGGCGATGAACTACACCAAGTCGGATGCGGTATTCACCGAGGGCGTAGGATATGAGGCATACGTAAATATCGAGGACGAGAATGGCGACGCTATTGTGTCGGTATATTTCCTCTACGACCCAAGCCGCGAGGTTGTTATCGAAACAAGCGTGGGACTTGCTGATGCTGATTTGGCTGCATCAAAAGGGGTAGTATTCGACGACTCGAGCTACACCTACTCGTTGACCTATCCGTCGGCTGATATCCTTACTACCGACTACTTGGCTGCTGCGTTGAAGTTTACTGGTTATAACGAGGTGTATGGCGGTTTTGGTAGCGGAACTAAGGATTTGGTGTTCGAGCATAACGAGGAGTTAAATGTATGGTATGTACGCCTCGCAGATGGTGCTTCGGCTGCATCATTGATGCGCGAGGAGGTTTTGAATATAAGTGCAGTATGCAATGAGATGCATACCTACACCATCAACCTTGTGTTTGACTGGATTGCTGATGATGGAGGCTCAACTACCGATGGCTCTGTTAGCTTTGTAAACGCAGAGGTTGCTAATGCAGCTGGTGCAACACTCGTTAAGTTGAGCACAACCAATGCCGACTACAACAGCGAGTGGGGTATTGAGTCGCAGTATCGCTTGACCTACACTTCGGAGGAGTTGCTTACAACCCCTGCGAAGGCTGCCTTGAATGTTGAGGGATTCGACCACGGTTTGATTCTCAATATCGACGATATGAGCGCAGACCACTTCAACTACTCGGAGGCATTGGATTTCTACAAGGATACAACGACGGGCGAGGTGTTGCTCGGATATAGTCCATACCTTGAGCAACCAGGAGTAACTCCTACTGCACCGAATGGCAAGTGCGAGTTGTTCTGCTGCGATGCCGAGGGTAAGAAGTTTGCTCGCATACTCTTTGTTTTGGATGTAAAATAGAGAGCTAAGCAAGAAAAATAAAGCGAAAATAAATAATATTTCTGATGAAGAAGTTTTTGAAAATAGACATTCTGGCAGTTGCGATTGCAATGCTCTTCGCCGTTGGTTGTACAACCGACAAGGTGGTAGACTTGCGTGAACACGACTACGGATATGTTCAGTTTAAGCTCTACAAGGAGGCATCCTACACCCCTGCGACCACTTCGTCGCGTGCGGAGGAGGAGCAGTTCGATATCTATCTGGCACAGGCGTGCAAGATTGAGGTCAACCTTACCGATGCGAACAATCGCGCAATCCGCCAGACCTTGGTGCTCTCGGCTGCAAACAACGAAACAGCGGAGTTTGGTTTGCGAAGCGACAAGTTGAAACTCCTTACGGGCGACTACAAGTTGGGTTTGGTCTGCTTGTTCGACGCGGTGGATAGCGAGTTGGCGCGTTTTGTGCCAGCATCGAAGCGCGAGTTCTCGGTTGTTGAGGGCGGACTTACGATGCACGATGTGACGGTGAATGTCACCCCTCGTGGAAAGGTGGAGTTCACGTTGGTTAAGGACTTCTCGGATTTCGAGAAAATCCCTACTCGTGGCGAGAAGACTCGTGAGTACACCTTTGACGAGATTAAGTTCGTAGATATCGCAATCAAGAAGGTGCGCAACAACGCAACCATTGGCGATCCTATCGTGTTGGAGAACCTTCCAGCGAAATTCTCGCAGCACTTCGACGAGGAGGATTATCAAAGCGACAAGGAGGGATGGAATACATCATCAATCCACTGTGATACGCTCATTACGCTCGAGGCTGATACCTATCGCGTGGTGTCGTACACCACAAAGACCAAGAAGACAGCTGGTACATTGGAGGTCAACGATAAACCTGCGTTGTCGGAGTTCTCGGTGGAGGATAACAAGACCACCAAGACGAAGGTTAAGGTGACACTCTATGAGTCGGACGAGTATATCAAGGACAACTACGCATTGTACGAGATTTGGAAGAGCCTCGATGGCGAGAATTGGGCGTATGATGGCGAAAACTATCCGCGTGGCGTAAACTGGGATTTCGACAAGGATGTCGATTTGTGGTGCGAGCAGCCAGGTGTGCAGGTGCACTCGAATGGTCGTATCGCAAGCCTCGATTTCAGCAACTTCGGATTCCGTGGCGAGATGTCGCCGGCTATCGGTCAGCTCACCGAGTTGGTGGAGTTGCACCTCGGTACGCACAACGATACCAATATTATGTATGACCCATCGCTCGACTTGAAGCGTTCGCACGCAGAGCGTCAGCGCACCTTGTTGGACGATCAGCGAGCATATCTTCGTGCGATTCACCCTGCAATCCAGATGTCGGAGCCTTGTGCTCGCGCATTGATGGAGAAGGGCTTGACCTCGCCAGCTATCGCACTCTACGAGCAGGGCAAGAGCGAGGCTGATATTATCGACAAGAAGAGCGGTGCGCAGACCATCCGCAAGTACGATATGAATCACGGCGTGTTGAAGAATGGCTTGAAGTCGTTGCCAAAGGAGATTGGTCGATTGAAGAAGCTCGAAACGTTGAACATCGCAAATGGCGAGCTCGTTGAGTTGCCCGATTCGATTGTTCGCTTGGAGTCGCTCACCTCGTTGGAGATTTACAACTGCCCGAAGATGGTGAAGTTCCCAACTCATATCGGCGAGTTGCCATTGTTGCGTTCGGTGAATATCGCAAATAACAAGCAGTGGAGTACCGAGGAGATTGAGAAGGGATTTGAGGCTCTCGCAACAGGTGCATCGCGCAAGACTATCGAGATATTCTACGCTCGCAATAATCGCCTCTCGAAGTTGGATAAGGCGTGGTTTGGTGCAAGCCGTGGTGGTTTCGAGGCTATGGGATTGCTCGACTTGGCTTTCAACGAGATTAAGCGCGTAGATGCTCTCGGCAAGGAGGTGCAGCTCATTCAGCTCTACCTCGACAATAACCAGATTGAGGAGATTCCGCACGACAGCGAGGGCTACTTCTGCGGATATGACGACGTGGAGAACTTCTCGGTGAACTATAACAAGTTGAAGAAGGTTCCTAATATCTTCAACTCGAACAACCTCTACACAATGAATTCGGTAAGCTTTGCTGCAAACCAGATTGGTACTGCCGAAGATGGAGAGATGTTTGAGGGCGAGTCAAATGGCACGTATAAGGGTATCAAGGTTAAGACCTTGAC
>JAZQWU010000201.1:0-8690 GCA_045632505.1 Alistipes sp. | reverse complement strand
ACCTATGTTAGAGAAACTTAAGCAAGAGGTACTTGAGGCAAACCTCGACCTCGTAAAGAATGGACTTGTAATCCTCACTTGGGGAAATGTTTCAGCTCTTGACCGCGAGACAGGTCTCGTGGTTATCAAGCCAAGCGGCGTAAGCTACGACGATATGAAGGCTGAGGATATGGTAGTTGTGGATTTGGATGGTAACATCGTTGAGGGCGACTTGCGTCCTTCGTCGGATACCCCAACCCACCTCTCTATCTATCGCAATTTCCCAGAGGTAGGCGGTGTAGTTCACACTCACTCTACTTACGCAACTGCGTGGGCTCAGGCTGGTCTTTCGATTCCGAATATCGGCACTACACACGCTGACACCTTCCACCAGTCTATCCCTTGCACCGACGAGATGACAAAGGAGCAGATTGAGACCGCCTACGAAGCTGCTACTGGCGACGTTATCGCTGACGCATTCGAGGGTATGAACCCTATGCACACCCCAGCCGTATTGGTTAAGCATCACGGCCCTTTCACTTGGGGCAAGAATGCTGCCAATGCAGTATACAATGCAGTGGTGTTGGAGGAGGTTGCGCGTATGGCATCGATTACCGTTGCTCTTAATCCTCAGGTGGAGATGAATCCAGACCTCGTAGAGAAGCACTACGAGCGCAAGCACGGAGCAAACGCATATTACGGACAGAAAAAATAACAATAATAAATATATATAAATAGTATGACAAAAGTAGAGAGTGCACTTCAACGCACAACGGACACTAAGGATTTGATTATTGGCGCAGGCGTAGTATCGCGCACTGCCGAGATGTTTGCAAAGTTGTTCCCTGGTCAGACTGCTATTATCGTAGCAGACTTGAACACTTGGGAGGTTGCTGGTAAGGCAGTATTCGCTTCGCTTGAGGAGGCAGGCATTCCACAGGAGAAACCTTTTATCTTCACCGACGAGGAGTTGTATGCCGAGTGGCAGCACGTTGAGAAGTTACAGGCACACCTCCGCAACTTGGACGTTATCGCTATCGCAGTTGGCTCGGGCGTGATGAACGACTTGACAAAGTATGTTTCGCACACACTTTCGCGCAAGTATATGTGCGTAGGTACTGCGGCTTCGATGGATGGCTACACCGCTTATGGCTCGTCAATCACTAAGGATGGCAACAAGCAGACTTTCGATTGCCCTGCACCTTACGGATTCGTTATGGATCCAGTTATCGCTGCAGCTGCTCCTAAGGAGTTGGCAGCATCGGGCTATGCCGATTTGATTGCTAAGATTCCTGCTGGTGCTGACTGGATGTTGGCTGAGGTTACTGGTAATGAGGCTATCGACAAGTTCGCTTGGGACTTGGTACAGAATGGTTTGCGCGAGTCGTTGGGCGATCCTGCAGCAGTATTTGCTGGTGACGTTGAGAAGACTGAGGCTTTGTCTGAGGGCTTGCTTATGAGTGGTTTCGCTATGCAGGCTATTCAGTCGAGCCGCCCTGCATCGGGTACTGAGCACCAGTTCTCGCACTGCTGGGATATGGAGGATTTGTGCTTCAATGGCAAGCACGTATCGCACGGTTTTAAGGTTGGTATCGGAACATTGGCTTCGACTGCATCGTTGGAGTTCCTCTTGGAGAAGGATATCGAGAATCTCGACGTAGATAAGTGCGTTGCAGAGTGGAAGTCGTGGGAGGAGCAGGAGATAGAGATTCGCGAGGTCTTTGCTGGTATGCCTGGTCACACCGCACGTGGCTTGAAGGAGACTCACGACAAGTACGTAGGCAAGGAGGAGTTGCGCAAGCAGCTCGAGGCTCTCAAGGCGGCTTGGCCAACCTTGAAGGAGCAGATTCGCGAGCAGATTATCCCATTCGCAGAGGTGCGCGAGAATCTCCGCTTGGTAGGTGCGCCATACGAGCCAGAGCACATCGGTGTTTCGCGTGAGCGTATGCGTAAAACCTTCTCTTACATTCCTTATATGCGTAGCCGTTTTGCTAATATCGACATCGTTTATCGTTGTGGTTATATGCCAGAGTTGATGGAGCGTTTGTTCGGCAAGAATGGCATCTGGGAGGTAGAATAATTTGATTGTTGACTATTTATAGGAAAATAATTTAGCATTCTGCATTCTGCATTCTGCATTTTGAATTTATAGCCTAAACTATGAACGAAACAAAAAAATCTTTTAACTATTGGCAGATTCGCACAATCATAATCACGATTGTGGGTTATGCCCTCTACTACTTCGTGCGTAAGAACTTCTCGATTGCGATGCCTGGCTTAACTGCCGAGTTCGGAATCTCGAAGGTATCGCTCGGTCTCTTCCTCACATTGCACGGCATTATCTATGGTTTGTCGCGCTTTGTGAATGGTATTATCTCGGATAGAAATAGTGCTCGCATTGTCCTCTCTGTAGGATTGTTCTTGTGCGCATTGGCGAATATCCTCTTCGGCTTTAGCGATACTATCGCGGGCTGGATTGTTGCTCTGGCTAACAATATGGGTACTACCGTTGCCTTCTCGAGCGTGTTGCTCTACTTTATGGGTATCGTATGGGTTATCAATGGTTACTTGCAGGGTATGGGCGTGCCTCCTTGCACCAAGACTATGACTCAGTGGATTCACCCTAAGGAGTTGGCTACAAAGATGTCGATTTGGAATATGTCGCACTCAATCGGTGCTGCTCTCGTATTCGGTCTTTGCGGTTGGTATATTATGCCTCATATGGGTGTAGATATGAGTGCAAATGCTGAGGCAGTGGCTAATATCGCAGCAAATCTCAAGCTCGAGATTACCGATCCTAAGGTGCTTAGCTTCGCATCTCACTACTATGCTTGGCGTTGGTGCTTCATTATCCCTGCAATCTTCGCTATCGTAGGTGCTATCGGTACATTCTTCACATTGAAGGATTCGCCGTCGGATGTGGGCTTCCCTGAGGTTATGGGCGACAAGAAGGCTATCGTACGCACTCCAGAGGAGAGCGCTGAGTATAAGGCATTCATCCGTCGTAAGGTCTTTGGTAATCGCTTGATTTGGACCTTGGCGATGACTAACTTCTTTGTTTACATTGTTCGCTTTGCGGCTCTCGATTGGGGCCCAACCCTCTTGACCGAGTCGAAGGGATTGACTCTCGCGATGGCTACTACTTTGTGTATCATCTTCGAGTTTGTCGGCGGTAATATCGGTATGGTATTCTTCGGATGGCTTACTGACCACCTCTTCCAGAATAGAGCACACCGCACCTGCCTCGTTTGTATGTTGGGTGCAGCGGCTTCTATTGCCCTCTTCTGGATTATCCCATCGGGCGCAGCTTGGTGGTTGCAGATGATTCCATTCACATTCATCGGCTTCTTCATCTATGGCCCACAGGCGTTGCTTGGTATCGCAGCAGCAAATCAGGCAACAAACAAGGCGTCGGCTACTGCAAACGGTATTCTCGGTATCTTCGGTTATGCTAGTACCTTGATTTCGGGTGTGGGATTCGGTTATGTTGCTCAGAACTACGGCTGGAACGGAGCGTTCGTTACAATGCTCGTTATGGCGTTGCTCGGTGCAGTAACACTCCTCACAATGTGGAATGCTAAGGCAGACGGCTACGAGAAGGAATAAGTCGTAATAGGCGACGAAAAATAGAGAGCCAAGCGTTTTGCTTGGCTCTTCTTTTGTGGATATGTGCTGATGCGCTAAATTATCTCAAACGCAATCTCCATCATATCGGTAAAGGTCTTTTCGCGCTGCTCAGCGGTGGTATCCTCGTGAGTAACGAGAGAGTCCGAAATGGTGCAGATGCAGAGCGCTTCGTTGCCACTGCGTGCTGCGTTCATATAGAGTGCCGAAGCCTCCATCTCAACCGCTAAAACGCCCATCTTCTGCCACTTCTTCCAAGCCTCTGGGGCGTCGTTGTAGAAAATCTCCGACGCAAGGATATTTCCTACCGCATATTTAACACCCATAGCCTTTGCCTTATCTACGGCTGCGCTTAAGAGTTCGTATGTCGCAATTGGTGCAAATGTGCCTGGGAGGTTGTACTGCGCTGCGTAGTTTGAGTTGTCGCAAGCACCCTGTGCAATGACGATGTCACCGACGTGTAAATCGGGTTGATATGCACCAGCCGAACCTGTGCGGATGATGCGCTTTACACCGTAGAAGTTGTACAACTCAAAGGTGTAGATGCTGATTGACGAAATGCCCATTCCGTGTCCCATTACCGAAACCTCCTTGCCTTTGTAAGTTCCAGTATAGCAATACATACCGCGCACCTGATTAACTAGCTTTGGGCTCTCGAGGTAACGCTCTGCCATAAATTTGGCACGCAATGGATCGCCCGCCATAATCACCTTCTCGGCAATCTCTCCGCGCTTCGCTCCAATATGTGGTGTTGGTGTGAAATCCGACATAATTATCAAATTATTTTGTATAAAATTTATATGTGCACACGTGGGTGTAAACCTCGCCTGGGTTCAAAACTACGCTTGGGAACGATGGCTGATTTGGCGCATCTGGGTAACGCTGAGTTTCGAGAGCAATAGCGCCACGATACTCAACTGCCTTGCCGAACTTTGTCACACAAGTGCCATCAAAGAAGTTACCGCAGTAGAACTGCAAAGCAATCTGGTCGCTCCAAACCTCCATACCGCGACCGCTCTTTGGTGAGTATACGTCTGCAACCTTGATTACCTCGCCATTATCCTCGCGGTCGATAACCCAGTTGTGGTCGTAACCAGCACCCATCTTGAGCTGCTCGTGCTCGTCGTTTACGCGCTCTCCAATAGCGTGTGGTTCGTTGAAGTCGAATGGGGTATCCTTTACGCACATAAGCTCGCCAGTAGGAATAAGGAACTTGTCCACTGGAGTGATAGCCTTACTCTTGATTGTGAGAACGTGGTCAAGAATTGTGCCTTCGCCATCACCTTCGAGGTTGAAGAACGAGTGGTGCGAAATGTTGAATACGGTCTTTGCGTCGGTTGTTGCCTTGTACGATACGGTGAACTCGTTGTTTGCGGTGAGCTCGTAGGTCATATCAACCTCGCGGTTTGCAGGGAAACCCTCTTGACCATCAGGGAGAAGCGCGTAGAAAACAATCTTGTTTTCGGTTACCTCCTTCACGTCCCAAACGATGCGGTCAACGCCTACAAGACCTCCGTGCAAGGTGTTGCCGTTGTTGTTAAGTGGGAGTGAGTACTCCTTGCCGTCGAGGGTGAACTTACCCTTCGCGATGCGGTTTGCAACTGGTCCTACGACTGCACCGAGAAAACGCTCGCCAGTGTTGTTCACGTAGCGGTCGATGTTCTCGAAGCCAATCTCTACGTCGGCATACTTGCCGTCGCGACCTGGCACCCACAACGATACTACGCGAGCACCATAGTTTGTCACCTGCATCACGAGGTCGCCACCGCGTAAGGTGTAGAGTGATACGGCTTTGCCATCAACTGTAGTCTCAAATGCTGATTTGTCGATGAGTTTAATCTCGTCGGCGTTGTTGGCACACGACACTGCGAATGCCATCATCAAAAGTGTTGCAATGAATCTCATAATTCTGCTGTTTTTATTGGTTTATCTTCACAAAGATATGAAATTTTGCAAAAATGTGCAATCGTTTCGACTAAAATTATTATCTTCGCTCTCGTAAAACCTTAAAACTATTAGAATCGTGGATGTTCGTATAGCAGAAGATTGGAAGGAGTTGCTCCGCGAGGAGTTTGAAAAGCCATATTTCGCCAAGTTGGTCGATTTTGTGAAGTCGGAGTATGCCTCGAAGCAGATATTTCCGGCGGCGCGAAACATATTCAGAGCCTTTGATAAATGCCCTCTTGATAAGCTCAAGGTTGTAATTATCGGACAAGACCCCTATCACGGTGATGGTCAGGCAAATGGCTTGTGCTTCTCGGTGAATGATGGAGTGGATTTTCCACCTTCGCTGCGCAATATTTTCAAGGAGGTTGCCGAGGATACGGGTAAGCCAATTCCGGAGAGTGGAAACCTCGATCGCTGGGCTGAGCAGGGTGTGCTGATGCTCAATGCGGTGCTGACTGTGAGGGCGCACGAGGCGGCTTCGCATTCTGGTCAGGGATGGGAGCAGTTTACCGATGCTGTGGTGCGACTCATTGCCGAGAAAAAAGAGGGGGTGGTCTATATGCTGTGGGGTAGCTATGCGCAGAAGAAGGGTGCGATGGTTAATGCTTCGCGAAACCTCGTCTTGAAGGCGGTGCATCCATCGCCATTGTCGGTCTATCGCGGATTCTTCGGCTCGCGCCACTTCTCGAAGGCGAATGACTATCTCGTTGGACAGGGTAAAACTGCAATTGAGTGGTAGTGAAAGTGTTGAAAAATTGATGACTAATTTTTTATAAAAAAAATAGAGTTACTATTGCGGATACGAAAAAAAATAGTACCTTTGTAGCACCAATTGGAACTAAAATCGCGCGGTCGAACAGAGAGTGCAGCGCGCGGTGAAAACTTAAAATGATGATAGTATGTTAATTACAAGGGCTTTGCGTTTTTGTGAGCCCGTTGCAGTAGGGACTGGTCGCCTCGCTTAGTTGCGGAGCGAATAGTCTTTTTGTTTTTATGCGTACGCGCGTTAATACGCGTATAGGAAGCGGCGAAAGAGAAGAGACGAAACACAAACAAATTTTTAACAATAATTTCAAACTTTAAAAAACTATTAGCGTGAAAAATTTTACTAAACTTTTGATGGCGGTAGTTCTGCTTGCAAGTTACTCTTGCGTGCAAGACACAACCGAGGATCTGGGTCCGGTAGTATCGGGTTTGGGTCAGGAAGGTGGTAAAGTGGCTACACTGCGAGTATCGATGCCTGCATCGTCCCGTACAGCGTTGGGCGAGAAGGTTGACGGAAAGTATCCGGTTTCGTGGTGTGAGGGTGATGTTCTTGCCGTAAATGGTAAGCCAACAACATCTATCACTATTAGCGAAGAGGATTCTGGCGTTGCGGTATTTGAGTTGCCACTCGGAATCACAATCCCTTACAACATCGTCTATCCGTATTGCGGTGATGGCGTTGCTGCAGAGGGTGAGAATGGTAAGTATCCGGTGATGTTCCTTTCGGAGCAGCAGCACACCGAGGGTACTTTCGCACCTAACAGTGCACCGATGTATGCTTGGTCGAATGGTTTTGATGATGTTCATATGGAGCACCTCACAACCGTAATTCGCTTGGGCATCAAGGCTAAGGCTGGCGAGAGCGTAGACTTGAAGTATGTTTCGGTTTCTACCGTTGCTGCTGAGCCTATTTCGGGATTGTTCGATGTTTACTGCGCAGAGGGCGGTGAGCAGCCTCAGGGTACACTCGTCGCACGTGATAGCGCATTGTCGACAATCTTCTACAACTTCGAGGGCGATAGCTACGTTATCAACGATAGCAAGGAGGAGTACTTCTACATCGCACTTCCGAAGGGCGAGTACTCTCGTTTCGAGGTTAACTTCGTAAACCAAAATGGTGATGTTTATGCTGAGACTTTCGATGCAACTGGCGACAAGCAGTTGGTTGCAGGTAAGGTACGCGAGTTCCCAGTTGTAGAGTTCGAGGCTAACAGCAAGATGCTCCTCATCGGCAACGATGTTGATATGGAGACTTTCGCAATGGAGGTTAAGGCTGGCACTTTCAACGATAAGTTTGATGGTGCATTGCTCGTGAACGATGTGGATATGACCGGTAAGGAGTGGGCTTCGGTTGAGGGCTTCAACTCTGTATTCGAGGGTCGTAACTACACTATCAAGGGTTTGACAGCTCCTTTGTTCGGCGAGAATGTTGTTGCAACAATTTCGAACCTCAATGTTGAGGCTAACCTCGTAGAGGCAGCAAATGGTAAGGTTGGTATCATCGCTCGTTCGCTCGCAGTAGAGGGCGAGAAGGTTGGTACAATCTTCAACTGTTCGGCTGCTGGTTCTCTCGAGTATAACAATCCGAACATTACCGTAACAAGCGCACTCGACTTGATCAATGTCGGTGGTTTGGTTGGTGGTGTTTACGGCGGTAACGTAACACTCTCGAAGAGTAATGTAAATATCAAGGTTGCAATGGTAGGTCCTGAGAATGAGGCTACAGCATACAAGCCTTGCGTGGGTGGTGTCGTAGGATACGTTTGCGCAGCAGGTGAGGTTTTGCCAGTTGTAGCTGAGAACGAGAACCTCGGTAGCCTTGACTGGGATGATGTATCGAAGAGTGCACAGGTTATCCCTTACGTTGGTGGTGTTGCAGGTTATGTAACTGCTGGTACTTTCGAGAAGAACACTAACTCGGGTGTGCTTTCGGTTAGTGAGCCGATGCTCGACCTTAATTGGGGTGGTGTAGCTGGTGCTACATCGGTTGCAATCGCAGAGTGTGTGAATGCAGGTTCGTTGACCATCAATGAGGCTATCACTAAGGCTAACATCGGTGGTGTAGTAGGTGCTTTGGAGGCTGGCTCGATCACAAACTGCGAGAATAGCGGTCAGCTCCTCTTCGATGAGAAATTCGTAATCAATGGTGCTTGTAAGGTCGGTGGTGTTGTTGCATACGCTGAGAAGGGCACAAAGAAGATTGAGAATTGCGTTAACTCGGGTTCGATCACATATCGCGGAACTTGCAACTTCAAGAGCCGTACAAGTGCTACAGGCAATGCAAACCTCGCCCTTGGTGGTGTTGTAGGTTTCGCTTGGGCTGAGTCGATTAAGGATTGTAGCAACTTGAGCAGCGCTGTTATCAACGTAGGCGG
>JAZQWU010000200.1:0-3791 GCA_045632505.1 Alistipes sp. | reverse complement strand
TTGGAGAAGGGTTACAAGGGAGAACTCGCCATCATTATGATTCAAGGATGGGGTGGCGGAGTCACCATTCTGAACGAGTACTTGGCACTTCAGAACTCAATCCCAAAGAGCTATGTCATCAACCCGATGTTCCCACGCAACCAGATAATGCAGAAGTACAACGTCGAGCCGGATGGCAGAGCCATTTGGAACGATTCGTGGTCGTTAAACCTCACCATCCCTGGTGTACCAGATGATGATTGGCGCGGTGGCGGCGATGCAAATGGCTATGAGCTCAGCTCGTACGAAATCATCGATATGCTCCTCGCGAAGTTCTCGGACAGGAAGGCGTTTCCGAATTTGAAGCGCGTTGCATTGGTTGGATTCTCGGCTGGTGGTCAGTTTGTTGGTCGCTATGTGGCGGTAGGTAAGGGCGAGGTTGCACCTCACCTCGAGCTCGTTTATGTGGCGATGGCACCATCAACCTACCTCATCCCAGATGCAGAGGTTATTTGGCACTATGGCTTGAAGGGTCGTCCACGCTACTCGCGCAATCTCAGCGACGAGCAGATTATGGAGAACTTGCGTTCGCGCCGTTGCTTGCACGCTTGTGGCGATGCGGACGTCCTCGAGAAGAGCCTCGACAAGACTCCATCTGCTATGTTGCAGGGCGAAAACAGATATGTTCGATTCCAGAACTTCCAGTCGTTGGTTGAGCAAGACCCACGTTGGAAGTCGGTAACAACATTCCATACCCTACGGAATCTCGGTCACAAGGCGAGCTTGGCATACCAAGACCCAGTCGTTGTGAAGTACATCACCGAGTAAAAGAAAATCGTGGCGAAATCGCCACGATTTTTTGTTTAACGGAAAACGGAAAGCGGAAAACGGAAAACTTTATAGATCTCTCACAAAATCGTAAATGATTAGACTATTTTTGTGCGATGCTAGGCGACGAGAGCGGAGCATAGTAGACCTATGTGAGCATCTCGGCGACCGACACACTCGTACAAAAAGAGTCAATCAGAACGATTTTTAATTAGAATAGTTGCTATTGAGATATTCCTGAACAGTAAACTCCGTCTGGCACGGCTCAACGCCTTCGGCAATGTATTCGTTAGTGTGTTGCATCTTCTCGCCAGAGAGAACGCAACGCTTCAAAAACGAGATTATCTCGTCGTGGTTGTCGGTCAAAGGCGATACGGCAAGGTCGTGATCGCGGTAGTGCGCCGAGTGGAAATAGTAGGTCGCACCCTTCTCGTGAAGTTGCTCAGCGATAAAGTCCGAGCCATAGAATCCAGTTGCAAGGATTGTCGCCTTGCGGTATGGTACGTTGCGGTCAGCATTGCCGTGGAAGAGCATTATTGGGCAAGGCACGTCGCGCCACGATGGCTCGCTAAGCACCGAATATATCGCGCCAGCAAAGGCAATCACGCCAGCGAAGTTATAGTCCGCACCAAGCATCTCGGCACGACTCGAACGATTAGCAATATAGTTCTCCGCCTGCAACACCGCAATAGCACCCGCACTCGAGCCACTCGCCACGATGCGCGAGATATCAATCTGCATCTTCACCGCCTGGCGCACGATATAATCCGTAGCACGCAGCACATCCTCTGCCGCGTAGTTCACCGAACGATACATCGCCCACGCACCCTCGAGAGGACCTACATCCTCGGTTTTATCGAGCGTGTAAGCCATTCCGAGGCGATAGTCAATAGAGACCACGTCGAAGCCCTGCGAGAGCAACATCTCGAAGTAAGGCATATAGCGTGCGTTGTTGCGACTTCCGTGCGAGAAGCCGCCTCCAAAGGCGAACAATACGCACGGGTGCATACCCTCGCCCTCGGCACGATAGTGGTCGAGATACAATGGCTCCTTGCCCTCCACAAAGCAGTGTGTTGTAGGTGTTGGTAATGCCATTGTTGTTGTCATAGTCAGAAGTAAAATCGTAAAAATTAGAAGTCTTTTCATTATCTCTTTATTCATTTCATCCCCAAAAATCGTAAATGCTTTATTTGTACTTATTCTTCCAAAGCGATTGAATGCGTTCGGCAATTCTCTGCTCCGTCGGATTGCTGGTATTCGGATGGTAGAACTGCGTACCCTTGAGACTCTCGGGCAGGAACTCCTGCTCAACGAAGTTGCCAGCGTAGTCGTGAGCATACTTATAGTCCTTGCCATAGCCCTCGTCGCTCATCAACTCGGTAACGGCATTGCGCAAGTGTAACGGCACAGGGCGTAGATTCGTATCCTTATTCACGAAGGCGAGTGCCTCGTTGATTGCCACATACGCCGAATTACTCTTCTGCGAAGTGGCGAGATAAATCGTAGTTTCAGCGAGTGTGATGCGCGCCTCTGGCATACCAATCTTATGCACCGTATCGAAGCAAGCATTCGCCAGCAACAACGCATTTGGATTTGCCAAGCCGATATCCTCCGATGCGAGAATCACCAATCGTCGTGCAATGAATCGCGGTTCCTCTCCACCTGCCAACATTCGTGCCAAGTAATAGATTGCCGCATTCGGATCGCTACCGCGCACGCTCTTGATGAATGCCGAAATCACATCGTAGTGTTGCTCGCCATTCTTGTCGTACAGGGCGATATTTTGTTGCAGCACCTCGGTCACAAGATCGTCGGTAATCACCAAATCGCCCTCACGCGAGGAGGTTATAATATCAAGAATATTCAACAACTTTCGTGCATCGCCACCAGCAAAGCGGAACAATGCAGCCGACTCCTCAACCTTAATATTGCGTTGCTTCAACTCCACATCGGTGGTCAAAGCGCGGTTGAGCAGATGCTCCAAGTCGGCATCCTGCATAGGCTTTAGGGTATAGACCTGACAACGACTCAAGAGTGGCGAGATAACTTCAAACGATGGATTCTCGGTGGTTGCACCGATAAGGGTTATAACACCCTGCTCCACCGCGCCAAGCAACGAGTCTTGCTGCGACTTGTTGAAGCGGTGAATCTCATCGATAAAGAGGAGTGGCGTCTTTGCCGAGAAGAATTTTTGATTCTTTGCCGACTCGATAACCTCGCGCACCTCCTTCACTCCCGACGTTACGGCAGAGAGTGTGTAGAACGGTCTTTCGAGGGCATTAGCAACAATCTTGGCGAGCGTAGTCTTACCCACACCCGGAGGACCCCACAAAATAAACGATGGTACATTTCCCGCCTCGATAAAGCGACGGAAAACACCACCCTCCCCCACGAGGTGTTGCTGACCAATGTAATCTTCGAGCGAATGAGGACGAAGCCTCTCTGCTAATGGTGCTGACATAAAATAAACGGAAAACGGAAAACGGAAAGCGGAAAACGGAAAACTGTTTCTTTAGAAACTATAATCCACTTTCCAAATTTTACTCTTACAAATTTGCGCGAGCCGTATTTATACTCGCTGTTATTAGTGCAATAATCTCTTTTATATCTTTTTCGAGCGAAACAAACATCTTTTGGTCAATATATTCGCTACCAATAAGTAATTCTAACCAATAAACGGTTTCATCCGCTTCTTTCAAAGCGACAGATAACTTGTTTATAAAATCAAGTTTACTTTGTGCATTCTTTCTCTCTCGTACATTTGCGCCAATACTTGTTCCGCTACGCAAAATCTGCTTGGAAAGCATATACTCTTTTTTCTCCTCCATCAAATAGCGAGAAAGTTTTATCACACGGAGTGCAAACAATTTGGTCTTGTTATCCAAACAATCAACCATAACAATTTTATTTCTAACTTTTTAGTTTTCCGCTTTCCGTTTTCCGTTTTCCGTTCGCATTTGGTTGTAGGCCTTTATGGCCTCACC
>JAZQWU010000199.1:0-6729 GCA_045632505.1 Alistipes sp. | reverse complement strand
CTCTTGACCAAGTATATCGAGTCGTTGAAAGAGATGGCTGCCGGTGACAAGACAAAGACTGTTTACTTGCCTTTCGAGGCGAGCAATCTGCTTGGCGCACTCGGCTCTCTCACATCGCTGATTGACAAGAATAAGAAGTAGTCGAACGCTATATTTACCTCACAAAAAGACCATCTTTCTCACGAAGGGTGGTCTTTTTGTGTGAAATTAGAAGATAATCGTGTGATTTTTTATAAAAAATCATTATCTTTGTGCGATATAGTGAAAAACCGTAAAAACAGATAGAACTATGAGAAAGATTTTTATCGCAACCTTGGCTTTGTTGGCTTTCGCAGGTTGCAAGGAGACTAAGAAGAACGCAGAGGCAACTGAGCAGACTGCAACCGAGACTGTTGTTTCAGGCGATTTAGCATTCGTAAATGTTGACTACGTTTTGGCTGAGAGCGAGATTTTCAAGACCGAGGGCGTAGCACTTCGCACAAAGACCGAGAAGACTCAGCAGAAGTGGGCTAACAAGGAGCAGAACCTCCAGAACGAGATTAACCAACTCGCAGAGAAGTACCAGAAGGGCTTGATTACAACTCGCGGTGCACAGGAGAAGGAGCAGGAGTTGCAGAAGCGTGCTGCTTCAATGCAGACTCAGGCACAGAAAGAGGGCAAAGAGTTGGAGGAGGAGAACTTCGTATTCCAGAACCGTTTGAACGACCTCTTGATGCGTGCTATCCAGGAGATTAACGCCGACAAGAAGTACAAGATGATTGTTTCAACAACTGCATTGCTCGATGCTGACGAGTCGTTAAACATCACCGAGCAGGTTCTTGCTAAGGTTAACGAGTTGTACAAGGCTGAGAAAGAGGCTTCGAAGAAGTAATAAATCTCGCAATCACACCTAACAGAAACAGGAAAAGATAGAGTAGTCGACTATGGGTTTCATTCCGTTCACATTTATAGACCTACTTGATATTCTGCTCGTTGCAGGATTGCTCTTCATTCTCTACAAGGCAATGAGAGGCACGAATGCTCCGTACATTATGGTGGGCATTATTATGGTCTATTTTGGCTGGGTTATCGTCAAGGCGCTCAATATGGAGCTGCTCTCGACAATCCTCGGACAGATTATCAGCGTAGGAGTTATCGCCTTGCTCGTAATCTTTCAGCCCGAACTACGCCGATTCCTCTTCACGTTAGGAATGCGCCAGAAGGAACTCGATTTCATCACGCGTTTCTTCTCGCTAAACCGCAAACACAGCAACACCAACACCTCGCCAATCGCATCGGCTTGTATGGATATGAGCGATAATAAGGTTGGCGCGCTGATTGTATTCCGCCGAAAAGATGACTTACAGTTCGTCATCGAGGGTGGTATCGCTTTGGATGCTACGATTACAAGATCGCTCATCAAGAATATCTTCTTCAAGAATGCTCCACTGCACGATGGCGCAGTAGTTATCGACAACAATCGTATCGTTGCAGCAAAGTGCATTTTGCCCGTTACACAGAGCAATGTACCAAAGAGTTACGGCACACGCCATCGCGCGGCTATTGGCCTTAGTGAGATGACTGACGCTGTGATTTTAGTCGTTTCGGAAGAGACTGGAGCAATAAGCATCGTCAAGGGTGGCAATGTAAAATCCAAGATTGACCCACAAAAGTTGAATAGCACTTTGAAGCAAGCACTCGAAGAGCAGGAAGAGAGACCTGCAAACTCCGATATAGAACAATAGACTTTATGACTATGAAACAGGGATTTGACAACGAAAAATATCTCAAGATTCAGTCTGAGCAAATCAAGAAACGCATCGCCCAATTTGGTGATAAGTTATACTTGGAATTTGGCGGCAAATTGTTTGACGACCACCACGCAAGTCGCGTATTGCCAGGTTTTCAACCCGATAGTAAGTTGCAGATGCTCTTGCAGTTAAAGGACGAGGCAGAGATGATTCTCGTAATCAGCGCATTGGATATCGAAAAGAACAAAATGCGTGGCGATTTGGGTATTACCTACAACGAGGATGTGTTGCGATTGCGAGGCATTTTCGAAGGTTTAGGATTGTGCGTGAGTGGAGTAGTTATCACCCACTACAACGGTCAATCCAGCGCCGATTTATACCGCAAGCGTCTCGAAAGGCAGGGCATTAAAGTCTACTACCACTACACCATCGAGGGTTATCCTCACAACGTAGCGCTGATTGACTCCGACGAGGGCTTTGGCAAGAACGATTATGTCGAGACTTCGCGCCCATTAGTATTCGTCACTGCACCAGGTCCAGGTAGCGGAAAGATGGCCGTTTGCTTGAGCCAGCTCTACCACGAAAACAAGCGAAATGTCAAGGCGGGATATGCAAAATTCGAGACATTCCCAGTGTGGAATCTCCCGTTAAAACACCCCGTAAATGTGGCATACGAGGCTGCTACCGCAGACTTGAATGACATCAATATGATTGACCCATTCCACCTCGAAGCATATGGTTCGGTGGCATCGAGTTACAACCGCGATATCGAGATTTTCCCAGTACTGAATACGCTCTTCGAAGCTATCTACGGTGAAAGTCCATATAAATCGCCTACCGATATGGGTGTCAATATGATAGGATTCTGCTTTAATGACGAAGAAGCGTGCTGTAAAGCGGCAAAAGACGAGGTTATCCGACGCTATTACTACGCACTCTGCAACCTCGCTCAAAGAGGCGAAAACGAGAGCGAAGTAAACAAGCTATCGCTCATTATGAAGCAGGCAAAATTGACGACTGCCGACCGCAAAACAACCGTTGCTGCCAACGAGCGAAAAGAGCAGGAAGGAGTACCATCTTCAGCCATCGAGTTGCAGGATGGAACAATCATCACCGCCAGCACAAGCGCGCTCTTGGGACCAAGCGCTGCGCTGTTGCTCAATGCTGCTAAACATTTGGCTGGCATTCCGCACGATGTTAAGTTGATTCCGAAGCAGATGATTGAACCAATCCAGAAGACTAAGGTTGGATTGTTACACGGCGGAAACCCACGTCTCCACACCGACGAGGTTCTGGTTGCTTTATCTATGCTTAGCATCACCGACGACAACTGCCGCAAGGCGCTCGACCAACTTCCAAAACTCAATGGTTGTCAGGTACATTGCACCGTAATGTTGAGTGAGGTTGACCGCAAAATTTTCAAAAAATTGGGCATCGGACTCACCTGCGATCCAGTCGCAAAGGAGTAACATCCGAGTCGAAATATTCGAACTGAGAGTTGAGAGATTTTTCTTTCAACTCTTTTTTTTGCGCATTAACCATCGTGCAACCCAGCAATACGGCTTATTTAAGAATTGTTCACCTTGAAAAAATATTCTAATAAAGTTCTTTTTACAACTTTTTTTGATTATATTTGCGCCTTAATATATATATAATATATAATCGCAGTTATATCACTTGTAAGAAACCTCAAAAGTACAGATTATGATTTTGCATAATTTTGTCGATATCGAACATATTGAAGCAATCCTTGCTGGCAAGGAGGAGATCTCCATTTCGGAGGGTGACCGCCAAGCAATACGCAGTTGCTTTACCTTCTTGGAGTCGTTTGCCCGAGACAAGGTAATCTACGGCATCAATACTGGATTTGGTCCTATGGCGCAGTGGCGCATAGATGACAACCACCTCAATGAACTCCAGTATAACATCATCCGCAGCCACTCGACTGGAGCTGGCGAGCCGTTGCCAGTGGAGTGTGTGCGAGCAGCTATTCTCGCTCGTCTTATGACCTTTATGCAGGCGCACTCAGGCGTACATCTTCAGACCTGCGAGTTACTTGTTGAGTTCCTCAATCGTGGCATCTATCCAGTAATTCCGCAGCACGGCAGTGTTGGCGCAAGTGGCGACTTAGTGCAGTTGGCACATATCGCACTCGCTTTGATTGGCGAAGGCGAGGTATTCTACCAAGGTGCACGTCGCAACACCGCCGAGGTTTTTGCCGAGTTGGGAATCAAGCCTCTGCAGATGCACATTCGCGAGGGCTTGGCAGTAACAAATGGAACTGCCGTAATGACTGGTATCGGTTTGATCAACCTTCTCAATGCAAAGCGATTGCTTAACTGGTCATTGAAGGCATCGGTCTTGATGAACGAAATTGCTTCTTCCTATGACGATTTGATGTCGGAGGTATTGAATGGCGTAAAGCACCACGAGGGACAGCAGATTGTAGCATCAAAGATGCGCGAGATGGCAGAGGGCAGCAAAATGTTGCTCAGCCGCGAGGAGGAGTTATATCGCACCAAGAGCGAGGAGGAGGTCTTCGAGCATAAGGTTCAGCCATACTACTCATTGCGATGCATTCCTCAGATTCTTGGTCCAGTGTGGGATGCAATGGCAAATGCCGAGAAGGTATTGGTTAACGAGATTAACTCGGCGGACGACAACCCAATCGTAGACCCAGAGAATAAGACCGTCATTCACGGCGGAAACTTCCACGGCGACTACGTATCGTTCGAGATGGATAAACTCAAGATTGCCGTTACAAAGATGACGATGTTGGCAGAGCGTCAAATGAACTACCTCTTCCACGACCGCATCAACGGCATATTGCCTCCGTTCGTAAATTTGGGCGTGTTGGGATTGAACTATGGCTTGCAGGCATCGCAGTTTACTGCAACATCAACCACCGCTGAGTGTCAGACATTGTCGAATCCGATGTATGTTCACTCTATTCCGAACAACAATGACAATCAGGATATCGTATCAATGGGTACAAACTCTGCACTCATCTGCCAGCGAGTAATCGAGAATAGTTTCCAGGTTATGGCGATTCATATGATGGCACTCGCGCAAGCGGTAGATTGCCTTCAGATTGCAGATAGACTTGCACCTACAACTCGCAAGATGTACGACGAGGTGCGAGCAATCGTACCAACATTCGTAGAGGACACTCCAAAGTACAAGGAGATTGAGGCGATTATTGAATATCTCAAGAGATAAAACGAGAATATGGAGAATCAAAAGAAATATGCTTTGGTAACAGGTGCTAGTCGTGGCATCGGTCGCGCCATTGCACTCAAGTTGGCATCGCAAGGCTTTGCCGTAATTATCAATTATGCATCGAATAGCGTTGCCGCGCAGCAGACTCTCGACGAGATTGTTGCTGCGGGAGGCTCAGCCGAACTTTTGCCATTCGATGTAAGTGACAACAAGGCGGTAGCCGAGGCTTTGCAGCAGTGGAAGGCTGAGCATAGCGAGGATTACATCTCCGTAATCGTAAATAACGCAGGTATCCGCAAAGATAACTTGATGGTATGGATGCCACAAGAGGAGTGGCGTAGCGTAGTTTCGACTTCGCTCGATGGACTCTACAATGTGACGCAACCGCTTTTGAAGGATATGCTCGTTAAGAAGTGGGGACGTATCGTAAACGTCGCATCGCTATCGGGCTTGCGCGGTATGGCGGGTCAGGTAAACTATTCGGCAGCCAAGGGCGGTATGATTGCCGCCACAAAGGCATTAGCGCAAGAGGTTGCCAAGAAGAAGATTACTGTAAATGCCGTAGCACCAGGTTTTATCAAGAGCGATATGACCGCAGATTTGCCAGAGGCAGAGTTGAAGAAGATGGTTCCAGTAGGTCGCTTTGGCGAGGCTGAGGAGGTTGCCGAGCTGGTAGCATTCCTCGTGTCAGATGCGGCAGCCTATATCACCGGAGAGGTAATTTCGATTAATGGAGGATTATACACATAGTATGTCGCAGAGAGTAGTAATCACAGGAATGGGAATCTATTCTTGCATCGGCAAGAATAAGGAGGAGGTTTTGCAGTCGTTGTTCGATGGTAAGTCGGGCATCGGTCTTGCGCCGGAGAGAAAAGAGATGGGCTATCGTTCATCGCTTTGTGGTATATTAGAGAAGCCTAATTTGAAGGGGCTTTTGGATCGTCGTCAGAGAATGTGCCTTTCCGAGCACGGGCAATACGCCTTCCTCGCAACGACTGAGGCGTTGGCTCAAGCAGGTATCGACAATGACTACCTCGCGCAGCACGAAGTGGGCATCCTATATGGCAACGACAGTAGCGCCGAGGCCGTAATCTTGGGTTCAGATATCATTCGCGAGAAGAAGAATACGATGTTGGTAGGTTCGGCAAATATCTTCCAGTCGATGAACTCTACCATTACAATGAACCTTGCCACAATATTCAATCTCCGAGGTATCAACTTCACAGTTTCGGGAGCTTGTGCAAGTGGTTCGCACTCGATTGGTATGGGCTATATGCTTATCAAGCAGGGCTTGCAGGAGTGCGTTATCTGCGGTGGTGCCGAGGAGGTGAACAAATACTCGGTAGGCAACTTCGACGCATTGAACGCCTTCTCTATCCGCGAGGACGATCCTACAAAGGCATCTCGTCCATTCGATAAGAACCGTGACGGATTGGTTCCAAGTGGTGGCGCAGCGACCATCATCCTTGAGAACTACGAATCTGCCGTAAAGCGTGGTGCTACAATCCTTGGCGAGGTCGTAGGATATGGCTTCTCGTCAAATGGCGACCACATTTCGGTACCTAACGTGGATGGCCCGAAGCGTTCGTTGCAGATGGCAATTCGCGATGCCGGTGTTGCTCTCGAAGAGATTAAGTATGTGAATGCTCACGCTACATCGACTCCTATCGGTGATATGAACGAGGCGAAGGCTATCGCAGAGGTCTTTGGTGAGCATAAACCTTACGTAGCATCAACAAAGTCGTTTACCGGTCACGAGATGTGGATGGCAGGAGCAAGC
>JAZQWU010000198.1:0-2426 GCA_045632505.1 Alistipes sp. | reverse complement strand
CAGGATTGTCGCGCACGAGGTGTGCATATCTTGCTCGGTCCTGGTGTGAACATCTATCGTTCACCTCTTTGTGGCCGTAACTTCGAGTACTTCGGTGAGGATCCTTACCTCGCTGCACAGACTGCAGTTCAATACATCAAGGGTGTGCAGAGCCAGGGCGCAATGGCTTGTATCAAGCATTATGCAGCCAACAATCAGGAGTGGGATCGCCACCACGTCTCGTCGGATGTTGACGAGCGCACCTTGCACGAAATCTACCTTCCTGCATTCCGCGCAGCTGTCGAGGAGGCGGGCGTAGGTTCGTTGATGGCTTCGTACAACCTCATCAACTCGGTACACGCAACCGAGAACAAATACCTCAATATCGAGGTTTTACGTAATATGTGGGGCTTCGAGGGTATCTTGATGTCGGACTGGACAGCAACCTACTCGGCTATCAATGCTGCAAATGGCGGTCTTGATCTTGAGATGCCTGCAGGTCGCGTGATGAACTACAAGCATTTGGCGCAGCCTATCGCTGATGGTGTTGTGGATATCCGCACCATCGATACCAAGGTGCAGAACATTCTCCAGACTCTTATCGCGTTTGGTTTCTTCGACCGCCCGCAGAAGGATGAGTCGATTGGCGAGCGCAACCCATTCTCGGACAACGCTTCGCTCGAGTTGGCGCGTAACGGTATTGTAATGCTCAAGAACGACGGCATCCTCCCACTCAAGGGTGGCAAAGTTGCCGTAACAGGTATGCAATCGAAGATTATCCCTACAGGTGGCGGTAGCGGTTTCGTACACCCATTCGAGACCTGCTCGGTAACCGAGGGATTGTCGCAGGTTAATAGCTACGAGACTATCGCTTTGGAGGATATCTACTCGTACGAATTGACCAAGAACTTCTATACTTCATCGGATCTCAAGACTCCGGGTTTGAAAGCAGAGTACTTCAACACCAAGGATTGCTCGGGTGATGTGGTTTGGAGCTACGATGCAAAGTATATCCGCCACAATTGGAAGAAGAAATCGCCAAAGAAGGGCGTAGTGAATAGCGACGGCTTCTCGATTCGTTGGAGTGGTGTATATTGTAGCAAGCAGAACGAAGAGATTGAGTTCAAGCTCTCGGGTGATGACGGCTACCGTATGTTCATCGACGGCGAGGAGGTTATGTCGCACTGGAGCAACCACTCAAAGAGCGAGCGCACCTATCTCTTCAAGGCAAAGGCTAACAAGAAGTACAATCTCCGCATCGAATACTTCGATAACTCGAGCGACGCGATAGTTACATTCCAGACCAACAACAAGGGTTATGTTGCACAGAACGCCAAGGCTCTCAAGTCGGCAACAGCGGTCGTTGTTTGCGTAGGCTTTGACGCTTCGACCGAGCGAGAGGGACACGACCGCATCTTCGAGTTGCCATACGGACAGGGTCAGTTTATCAACGAGATCGCAGCCGTAAACCCTAATGTAATTGTTGTTGTGAACGCAGGTGGTGGCTTCGAGATGGAGAGCTGGATGGATAGTGCAAAGGCTATTCTCCTTGCTTGGTACCCAGGTCAGAAAGGCGGTCAGGCTATTGCTGAGATTATCTCGGGCGAGCTTTCGCCAAGTGGCCACTTGCCAATCTCTATCGAGCGTAAGTTGGAGGACAACCCAACCTTCGCAAGCTACTACCATAACCTCGATGTTACCACTCGCAAGAGCCCTTACAAGCGCGTAAACTACAAGGAGGGTATATTCCTCGGCTATCGTGGTTACGACCGCAAGGAGGTGAAGCCGTTGTTCCCATTCGGATTTGGTTTGAGCTACACAACCTTCGAGTATAGCAACCTTAACGTGAAGGACGTAGCAGATAAGATTGTCGTGGAGTTCGACGTGAAGAATACGGGCAAGTGTGATGCTGCCGAGGTGGCACAGGTGTATGTTGGCTACAAAGATACAACAATTCCGCACCCAGTGAAGGAGTTGAAGGGCTATGATAAGGTGCTGATTAAGAGTGGCGCAACACATCACTTCGTAGTAGAGATTCCGTACAAGGAGTTGCAGTGCTACGACATCGTGACTCGCAAGATGGTACCGGCGGCAAAGAGCATTGCCGATTTGAGTATCTATGTTGGCGCATCGTCGGCAGATATAAAGCTCTCTCTTAAGTAAGAGCCTGATTAAAATAAAGGGTATCCGCTGCGGATACCCATTTATTTGACTTATATAAAAAAGAAAAGCCGAGGTTCGCCTCGGCTTAATCTTTCGAAATGCTTTCAACTTATGCGAGTGGCTTAACACTTACATAAGAGCGGTTGTCACGCTTCTTAGTGAAGACTACTGTACCATCAACCAAAGCGAAGAGGGTGTGATCCTTACCCATACCCACATTCTCACCTGCGTTGTGAACAGTACCACGCTGACGAACGATGATGTTGCCTGCCTTAGCAAACTGA
>JAZQWU010000197.1:0-5797 GCA_045632505.1 Alistipes sp. | reverse complement strand
CACTCCGTGATACATCACGTCGGGGTGGTGGATGATTGTTCGCTCCACCTTCCAAGTGAGCAAATCCTCCGAACTGCAAAGCGAGAGGGTGTTGCGTGTCTTGTCGTTCTTTATAACGAGCTTCTCGGGGTCGGTATTGTTCGCCAAGGTCCAATACTTGCCACTTCGCTCGTCGTAGCGAATGGTAAACTTCTTCGCTCCGCCAGGGAAAGGCATAAAGCCTGTCTCGACGTCGAACGAAATCTGCTTGCCGTTTGGCGATACCTTAACGTGTGCGCACTGCTCCTCTCCTTCACCCTTGATAGTACCTACGCGAAGAATGTTGAGCAACTGCTTGTTCTTATTGTCGTAGACCATATTGCCCTCGAGCCAACCTCGGAACTGACCACCAAGCCACGAAGGGTCGGAGTAGAGGATGTTCGAGCATCGCCAACTCTTTGCATCGAGCAAGTCGGCATTTACAGGTGCCGAAATTACCATTGCCGAGTAGCGTCGTCCCCACTTGCGCACCTTGTGCGTAGCGTACTCAAACGCCTTGTAGATGCGACCTTTGTGGATGAGTACTGGCGTTGGTGCGGTGTGATACTCGCCCGCTACGATAAGTCCATTCTCGGCATCGTACGGGTTGCTCCAGGTCTTGCCATCGTCGGTTGATTTGCGGATGACGATATTGCCGTGATGGCGGCACGTACCGAAGATGTAGATTGCGCCATCGTGGTAGAACAATGTCGACCAGAACTGACCACGCAATGAGGCGGTCTTCTTCCACGTTGCACCCTTATCGTCCGAGACGAAGATGTCGGTGATGGCGGTCTCGAACTCCTTGGTCTTAGGACCGAAGAAGTCGTGACTCACCACGTAGCGACCGCTTGGTAAGATGCAGATGCTCGGCGAGCCGAGATACTTGCCCTTCGATGCAGGACTGTGATTCACGACAATGCCTGGCAACTCCACGCTCTGAGCCGCTGCCGACAATGCAACCATTGCCAAAAGTATCAAACTAAGTACTCTCTTCATCGTTTTCCGTTTTCCTTTAATAACCGAAGATCTCCTCCTGCGACAATATCTTAACCTTGCCCAACGAGCGAATGTACTTCCAGTCGAGGTCTCTCTTATCGCCCAGGATGCAGTAACTGTATGGGCGATCCTTGATGAACTCCTGCTGGAATTTTACTACATCATCGAGCGTAAGTGTCTGGATGCCCTCGTACAAGGTCTTGTTGATATCCTCGGTCAAGCCGAACTTCTCGTACTCGAGGTAGCTCCACAAAATGTTCATCTTGGTGGTGCGCTGTGTAGCCAAGTTTGCCAACATACCGCTCTTTGCCAACTCAAATGCCTTCTCCGAACGAGGCATCTCCTCGATAATCTCGTCGAACGCCTCTACCGCCTGCTGCACCTTATCGTTCTGCGTAGCGATGAAGGCGTAGAAGTAGTATGGGTGGTGTGGCAAGCGCCCCTTCGCGAGGTATGCGTACGCCGAGTATGCCAAGGCGCGAGCCTCGCGCATCTCCTGGAATACAATCGAGTTCATACCGCCCGAGAAGTAGTTGTAGTAGAGATTTGCCACTGGCGAGTAGTCGAGATTCCACTTATCCTGCTCGCGGCACGAGTACTGCATATAGTAGACCTGCTTTGCATCGTACTGCGCAAAGAGTACGTTCGACTCCTTAACCGCCTTCGATGGGGTAGGTTCGGTTGACAAGTCGATAAGGTCATCGCCAGCGGTCTGCACCTGGTAGAGCGAACCTACGAGGTCGGTGATTGTAAGCGGACCATAGTAGAGTATGCGGTGCTTCATCTTTGGCAACTTCTTGATGTTTGAGAGCAACTCCTCCGAGGTGATGTTGCGCAACTCCTTGCTCGACATTGTGCGCGAGCGGATGTAGTCGCCACCATAGAGGCAGTAGCTCTGCAATGCTCGGAAGTTATCCTGCTGCGATGCCTTGGCGTTTGTGCGCTGCTGCTCGAAGTCACGCTTAACCTCGCGCAAAACTGCATTGTCGCCCTCGACGTTTGCGATGTAGTCGTTTACAATCTTCAACGCCTTCTCCATATTCTCCGAGAGACCCTCAATAACGAGGTGGGTGTTGTCGGTATTAACCGAGATGTAGAACGAGCAAGCCAAGTCGTATAACTCGCGCTGAATCTCCTCGGCCGACTTCTCGGCAGTACCCAAGAACTCGAAGTAGTCTGCTGCTAAGCCCAACGACTTGATGGTCGAAGTGCCGAAGTCGTAGCGGTAGGTTAGGGTGAACAAT
Organism: Alistipes sp.; assembly: GCA_045632505.1. Classification (GTDB taxonomy): domain Bacteria; phylum Bacteroidota; class Bacteroidia; order Bacteroidales; family Rikenellaceae; genus Alistipes. The sequence continues at coordinate 3,536 of JAZQWU010000197.1, read as the reverse complement.
TCGTTTGTTTCGTTGCGCTTGTGGAGTACCTCCACGCCACTATCCAACTGCGAGCGTCCCAAGTCGCGCTTGTAGTCTACGAAAACTGGTGCGATAGGCTCAACATCAACCTTCTGCATCTCGGCAAGGTAGCTGCTCTGTGCATCACGATTTGCCGAGATAGGGGTGATGGTTGGTTTGTCAATCTTCTTCTGCGACTTATCCTCGCCCTGACGCTTGTAGACTACGCAGTAGCCGTCAGCAGGCAAGTTCTCGTTCGCCCACTTTACGATATCCTCCTTGGTGATTTTGGCTGCGCGGTCAAGCTCGGTTGCTACATCTGCCCAATCCTCGCCGTTGATGAAGGCTGCCTCCATCTTGTAGGCGCGAGCAAAGTTGCTCTCCAACTGCGACATCTCGCCACGACGATAGTTTGCGATAATTGACTTGAGCAACTCCTCGTCGAACTCGCCATTGCGCACCTTTGCAATCTCAGCAAGCAAGAGGTCGCGTACCTCCTCCAAGGTCTGTCCCTGCTTTGGCTCGCCTCCAACCATTGCTATACCTGCGTCTGACAAGTAATCTATATAACCATAGGCGTTGAGCACCCTCTGCTCCTGCAAGAGGTCGGTGTCGAGCAAACCACAGTTGCCGCTATTCGAGAGAATAGACGAGAGAAGTGCGCCAATGAGGCTACCCTTGCTACGAGCGCCCTCGATAGGCCAAGCGATAGCCAAGCACTCGCTCTCCAAGCCATAAACCTCCGCCTCTTTTACTGCGGTCAGGCGAGTAGGCTTGTACTCCTCGACCTTCGGGAGATTCTTGTTAGGTACGAGTGAGCCGAAATACTTATCGATAATAACGATTGCCTCGTCTGGGTTGAAATCACCAGCCATACATATTGCCATATTGTTTGGCACGTAGTAGGTCTTATAGTAGTTCTTGATGTTTGTAATCGACGGATTCTTGAGGTGCTCCTGCTTACCGATTGGAGATTGAGTTCCGTATGGGTGGTCAGGGAAGATATTCTCCATAATCTTGTCGAACATCTTGCTATTGTCACGAGTGAGGCTCATATTGTACTCCTCGTATACGGTTTCGAGCTCGGTGTGGAAACCACGAATTGTAGCATTCGCAAAACGCTCCGACTGAATCTTTGCCCAGTTCTCAATCTGATTTGATGGGATATCCTCAACATAGTTGGTCTCGTCGTAGCCAGTCCAAGCGTTAGTGCCGTCAGCGCCGATTGCCTGCATCAACTTGTCGTATTCGTTCGGGATGGCATACTTCGATGCCTCCTGCGATACGCTGTCAATCTGTGCGTAGATGGCCTTGCGCTCCGCATCGTCGGTGGTTGCACGATAGACCTCGAACAATCGCTCAATCTCGTCAAGCAAAGGCTTCTCTGCCTCGAAGTCCTGTGTGCCGAACTTGTCGGTACCCTTGAACATCAAGTGCTCGAAGTAGTGAGCCAAACCAGTAGTCTCGGCAGGGTCGTTCTTTGAACCCACACGCACTGCAATCATTGTCTGCAAACGAGGCTGCTCCTTGTTCACAGACATATATACCTTCAAGCCGTTATCGAGGGTGTAGATGCGAGTACCCAATTTATCGCCCTTGACCGATTCGTAGCGGTAACCACACGACACTGCAAGCATCGCCACCGCCAAAATCATTAACCAACTAAATCTCTTCATATTAAAAAGCATTTTTAATCACGTCTATAAAAATCTCGATTGTCAGCCACATCGAAACTGCGAGTTTGATGCCTGTGCCGACAAAGAACGAAAGGAATGAGCCAAGTCCGCTTCGGAGAGCGCGTCGTTTGTCGCTACCGTCGTTAATCAATTCGCCAAGCAATGCTCCAGCGAAAGGACCTACAATGATGCCCACAGGTCCGAAGATGAAGCCTGCGAGCACACCTGCCATAGCACCGCGCTCGCCAGCCTTCGAACCACCGAACTTCTTGGTCATATATGCTGGCAAGAGGTAGTCGAGCACCGAAACGATAAGCGTTAGCACACCGAACACCACCAACCACGTCACCGAAATCTCGGTGTACGAGCAGAAGTATAGGCACAAGTAGCCTACATAAGCCAATGCCACACCCGGCAATACGGGTACGATGCAACCTATACAACCGACTACACCGAATATAACGGCAAGTATTGACAAAAGTGTGTCCATAATAGTTTCCCGTTTTCCGCTTTCCGTTTTCCGTTAGCGAACCAACTTATTGGTCTCAGTGTCGGGGAAAATGACGTTTGGCTCGAAGGTTTTAGCCTCCTCGAAATCCATCGAAGCGTACGAAATGATAATCACAATATCGCCAACGCTCGCCTTGTGTGCCGCTGCACCATTGAGGCAGATTACGCCACTGCCAGCCTCGCCTGGGATTGCGTAGGTCTCGAGTCGCTCGCCATTGGTGACATTCACCACCTGCACCTTCTCGCCACGAATAATGTTTGCTGCCTCCAACAACTCGGAGTCAATAGTAATACTGCCGACATAGTCAACATTCGCCTGAGTCACCTTCACGCGGTGAATCTTCGACTTCATTACTTCAATGTACATCGCTTATTTGAGTTTAATGTTATCAATCAATCTAATCTCGCCAGCCTGAACTGCAATGCAACCCTGCACGCGCTCCGAGTCGCTCCACTCGTTGATAATCTGCAACGAGAGTCCATCTACGGCTGCGAAGTAAATTACCTTCAAGAGTTCGTTCTTCTCCACCTCGGCAACTACCCACGCAGTGAGCTCCGCTGGTGAGAGTTCGCCAACCTTTGCTACGGCTGCACTCAATACCTCGTAGATGTGAGGTGCTGCAGCACGATGTGCTGGGGTGAGCAAGAGGTTACGCGACGAACGCGCCAAGCCGTCTGTGTCGCGGATGATAGGGCAGTCGATAATCTCAATGTTGTAGCCGAGTTGTGTCACCATAGCACGAATGACTGCAATCTGCTGAAAATCCTTCTCGCCGAAGTATGCACAAGTAGGCTGCACGATGTCGAACAAGCGGCTTACCACCTGTGCCACGCCATTGAAGTGACCTGGGCGAGTTGCACCCTCCATAACCTTGTCAATCTGTCCGAAGTCGAACTGACGGGTGTCGGGCTCTGGATAAATCTCCTCCACCGAAGGGAAGAGTACCAAGTCCACACCAGCCTCTGCCAACATCGCAGCGTCAGCCTCGGGGGTACGAGGGTAGTTTTTCAAATCGTTCTTGTCGTTGAATTGTGTTGGGTTAACGAAGACACTCGCCACCACCACGTCGCACTCCTTTCGTGCGCGAGTAACGAGTGAGATGTGTCCTTCGTGCAATGCTCCCATTGTAGGAACAAAACCTATCTTTTTGCCTTGGCACGCTGCGAGTTCCTCGCGCAATGCCTTTACTGTTGAAACTGCTTTCATCGTTTTTTGTATTCTATACGGGCGCAAAAATACAAAAACAAACGGAAAACGGAAAACGGAAAACGGAAAACTTTTAGTTTTTCGTTATAATTCCCGATTTTCCGCTTCCCGCTTTCAGTTTTCCACCTCTTAGCAGTACTCTT
>JAZQWU010000196.1:0-3455 GCA_045632505.1 Alistipes sp. | reverse complement strand
GACCCTTACTTGGTAGGTTTGTTCGTGGACAACGAGCTTCGTTGGGGTAACGAGAGCTACCTTGCAGTGATGATTGCAAAGAATCCTGCAACACTCATCGGTAAGCAGGAGTTGGTTAAGTTCTACAAGGCTAAGTATAAGGATGATATCAACATTTTGAATACCATTTGGGAAACTTCGTTCGCATCGTGGGAGGCGTTGCTCAACAACACTGCCGACCTTCCAAAGTCGGCTCACAAGCACCTCGTCGAGTTCAACGATAAGGTTATCGAGAAGTATTTCAGCACCTGCCGTGAGGTCTTCAACGAGTACGCTCCAGGCGTGTTGTACCTCGGTTGCCGTTTCTCCGGCTCGAACCGCAAGGCTATCACCATTGGTGCGAAGTATTGTGACGCTATCAGCCACAACTTCTACCGCTATACCATCGAGGACTACTCACAGCCGGAGGGTGTTGACTTGCCGATGATTGTTGGTGAGTTCCACTTCGGTACTCGTGACCGCGGTATGTTCCACCACTCGTTGATTGAGGTACCAAACCACGAGGCTCGCGGTAAGGCATACGAGGCGTATGTTCGCTCGGCTTTGGAGCATCCAAACTGCGTGGGTACTCACTGGCACCAGTTCTCTGACCAGGCTACCACAGGTCGTTTCGATGGTGAGAACTTCAACGTAGGTTTCACTGATGTTTGCGACACCCCTTACTACGAAACTATCAACGGCATCCGTAAGGTTGGTTACGATATGTACAACATTCGCGCTAACGCAAAGGTTAAGTAATAAGTATGAAGAAGGTACTTTTGATATTAGGTGTAGTTGCTCTTGCCATCGCAGGCGCAACACTCTACTTCTCTAAGCCAACACTCAAGCTCTTGGAGGAGTTGCCAGCCGAGCAGATTAAGCCATTTGGCGACCTCGCTGGCTATGAGCAGGATTTGAAAGGAACAGCAGAGGGCACTGCCGGTTTTGTAGTGGAGAATGGCACTATTAAGATGTGTCCAAATGCCGGTAATGCCAACACTGGATTTGAGATTCAGGGAAACTTCGATTTCTCGGACTATAAGTGCGCACGATTTACAGTCGAGAACTTAGACCCTGCACCATTGTATATATATGTGACATTCTCGCACGAGAATACTAAGTACTATCGCTATCGTACAACTCGTCCGATGTCGGTAGGTCACATCTACTTCTTCAAGCCAGGCGAGAAGCGTGAGATTGAGTTGCCGTTCCCACGTCCACTCGAGAATCCAGATGTCGAGGCGGACTTCTTCAAATATGGTAACAACAATATGCTCAATACGCCGTATGCTCACGCCTTTGGCATCCTCTCTTACGCGGGCGATCTCTCGCGCGTAAAGCAGATTTTGGTCAGAGGTAAGACAATGGGCTTCGGCACTTTGGAGCGTAAGGGTTGGAAACTTTCGGACTTCGAGATTGTACCAGGCAAACGCAAGGAGAATCCCGATGTTGTGAAGATGTCGCACGAGGAGTTCTACCCATTCATCGACCAGTACGGTCAGTACAAGCACCACGAATGGGAGGGTAAGATTCACTCTGACGAAGAGCTCAAGAAGGCTATCGAAGCGGAGGCGGCTGACCTTGCACAACACACCGCACCTGCATCGTTCAATAAGTATGGCGGTTGGGCTGATGGTCCTCGTCAGGAGGCGACAGGTCGCTTCTACTTGAAGAAGGTAAACGGCAAGTGGTGGTTTGTTGACCCAGAAGGTTGCCTTTGGTGGTCGCACGGCGTAGTGCGCGTTACACCTTCGTGCGCTGTGACACCTATCGACAACCGTAAGTTCTACTTCGAGGCTTTGCCTGAGCAGGGTAGCGAGTTCGAGCAGTTCTACTACACTCACGATGCGTTGCTCAAGCCGTACTACACTCAGCGCGGTCACAAGGAAACCTACGACTTCTCGTCGGCAAACCTCTATCGCAAGTATGGTGCAGACTACTTGACCGAGTATGGCGAGTTGGCACACCGCCGTTTGCGCAGTTGGGGTCTTAATACTATCGCAAACTCGTCGGATAAGGATATTTGCTTGATGTCGAAGACTCCGTATATCGAGCGTTTGGAGGTGCACTCTGCGCCAATCGATGGTACTGGAGGTTTGTGGTGGCAACTCTCTGACCCATTCGACCCATCGTTCAAGGCGGAGTTGAAGGCACAGCTCGCAACTCGCGAGAAGGAGTTGAACGACCCTTACTTGGTAGGCTTGTTCATCGACAACGAGTTGAAGTGGGGTAACGAGAGCTACCTTGCCGAGAAGGCTGCGCAGAATCCTGCTACCGCGGCAGTAAAGCGCGAGCTCGTAAAGCACTATCAGAAGAAATATGGCAAAATTGCCCAGTTGAACGCAGCGTGGGGAACATCGTTCGCATCGTGGAAGGCTATGCTTGCTAATACCGAGGCGTTGCCAAAGCAGGCGAGCGCTGACCTCGTGGAGTTCAACGACTTGATTATCCACGCCTACTTCCGTGGCATCCGCGAGGTGTTCAACGAGTGCGCACCAGGTGTGTTGTACCTCGGTTGCCGCTATGCTGGTCGTTCATCTAATCCGCGCGCATTGCTTATCGGTGCGCAGTATAGCGACGCTATCAGCCACAATATGTACAACTTCACCCTTGCCGACTATCGCCAACCAGAGGGATTGGACAAGCCTATGATTATTGGTGAGTTCCACTTCGGAACAATGAATCAGGGTATGTTCCACCACTCGTTGATTCGCGTTGAGAATCAGAAGGAGCGTGGCGAGGCGTATGCTGCGTATGTTCGTTCGGCATTGGAGCATCCGCAGATTGTAGGTACTCACTGGCACCAATTCTCCGACCAGGCAACCACAGGACGTTTCGATGGCGAGAACTTGCAGGTTGGCTTCACCGACATTTGCGATACGCCATATTACGAAACTATCGAAGGCATCCGTTCGGTAGGTTACAATATGTACCAGATTCGTTCGGAGGCTAAATAATGGGATTGTAATTAGGTTAATGAGCATCCCTTGGGCGCAGGTCATTTGGCTTGCGCCCGTTTTTTGTTGGATTAAGGGTTATTAAAGGGAATTAAAGGTTGTTAAGGAGTATTAAAGAATCGTTTCCACATCCCTTAATAGCCTTTATAACCGCGCAAAAAAAGGAGAGTCGAGAAAAGACTCAACTCTCCACTTTCAACTCTCCACTGAGAATTAGTACACCAACTCATCCTCCTCACTGCCGAAGCCTGGGAGCAATGTGCTATTGCCGTAACCGCCCTCAACGGCTACCTCGAAAATCTCAAATTCAGGTGCTGTGTATTTCATAATGCAATCCATTTTTTTGTTCTGTCGTCATTGCGAGAGCCTTTTAGGCTCGTGGCACCGCTGCGATTAAGCCGAGGGCAGAGTCAAACTCGTTTGAACTATGCCGAGGCGGAGCAGTGAAGACCAAGGGTCAATCTCCTCGCTTAATTAGAA
>JAZQWU010000195.1:0-3097 GCA_045632505.1 Alistipes sp. | reverse complement strand
TGTATGCGCAGAAGGGGTTTCTGATACAAATTGAATGAAAGACATCCCTTTTGCGAGATATTTGCAAGCCGAAAACAATAAAACAACAAAAACATAAAACTATAAAACTATGGCAGAAAAGAAATTTATCACGTGTGATGGTAACTACGCCGCAGCACATATCGCGTATATGTTCTCGGAGGTAGCAGCCATCTACCCTATTACGCCATCGTCAACTATGGCAGAGTATGTTGATGAGTGGGCAGCTCAAGGTCGCAAGAATATCTTCGGCGAGATTGTGAAGGTAGTAGAGATGCAGTCGGAGGCTGGTGCTGCAGGTGCGGTACACGGCTCGTTGCAGAGCGGTGCATTGACCTCTACTTTCACTGCTTCGCAGGGATTGTTGCTGATGATTCCTAATATGTACAAGATTTCGGGCGAGTTGCTTCCTGGCGTATTCCACGTTTCGGCACGCGCATTGGCCGCACAGTCGCTCTCAATCTTCGGCGACCATCAGGACGTTATGGCGGCTCGTCAGACTGGCTTTGCTCAGCTTGCAACATCGTCTGTTCAGGAGGTTATGGACTTGGCAGGTGTAGCTCACATCGTAGCGTTGCGCTCGCGCGTTCCATTCCTTCACTTCTTCGACGGATTCCGCACATCGCACGAGATTCAGAAGGTGGAGTTGATGGACTCGGCTTCGCTCACCTCGTTGTTCGATATGGAGGCATTGAAGGAGTTCCGCGCACGCGCTCTCAACCCTGAGAAGCCAGTTACACGTGGTACTGCTCAGAACCCTGACATCTACTTCCAGACCCGCGAGGCTGCAAATAAGTTCTACGATGCAGTGCCTGATATGGTTGCTGAGACTATGGCAGAGATTTCGAAGATTACTGGTCGCGAGTACAAGCCATTCGTTTACTACGGAGCAGAGGATGCTGACCGCGTAGTTGTGGCTATGGGCTCGGTGACAGAGACTTTGAAGGAGTGCGTAGATTTCTTGAATGCTCGTGGCGAGAAGGTGGGTGTTGTAACCGTACACCTCTATCGTCCATTCTCGGCAAAGTACCTCTTCAACGTATTGCCTAAGTCGGTTAAGACACTCTGTGTACTCGACCGCACCAAGGAGCCAGGAGCAAATGGCGAGCCTTTGTACCTCGACATCGTAGATGCATTCTACGGTCACGAACTTCAGCCAGCAATCATCGGTGGCCGCTATGGTCTTTCGTCGAAGGACACTACCCCAGCTCAGATGTTGGCAGTATTTGCTAATATGGCACTCTCGACTCCAAAGAACCACTTTACCGTTGGTATCGTAGACGACGTAACAAATCTCTCGTTGCCAGTAGGTGAGGAGATTTCGATGGCTAAGGAGGGAACTTTCGAGGCTTTGTTCTTCGGTTTGGGTGCTGACGGAACAGTCGGTGCTAACAAGAACTCGATCAAGATTATCGGTGGCTCTACCGACAAGTATTGCCAGGCATACTTCTCGTACGACTCGAAGAAGTCGGGTGGTTATACCTCGTCGCACCTCCGTTTCGGCGATAAGCCAATCACCTCGCCATACTTGGTGACTACTCCAGACTTCATCGCTTGCCACGTACCATCGTATGTGGATAAGTACGACGTTTTGAAGGGCTTGAAGCACGGTGGCTCGTTCTTGCTGAACTCGGTACTCGATGCTGAGGCTACTTGCGCATCGTTGCCAACACATATGAAGGTTTACCTCGCTAAGCACAATATCAACTTCTACATCATCAACGCTACAAAGATTGCAGCGGAGCTCGGTTTGGGCAACCGCACCAACACCATTATGCAGTCAGCATTCTTCAAGATTGCGAACGTGATTCCGTTCGAGAAAGCAGTCGAGGAGATGAAGAAGGCTATCTACAAGTCGTACGGCAAGAAGGGCGAGGATATCGTGAATATGAACTACGCTGCCGTAGACGCTGGTGCTACCGCAGTAGAGAAGATTGAGATTCCTGCCGAGTGGGCTTCGCTCGTTGTTGAGGAGGCTGCTGCATCGGTTGATTTATCTCGTCCTGAGTTCGTTCGCAATGTGGTTGACCCAATCAACGCATTGAAGGGCGACCAGCTCCCTGTTTCGGCATTCAATGGTCGCGAGGATGGTACTTGGGATAATGGCACTGCAGCGTGGGAGAAGCGTGGTATCGCAGTGAATGTTCCACAGTGGAATCTCGACACTTGTATCCAGTGTAACCAGTGTGCTTATGTCTGCCCTCACGCAGCAATCCGTCCTTTCCTCGCAACCGAGGAGCAGGCAGCCGCTGCACCAGAGGGAACAGAGTTCAAGCAGGGTATCGCAAATACCAAGGAGTACAAGTTCCGCATTCAGGTGTCGCCGCTCGACTGTACAGGTTGTGGCAACTGTGTGGATGTTTGTCCAGCACCTAAGGGCAAGGCTCTCGTTATGCAACCTCTCGCATCGCAGATGGGCGAGGTTGAGAAGTGGAACTATATGCACCACACCGTAGGTTACAAGAACCTCGACCGCGAGAAGACCGTTAAGAATTCGCAGTTTATGCAACCATTGTTCGAGTTCTCGGGCGCGTGCGCTGGTTGTGGCGAGACTCCATATATCAAGACTATCACACAGCTCTTTGGTGAGCGTATGATGGTAGCAAATGCAACTGGTTGTACCTCAATCTACTCGGCATCAGCTCCGTCTACTCCATACTGCACCAACTCGAAGGGTCAGGGCCCAGCTTGGGCTAACTCGTTGTTCGAGGATAACGCAGAGTTCGGCTTGGGTATGCATATCGGTAACGAGAAGATTCGCGAGAATTTGGCATCGCTCGTTACAGAGGCTCTCTCTTGCGAGAAGTGCTCGGACGAGTTGAAGGCTGTATTGCAGGAGTGGCTCGACGTTCGCCACTTGGCTGCTAAGTCGGCAGAGGTTGCACCTCGCGTAATCGAGTTGTGCGAGGCTTGCGGCTGCGATAAGTGCAAGGCAATCCTCGAGCACAAGAACTTCCTCGTGAAGAAGTCGCAGTGGATCATCGGTGGTGACGGTTGGGGCTACGATATCGGCTTCGGCGGTGTTGACCACGTCTTGGCATCGGGTGAGGATGTAAATATCCTTGTTGTTGATACCGAG
>JAZQWU010000194.1:0-5904 GCA_045632505.1 Alistipes sp. | reverse complement strand
TGAACGAGTAGTAGGAAGGTCCGAAGTTATCCTCGAAACAACGTGCGCCCTCTACGTCGGTTGTAGCCGAGAGATCGTGGTCGTGGTTACCGATGATGTTGAACATCTGGAAGTTGAGGGTGCTGAGACCTGCCACATAGTTTTCGAGGAGCGACATCTGTTCGTGTACAAGATCTCCCAACATCATACCATAAACCTCGCGGTCGGTAATTGTGGCGCGTGTTTCGCGCATATCGCGGTAGAAATCCTCGCAGATGTCGAGCGAGTGGAATGCTACGCGGTCGTCACTTTTGCTCTTTGCGCGTGGCTGAGGATCTGCACCTACGATGAGGGTATAGCGGTTAGGGTCGCCTGTGATAGGCTCGAATACGAAATCGACTTTGCAGGTGAACTCGCCGCTCTTATCCTGGTCGGTGAGGCGGTAGTAGAACTGAGGAAGGCCATTTTCGTCATTGAGCGCCTTGTAACCCGAAGGGATACTTGCCCAGATAAATTTGGCATCCTGAATATCGTTATCGAACGAATAGTATCCGTCCGAATTTGTAACTACGCAATGCTCGCCGTCCGATACAACTGCGCCACCGATAGGGTTGCCGTTGGTATCCTTCACGAAGCCGATGACTGTGCCGATGTCGAAGAATGAGTCATCCTCTGAACCGAGTGGTTCGAGCGCGCAGTTTGTGCCAGCCTTGTAGGTGATAGTCTTGAACTCGCGCACCACGCCTGCCTTCAAACTCTTCGGTGTCCATACGCTCGACATCGTGCCACCATTGCTGTCGACGAAAGATATGGTGCAAGCGTCGTTATATGTGCCAGCTGGGAGTACGATGTGGAAAACCTTCTCCTCGCTGGTCGAGAGCGCGGTGTCGCAAGTGTAGATTACGTTGCTGCTTGTGTTGCTATTTTGGGTGATTGCGCCAGTAGTGCAGTCAATAGCATAGATGCCCGACAAAGTCTCGTTCGAGTTAGACTTTACTGAGATGTGGTCAAGCGAGATGCCCTCTGTTGCGCTCTTGAGTGAGAATCGCAAGATAGTGGCAAGGTGGTTGAGGGTAATGCGGTCACTGCTCTGCGCCACATATCCATACATCGGAGCGTACTCCGACTTGATGGTGTTCTGCTCGTAGGTCTGCTCCTGTGGGAAGCATACACAACCAGCCGAGGTGGTTGCCGAGTAGAGAATCGACAACGGATAGTTGACCACAGCATCGAAGCTGAAACTTGCCGATGATGGATTCGATGGATTGATTACTGCCTCGTTCGAGGTCACTCCGTTTACAACGATGCGGTCGCCCTCGCTCCAGTAGAGAGGGTAGGTGTCGCTATCTTTTGTTCCGAGATAGGTACGCGTTGCTGGTGTCGAAATTGTCAACGACGAGATGCCACCGCCGATGGTTTTGTCGGTGGTTATATCACCTTGGCACGCTACGGCGAGGAGCGCAAGGATAAGTGCAACGGCGTTTTTTAGTAGTTTATTCATAGTTTGTTAGGTCTCACTTAGTCAATTCTATTTTAGCACTCACAGGGCAGTGGTCCGATGGGAAGAGCATCATCTCGCCCACCTTGTATTTGTTGGTCAGCACCTCGTGCGAGAGTACTTTGTAGTTCTGCTTGCCACCGCGAATGTAGATGTAGTCGATGGTGCGTGTTGGCATCTTCTCGGTCACTTCCGCGCCATTCATCGTACCCGCAACCTCGGATTTCACCTCCGCAATATTGCGAGTGTCGGTGAAGCGTGTGCGGATAATCTTCGAGTAAGGGGTGTTGGGTTGTGAGTTCATATCACCCACGAAGATTACAGTCTTATCCTCCGCGTTGAGCATCTTCTCGCGCTCGACAATCAACCTCGCACTCTTCTCGCAGGTGGAGCGCATCAGTGGGCAGTGTGTCACCATAAAGATGAACTCCTGCTTGGTCTTTTTGTCTTTGACCGTCGCGCTCATCACGAAACGCCAATGTTTAACCTTCTCCTCCCACGCTTTGCTTGGGGTGTCGGGCGTTGGCGAGAGCCAGAATACCTGTTTGTTGCTCAACTTGAAGCGGTCGCTACGCCACACAATGCCGTTTGCGAGGTTCTTATCCTCCTTCTCAGGAATTGCTGGGTTTGGTCGCTGGAACCACCACTTATATTTCGCACCCTTCTGCTTTACGAGTTTCGGCAACTCCTCGCGAACGAGATTGCCACCCTCTTGCACACCGAAGATGTCCCAGTCGGCATCCACAATCATCTGCGCCACGATGTCGCGAGAGTTCTCCCACAGACGCTCCTCGGGGGCTTTCTTGTATTTGTTCACCATACTATGACGTTGGCGATTTCCCCACACGTTGAATGTGCCTACATTTACAACGGTTGCTCCCTCGTGAGCCATTGCGGTCACGAAGGAGAACATTGCAAGTATGGCAAGGAGTGATTTCCGCATTGCCAATGTCAGTGTGAAAAAGTTTGAAAATGCTATTTGAGTTTCAAATCAACCACTACAGGGTTGTGATCCGAAGGGTAGCGCTTCTCGCCGTCGATTGTGTACTTGTCGAGAATAACCTCATACTTTTTAACCTCGAACTTACCCTTGTCGGTAGAGTGGATATAAATCTGGTCGATACGACGATGTGGCATCATCAAAGGTGCGTCTGTACCCTTCGAGCTATTGAATGTACCTACAGTACCAACCTTATTGTCGGTTGCGAGGTAGCAATCTTCGAAGTAAGCGCACATATGCTGGTGGAAGGTCTGACCTGGTCGAGCATTCATATCTCCCAAAGCGATGGATGGCAGCTTCTCGAAGTTGTATGACTTGTCGAACTCGACCAAAAGACGACCTGCGTGGCCATTCGCAACCTTCTTGAGAGGGCCGTGAGTAGCGAGGAGGAAGAATTTCTTGCCACTCTTCTTGTGTGTAACTACGGTTGCCAACGATGCGCGGTAGTGAGACTTCTCGTCCCAACCTTTCGACTGCTCTTCAGGCGTTAGCGAGAAGTAGTAGATGCTCTGCTGCGAGAGCTTAAACTTCTTCTTGTCGTAGAATACGGCGTTGCCAACCACTGAACGATGACCTTCTGGATAGGTGTTTTCCCACCACAACTTATACTTCTTGCCGCCCTGCTTCTTGACGAGCTGAGCCAAGTCGTCGCGACAAACCGAGGTTACCTCCTGCATTGCGAGGATGTCACAGTTGATATCGACAATCTGCTGAGCAACAGCCTTCTTCGAGTTCTCCCAGTTGCGGGACTCTGTGGTTGCTCCCTTTTTGATTACCCACTTGCGAGCCGAATGCGACCATACGTTGTAGGTGCCGATGCGGAGATCCAATTCTGTTGATTTTGCTGGTTTAGCCTCTGCTGCTACGAATGCAAACAATGCAGCAGCCAATAATACGATCTTTTTCATTTTATGGTTATTTTATTGATTTTCGGTTGTATAATATGCAAAGATAGTGATTCTACGCCGGTATTCCAAAAAAAATATCCATTTATTCACTTTGTGAATACCCTTTAGAATAACTCGAGTTGGTCTATCTCGTGGTTGAAACTTTTGCGGTGGTATGGCGAGAGTCCGAACTCACGCACAGCCAGACGATGTTCGCGGGTAGGGTAGCCCTTGTTTTTTGCCCATCCATACATCGGATACTCCTCGGCAAGGCGTAGCATATAGTCGTCGCGGAAGGTCTTGGCAAGCACTGAGGCTGCGGCAATGTTTGCATATTTGCCATCACCTTTCACCACGCACTGGAATGGAATCTTGAGCGATGAGTAGAAACGATTGCCATCTATCGCAAGGAACTCGGGTTGGGGATTCAACTGCTTAACAGCCAATGACATACCTTCGAATGATGCGTGGAGAATATTTATCTCGTCGATGCGCTCAGCCGACACCTCCTGCACCGCCCAGGCGATAGCCTCCTTGCAGATAACTTCGCGCAATGCATATCGGTTTTTCTCGCTCATCTGCTTCGAGTCGTTGAGCAGAGGATGGTGAAAGTCGGGTGGCAGAATTACCGCTGCGGCAAAGACCGATCCCGCAAGACATCCTCGTCCCGCCTCGTCACATCCAGCCTCTAATAAATCGTGTTGAAAGGAGTTCTCTAACATAATATTCGTGCTTGTATGGTACAAAGTTAAGATTTTTTATGGGATATTCGCTCAAAAAAATTATCTTTGTACTATGCAACTGAACGCTATAACACGAAAATCGGCCTTGTCGGCAATCTTACTGCTTATTGCAGTGTTTGTTGCGTCGGCCATCCGATATGCTTGCAACCCCTATGAGGTCGAACTCGCCAATAGCGAGTTCCGTGAGCGCGCCGTCTCGATTCTCGGTGCGATGTTTTTGTTCTTTTGCGTAGGTATGCTCGAGGGCAAGATCTTTACGCGCTCGGGCTTGATAAAGGGGTTCTGCACTCTGTCAATCCCGATTTACGGAGTACTGGCGTGTGGACTCTTCCTTGCGCCCAACATCCTCGCCACCTCCGCAGCGTCGCTCTGCTTGGCGTTGGCGCTCTATCTACTTTTGCGCTCGTTGCATCGCGCAGGCGAGAAAGATTCGGTATTCTTCGCCTCAATTCTGCTTGGCTTGACCGTTCCGTTGATGCCTTCGAGCGTGGCGCTGGTGGGCGTGATTCCTGTCGCAACCCTCACTCTTGCACTTTCGGTGCGCCAGGTATTCTTGATGGTGGTGGGTTATCTGCTCCCACTCTTTGGCGCATCTTATATAGTTTGGTATCGCGGAGGAGAGTTTTGGGACTTCTCTCACAATGTCATTGCGCACCTCTCTTCATCGCATATGAACATCGATCAGATTGCACACTTCCCGTATGTCGCCATTATTATGGTGGCGCTGATGGTGGCGATTGTAGTGTGGGGCGTGGTATATTCGATTCTCCGCCCTGGCAAGATGTTTATGCTGGCACGAGTTCGTCGCTCGCTCCATCTCTTCTTCTGGGTGCTTGCGCTGACACTCTCGATGTTACTGCTCCCTTCGTGCGACCTCTCTGCTTGCGCAATTGTGGCTGTGCCAGCAACTATCCTACTGAGTTTCGTGCTGGAAGTGATTCCTAATAATCACTCCACATTGGCATATTGGGCATTGTTGCTCCTGTTCGTGGTGCATCTCTTTGTGGCGTAGAGTTTCAATTCTCGGATATTGATATGAGCGTGGCATACTGTGTCGCGCTCCTTCTTTTGTGGGGTAGTTAGGGTAATATGGGTATACCTATATATATAATATAAGGGGCTGAATGTGACTGGCAGAGAGTTATTAAAATATTTGAAAAAATATTTTGTAGTCTAATATATTGATAATTAGAGTATTAACTATTTTTAGCACATTTTATAGTGAAAAAAGTTTGAGAAACATTTGGAAGTTTCGTTTTTTTGCCGTTACTTTGCACCCGCAATCAGGGAAAACAAACTGGAAACAGTGGTTCTGATAGCAGCAAACTAAGGTTCTTGAAAATTTTTGAAAGAAAGTTTCCGAAAAATTTGGTGGATTAAAAAAAATGCCTTACCTTTGCACCACTTTCGCGAATGAATAAAACGGGAGAGTAGCAAAGAGGTTCTAAAAAATTTTTGAAGAAAGTTTCGAAAAAATTTGGTGGATTAAAAAATTTGCCTTACCTTTGCACCGCTTTCGCAAATAAAAAGCGCGAAAGCGTTAAAAACGGTTCTTTGATTTACTGGTTATATTTTAAGAGAGAAAATGTAGTATTTATCTGTCAATTTCCTTTAAAGGAAAATGAGGTAGTCAGGACTCTAACAATACATTATAATTTTTTTTACAATGGAGAGTTTGATCCTGGCTCAGGATGAACGCTAGCGGCAGGCTTAACACATGCAAGTCGAGGGGCAGCATAAACATTGCTTGCAATGTTTGATGGCGACCGGCGCACGGGTGCGTAACGCGTATGCAAC
>JAZQWU010000193.1:0-8721 GCA_045632505.1 Alistipes sp. | reverse complement strand
TCAAAATAGCGTATAAAAATGGGACAAATTCTAAATAAATTAAACTCCAAGGTTTGTATGCCGTTGATGGTGTTGCTGTTGCTCTTGTGTGTGGCACCTACGGCTATGGCACAGAGTAAGATTACGATTTCGGGTACGATTACCGATGCCTCGAACAAGCAGCCTCTCATCGGAGCTACCGTATCGGTCGAGGGCACAGCAATCGGTACATCGACCGATTTGAAAGGTAAGTATACCTTGCAGGTGCCACCAACAGGTGTGTTGGAGATTCAATACCTTGGTTATACCGCGAAGAAGGAGAAGATCAACTCTCGCACAACTATAAATATTGCCCTCTCGCCCGACAATGTCAAGGTGGAGGAGGTTGTCGTAATCGGATATGGTGCCGTTGCAAAGAGCGACCTCACCGGTTCGGTAACAAATGTTAAGATGTCGGAGATTGCCGACGCTCCTGTGACCTCGGTCGACCAGGCATTGCAGGGTCGTATTGCAGGTGCCGACATTATGTCAACCACAGGTGAGCCAGGTGCTTCGACCTCTATTCGTATCCGTGGTACTCGTTCAATCACTGCATCGAATGAGCCTCTGATTGTGGTCGATGGTGTGATGGATGGCGTGTCGGACTTGGGCGATATCAACCCTGCCGACATCAAGTCTATCTCGGTGTTGAAGGATGCCTCTTCGACCGCTATCTATGGTGCAAGAGGTGCAAACGGTGTAATCATCGTGACAACAAAAGGTGGTAGCGACTCGGGCGCAAAGCCTCGTATTACATTCAAGGCCGATGTCGGCTTCTCGCAGTTGCCTCGCAAGCTCGATGTTATGAATGCAACGGAGTTTGCTCGCTACCGCAACGATGTATACTATATGATGAACAACTCATCGTACATCAATCGCCCAGAGTCAAGCTACCAGTATCCAAACCCAGAGAGCTATGGTAAGGGTACTGATTGGCAGGATGTGGTTACTCGCACAGGTATGTATCAGAACTACAACTTGAGCGTATCGGGCGGAACAAAGAAGTATAACTACTTTGCATCGTTCGGCTACCACAACAATCAGGGTATCGTCATCCGCTCGGGTTTGGAGCGATATACAGGTCGTCTCAACGCATCGTACGAGTTGTTCAAGTGGTTGCGATTCGGCATCAACTTCAGCTATGAGTATCGCTACAACGACAACAACAAGGTCACTATCGGTGGTGTGAACTACTGGAATGGTGCTATCTTCTTGAACCCGATGCAGAAGCCTACCGATACGGTGAATATCCTTTGGGGTACAGGTTTCGATGGCGGTCAGCCATACAATAGCCCTTATATGGATGCACACCTCATCACCAACGAGGCAGTTCGTAAGATGTGTACCATATCGCCAAATGTCAATATTACATTGGCCAAGGGCTTGACCTTCCGTTCACGATTCAACTACTATGTCTTCCAGCGACACAACTATGAGTTCTATCCGTCGACTCGTCCGACCTATGCAGCCATCAATCAGGGTGCTGTAGCATATCGTGCCGAGACCGACGAGTATCGACTCAACAACGAGAACACCTTGACCTTCAAGCGCACATTCCGCCGCTTGCACGCTGTAGACTTGATGGCAGGTTTCACGGTCGAGAAGTTCAAGCAGAACAACTTCTCGTTGAAGGGTACTGGCTACTTGAGCGACGACATCAAGTGGAACAATATGACGGCTATTCCAGACAAGAATAACCTCGTGCCATCATCTTCGCTTAACGAGCGTACTCGCAACTCGTTCCTCGGTCGTTTCAACTACAACTACAAGAAACGCTACTACTTCACATTTACGGCTCGTGTCGATGGTTCGTCGAACTTCGCCGCAAATAACAAGTATGCATTCTTCCCTTCGGGTGCCTTCAAGTGGATGATCTCGAATGAGCCATTTATGAAGAAGGCTCATTGGATTGACGATCTCTCGTTGCGACTCAGTGCGGGTATGTCGGGTAACGATGCTATCTCGTACTATCGTTCGATGGAGGCGTTGAGCTGTACCACTAGCGGCTACCTCTTCGGCTCGAATCAGCCATTGGCGGTATATCCATCTCGCTTGGAGAGTAAGGATCTCACCTGGGAGAAGACCGCAATGTACAACGCAGCAGTCGACTTTGCGGTGTTGAAGAACCGTTTGGAGTTCTCGTTCGAGGCCTACTACTCGAAGACTACCGACCTGTTGCTCTCGGTGCAGTTGCCTACGCAGACTGGTTTCTCGTCTCGCTACACCAATATCGGTGCGACCGAGAATAAGGGTGTTGAGTTCAGTGTCACTTCGCACAACTTCAAAAACAAGAACTTCAGCTGGAACACAACCCTTACCATTGCTCACAACCAGCAGAAGGTGCTCGACACTGGCTCGAACGACTTTATTGCAGCCTACTCGACACCTACGAACAACTCCTATATGATGTACGGATATGTAAATGGCTATCCGCTCAATGCATTGTGGGGCTTCAAGTTCGCTGGTGTATGGCACACACAGGATCAGATTGACCGCAACAAGGAGACCAAGGCCTATGTATCTCGTGCATCGAACACCTACAAGCCTGGTTATGCATACTATGTCGACACCAACCACGATGGTACTTTGAACGAAGATGACCTCGTATACCTCGGTTCGGCCGATCCTATCATCTACGGTGGTTTGCAGAACACCTTCCACATCTACAAGTTCCGTGTGAGCGTATTCTTCAACTACTCGCTTGGAGGTAAGATCTACAACCTCTCGGAGTTGTGGATGTCGGGTAGCTCCTACACCAACCAGTATCGCTATATGCTCGATGCTTGGCATCCGGTACGAAACCCAGAGTCGAACATCCCAGCGGCATACTACAACGACGAGTTGCCAAGCTCACGAATGGTCTACGATGCTTCGTACATCCGTCTGAAGAACATCTCGTTGGGCTACACCTTCGATTTGCGTAATAAGACCAAGTACCTGCGTGACATCACCGTTAGTGCAAGTGCCGAGAATATCTTCTTGTGGAAGAACTATAACGGATACGACCCTGATGTCTCGACCAACTCGAGCGGTTCGACAATCCGTCGTATGGACAATGGAGCATATCCAAAGGCTCGTACCTTTATCTTAAGTGTTCAGATTCGTTACTAACCTTCAAAGATGCAAAGAAAGATGAAAAAGTTTAAACTTTATATTATCAGAAATGTAGTTGTTGCGCTCTCTGCTATGGCGCTCTTCTTCGCTTGTTCTTTGGAGGAAGATATGCAGTCTAACTATCAGACTCAAACATACTACAAATCCTATGCACAGTGTATCACGGGTTTGAATGGTTGCTATGCGCCATTCCGCTCGATATACAATGGTACATTTATGCTCGCCGTAGAGGCCGTTTCGGATCTTATGTATTGCGACTCGGGTACCTACGATGCAATCCTCGACATCTCGCCAGCGAACCCTCGTTTCGGTAAGACGATGTGGACACAGGGCTACCTCGGTGTTATGCGATGCAACAATGTCATCGCCGCAATCGAGCGTGCCTTTGCCGAGGGCTATATCAAGGAGGAGGAGTACAATGCTTTGAAGGCCGAGGGTGCGGCTTTGCGAGGTATGTACTACTACCTGCTCACCTCGTTCTTTGGCGATGTTCCGTTCTACACCACTCCGGTCGAGACTATGGAGGATCAGGATCGTGTTGCCAAGATTCCTCGTATGTCGGCAATCGAGACTCGTGGCTATATTGTCGACGAGTTGCTCGACCTCTTGGCAAAGCCAGGCGTGAAGCAGGAGCGTACCTACGAGGCCGTTACAGGCGAGGACTATCGAATGGGTGCAGCATTCGGTTGGATGGTATGCGCAAAACTTGCAATGTGGAATGGCTCGAAGGATGCAACGGGCAACACCGCTTGGTGGGACAAGGCGTTGACCGCAATCGGCCACCTCGAGACTATCTATGGCGACTTGAACCAATATCCTATTTCGGATATTCGTTACCGCAACAAGTATACTCGAGAGTCGATTTTCGAGATTGCGAACCTCTACGATGAGGATGGCTTGAAGGTATATGGCAATGTTGCCTGCTTCTTCACCCCAACCCGTTCTACACAGGACGACGACACCGTATTGGAGGGTCAGACCGCTGCAACCTACTACGACGGCTTGGTTATCGAGGAGTTGGGCACACAGGCTCGTACCTACACCGCATTCCGTCCTAACCGCTACTTCTACGAGCAGTTGCAGCTCTTTACCGAGTACGACAAGCTCGACGAGAATAGCGTAGAGTTTGCAAGTGGCGTGTTCGACCACCGCTCGAAGATCAATATGGCTTGGGGCTACAAGTCGCTCAACGAGGTGAACAACAACCTCGAGTGGCAGTGGTTTGGCAAGACCACCAAGATGACCAACCAGAGCCGCCCGTGGATGGGCGACAAGTTCTGGTGTCCGAATATGCAGTCTACAGCCGACGGTAACAACTACAAGGTCTTCCGCTATGCTGGAGCGTTGATTATGGCGGCAGAATGCCACCTCGAGAAGGGCGATCGCAATATGGCGGTAGAGTATCTCAATCGTGTTCGTCGTCGTGCAGGTCTCGGTGGCTTGAACCCAGCCAACTTCAAGAGCTCGGCAGCCCTTATGGACGAGATTCAGAAGGAGCACGGTCGTGAGCTTGTGGGCGAGTTCCAGCGTAAGTTCGAGTTGGTGCGTTGGGGTATCTGGTTCGACCAGGTCTACAACTGCAACGACCTCTCAAAGCTCAAGAACTTGATGTTGCCATGCCACGAGTACTACCCAATCCCTGATAAGGAGGTAGCACTTTCGGGTGGTGTTTTGACCAACGAGGCTTACGAAAAGTACCAAATGTAATACTCTAACGGATTTGTAAACTATGAAACAAACTCTTAAATATTTAACATCTATTTTAGCGATCTTGGCTCTCTTTTCGAGCTGCAATCGTGAATTCGAGTGGGAAGGTTTCGGTGTAAACAACGACGACTCCGATGAGCATTGCATCAGCCTCGAGAAGGATAGCGAAGGTTCGACCCGCATCTCGGTATATTCGGATAGTGCGTGGACAGCCGAGTTGGAGAATGACATCGACTGGGCTACCATCTCCAATACGAGCGGCAAAGGCAATGGATATATCCTCTTCAACTATAAGACCAATCGTGACGCTATTCGTCGTGCGTTTGTGCTTGTTCACAGCAAGGGCGAGACCAAGCGTATTATGATTGTGCAGAAGGGTGACGACATCGTATTCCGCTTCCGTGCCGAGGATGGCGATATGATTATCGAGAAGGAGGCTACAACCTACTACCTCGCACTCGATGCCAACATCTCGAATGACCTCTACCAGCATGTCGTGCTCGACGAGGTTCAGTACAATGGCGAGGAGGGCTGGATAAGCGATGTGAAGATGGAGGGCGAGCAGCTCGCACTCAATGTTGCGGCCAACGACACCGATAAGGAGCGCTCGGCTCGCTTGGGTATCACCTTCACCGACCCTCACACCAAACTCGTCTATGGCCCTTCGTATGTTAATATCACCCAGACCACCACTTCGTCTATCGAGATCACTTGGGAGGCACTCCTCGCTCGCTACGAGGCTGCCACCGATCGCAATAGTGATGGTAGTTGGACAATCACAACCGAGGGTGAAGAGGAGGCGAACGGAATTAAGATTTCGGGCGTAAGCGTCAGCTTCCCAGAGAACACTAACGCTGCGATGAATGCGCAGAGTTCGTGGTCGGGTAGTAGCTTTGCAGTGACCGACACCTACAACAACGACGCTACGAACTACTTCGTGAGCAAGGATGGCGCATACTCGATGCTTCTCCGTATGGATACTGCCAAGGATAATATCCTTGCACAGTACTCGAATGCGCAGATTAGAGTGAATGGTGCCAAGTTGCGCAAGTTGGGCGAGGGTCGCTATATGCTTGCCGACATCCGCTCTCGCAATATCGTATCGATTGTTACAGGCTCGGAGCAGGATGTTCCAGCGGTGGAGCGCACCATTTCGGAGCTTTCGAGCAATGACTACTACCGCATCGTAACCTTGAAGGATGTGGAGTTGGTCTACAACAAGGGTGCATTCTACAACACTACTGATGGTTATCGCTACGCTTGCGACTACTATCCAACAATGTTGCGTGACAAGGATGGCAATACCATCTATATGATGTTCAACTACGCCTCGGCATACTGGGTGCGTAACGGCAAGGAGGCACCTTGTGGCTCGGGCGATGTGAAGGGTATCATCACCTACGAGACCTCGCCTCGCTATGGCTCGAATCCGAATATCGTCGAGGGTGTAAGCTCGGGCAATGGCTCGATGGGCGCATTCGTTATCCGTCCGTACAACGAGGGCTGCTTAATGTTCAACTACGACGAGCAGGAGAACTTCTCGGCAACACATACCGAGTGGTGCTGGAACGACTCGAACCTCCTACTCGAGGGCAATGCCGCATTGGCAAAGGTCGGCGAGGGTAAGGTGTACCACGAGATGGATGTTAAGCCAGTTTTGGGTCCTAACTTCAACGGTTTGACCTACTCGACCTCTTCGACAGGTACGCAGATTGCAAACGCTTCGTGCGCATTCTCGTCGAACTGGTGCGATGAGGAGGGCAACCTCAAGGGTGTAATCTTTGAGTTCAATGCAACAACTTTGGGTGCAGGTGCATCGTTGAATATTGCATACTGGGCTGGCTCGCAGGCCACTTCGGGTGTTGGTATCAACTTCCCTGCAAATTGGAAGTTGGAGTACTCGATAGATGGCGTGACCTACACCGCAATCGAGGGTTCGGAGATAGACATCCACCCATTCGTTTGGTGGACTTCGTCTTGCCCAACCTTTGCAACCCACGGTTTGGCACAGCGTTCGTTCCTATTGCCAGCCGAGTTGAGCGGTGCGAAGAAGGCATACTTGCGTCTCGCTCCATACAACAACCTTTGTGCATCGTTGACAGACCCAGAGGGCGGCACATTCTCGTCGAAGTCCTCCGCTACAGGTCTCTACCTTGCAGCAGTAACAATCAAGTATAATAAGTAATCAGTATTGGCTATGAAAAGCATATTTAAAAGATTACTCTCAATTGCCATTATCGCCTCGGCCGCACTCTTTGTTGCATGCGAGATAGACGAGGGCGATAAGGTATACACACCAGAATTGGGTGCCGTCGATGAGGATAACATCTTCACCGTCGACTATCAGGGCGGCAACCAGGTTATCGATGTCTTCGCCTCGCAGCCTTACACCGTTGAGGTTGTCAAGGGTAACAACTGGATTCGCCTCGGCACCGAGGAGAGCGATCTCCGTCATCAGACCCTCTCGCTTTCGGGCGACGGCTCGTTCATCGCAGCCTACCATCGCAACGAGGGCACTCGCCGTATGGGTATCATCACCCTCTCGGCCGAGAATCGTGTAGACTCGATATTTATCAAGCAGACAGGTCGCACAAGTAGCACTCTCGAGGTGTCGAATCGTTCGATGCTCGTAGAGTATCAGGGTGGCCAGTGCTCGACATTGTTGAAGAGTAGCGTCGACTTCGACGACCTCAAAATCGACATCGACTATGGCGAGGAGGCGACCTCGAATTGGATCTCGAATATCGAGTGTGTGAACAATACCTTGAATTTCGATGTCGATCCAAATCCTAACGCAAAGAGTGTTCGCAAGGCGACTGTTCGTTTCTCCTACACCGACGACTGGGCAGAGACCATCTCGACCGAGATTGTGGTGACCCAGGACAAGGAGGTGAGCATCACCGAGAACATCCTCTCGTTTGCCGAGATGCGCCAGAAGGGCGAGCGTGACATCGTCGAGGATGTCTGCATCGAGGGATATGTTGTGAGTGACCCTACCTATGGTAATGCAGGCCCTAACACCCCTATCACTTCGATGCGTATCGACTACACCGGTACCAAGCGTATCGTCTACATCGAGAGCTTGGATGGCCGCTATGGCTTTATGGTGGAGTTCAAGGCCGAGAAGGATAATATCTTGAAGCGTTACGACAAGGTGCGCCTCAACCTCAATGGTTGCTATTTCGGCAAGGAGGGTAGCTCGAATGTTGCCGACAAGGATCCTATCCGCTACTACATCAATGAGATTACTGCGGCGAATATCCTCTCGGTGGAGTCGGGCTCGGATTCGACAATTCCTCACAAGGAGAAGTTCTTCCACGAGCTTACCGACGAGGATGTCTATACCTATGTGACTCTCAAGGATTGCGAGTTCCCAATCAAAAAGGGCCCTCTCACTCCGCTCAACGAGGGTTATACTGGCGGTGGCGTGGCTACTATCTTTACGGCTAACCGCATCAGCCAGTACCCATTGCTCGTTCGTGACTCGCACGGAAATTCGTTCTATACCGTTACCAATACCACCTGTACATATCGTCGTACGGGCGAGAAGTTGCCTTATGGTAGTGGAACACTCTCGGGTGTGATTGTTCACGAGGCTTGCGACCGTCTCGAGTGGGATAGCGCAAAGCAAGCCGAGATGGTGGCCGAGGGTTACTCTCTCGACCAGATCTACAATCTCGGCAATATCGGTCGCTATCAGATTCGTCACCAGTCGCAGAGCGATATCGCTATGGCATCGGATATCACCGCAGCAAATACCACAGTCATTTGTGAATTTGCGTACTACAACAAGGATCGCACCGACTGCGCAGTGAATGTCGACCCATACTACAAGATGTACTATCCGCAGTATAACTCGGCTGCTACGGCTACACTCTCGCA
>JAZQWU010000192.1:0-8505 GCA_045632505.1 Alistipes sp. | reverse complement strand
CCTGCCTTCTGCAACTCCAATTCCGCAAGCGGAAGAGCCTTCTCGTCGTAGGTTGCATCGAGTATATCGCCTTGCTTTACCCAAGGTATCGCCACGCGGATATCCTTTGCTGCATCGGAGTGCCACTCCTCGATCCAGCCCTTTGTAGCGCGTTTAATCTGGCGCTTCGAGTAGGTATCAAGATGTTCTGCATATCGCTTATAGCTCCACTTTCTGTGGGTGCTTGCGATAACACCGGTATCCCACACAGAGTGCAGTGCGAGATTCTTACCCTTGTAAGTAACTTTGATGCCCAAATCGAAGCCACGACCTTTGTTTACATCCTCATAGCGCATATGTGCAGGACAATGAATATCGCCAATCATATGCACAAGGCACTTCAAGGCGAACATCACAGCCGAGTCGGTCATCTTCTCGCGCTCCTTGAACATCTCGGTAAACATCAAGGTTGCAGTAACAGCATCATTTCCGCCGCGAACTCTATCGCGCACCTCTTGCGTAGCTCTATTCTTTGAGTCCACCACCGAGGCGTGCCATCTCTTGCAGACATCATTCTCACGCTTAGGCTTCTTTTTGCTATCCATCCAAGTAGATAACGATGCTAACGAAGCACCTCCCGTATATCTATCGATATTGGCCTTCGCCTTTTTAGTCAAGTTGCGCTCGGCAATCTCCGCCACAGTGCGATGTCCAAGACCACCCCAAGCCATAGCGTCGAACGCTACAACCAGAGCCAATACTGCAATTACAACTCTTCTCATCCCGCAGTGCTACTATTTGAATAGCGTATTCAGATACTTTGCCAAGCGATAGCCAGCCTTGCGAGCCTGCGACTCAGCCATAGGATATGCCCAAGTCATAAACTCCTCGTCCAACTCGCTACCCTCCTTAACTTCGTAGATGATTGGGCGAACCAATCGGCCTGACTCCTCTAACCAATCCTCTACCCAGCCGTTTGTTACGCGCTTAATCTTGCCTTTCGACAACTTGTCGAGCTTCGCAGCGTACTCCTTATACGACCAACCCTTATGGTCGCGAGTCAAAACCGAAGTATCCCAAACCTTGTGCAGGGTGGTCTTCTTGCCAAAGAACTTGATTGGGAACTTACCCTGATTCTCGAAATCTACGAAGCGTACGTGTGCCGGGCAATGCATATCGGCAACCATATGAACGATGCTCTTAATCGCAAACATTACAGCCGAGTCGCTCATCTTCTCGCGCTCCTTGAACATCTCCTCGAACTCCAACAATCCGGTAACGGCATCACGTCCCTCGCGATGTTTGTTACGAATCTCCTGCGAAGTCTTACACTCGGTATCTACAATCGAGGCGTGCCATCCGCGTGTTGCGTGGGCATATTCAGGAGCCTCTTTACGCACCATATCCATCCACACCGAGTAGTCGGCGAGCGGAGTGCCTTTGGTGTACTTCTCGATATTAGCCTTTGCCTGAGGAGTGAGGTTACGCTCAGCAATCTCAGCAATAGAGCGGTGACCAAAGCCACCCCAAGCCGAAGCCTCAAACGATACCGCCATCAACATCAAAGCGGCAATCGACAATACAATCTTCTTCATTGTTACTATTTGTTAGGGTTAAATGTGAACTCCTTATGAACGCTGCCATCGGCATTCTTGATTGCTATAGACAACTTCTCCTTGTTAGCGGTAGCCTCGAGGAACTTATCCGCACCAATCACAAGCGTAGGGAAGGTACGATTATGAACGCCTGCCTCGCGGAACGAATATTTGTGGGTATGTCCCGAGATCATAAGCTGAATACCCTGATCCTCGCAAGTCTGGCAGAGGTGTTTCCAAGCGTGACGACCTCCGTGCCACGAGTAGTCGTTCAACGGAATGTGCGAGAGGATTACACGATAAGGTGCAGTCTTGAACTCCTCGCTCTCGATAACCGACTTCAACCACTTGCCCTCAGCCTCGCGATAGAGGTCGAATGCTGCGGTGCCATAGTACTCGATGTCGCTATCTGGCTTATCCTCGCCACCATCAATCACGATGAAGAATACAGGTCCGTGACGGAATGCGTAGTATGGCTGATTTGTCCAAGTCGGATAGTAGTCGAGATACTTCTGCGCAAAGTTACCACGCGACTCGTGGTTTCCACGAACGTAGTAGAACTGTGTATTGTGGATATCGAACGTATTGTGAATCTTCGAGAAGAGGCGGCTGAAGTGAGTCTCCTCGCTCGACATTGTAGTCACCATATCGCCATTGAATGCAACGAAATCCTTGCCAGCAAGACGCTCTGGAGTCAAAAGGCTCTCGAACAAACCATCGATATAGTGGTTGTAGTGAATATCGGTAACCATCAAGAACGATATCTCCTCCTTGTTGCGGTCGTTAGTACGGAACGTGAGTTTACCACCCTGACTATTTGTATCCTTCGAGATTGGCTTCTGAAGCTTTCCGTTCTTCTCCTCCTGAGAGAATACCTTGTACTCGTAGAGTGTTCCAGCAGTCAAGTTCTTTACAGGCACGCGGTGTACGCGACGGTTGTAGCGAAGTCCGAGGTTGCTTTCGATGTAGGTTTCAGCCTTCTTCTCCTGCTCACCCTTAACCTCTACCCAGCCATAGGTTGCCTTGTCGGTAACCCACACGATATAGGCAGAATCCTCGGTAATAGCCTGTACGTAAGGACCATAGAGGATGTTGGTAGCTTGTGCAGCAAACGCTGTACAGAGCATCAAACAAATTACAATAAGTTTTTTCATAGTAGTTTGATATTTTAGTTATTTTCCTTTTACTCTTCGGTTGGAATCCACTCGGGCAACTCAGCACGCACATATACGCGAACGACGTTCTCGTCGTCGGTTGCCACCCAGCACATACTATCCTGGGTGAGATTGCGCACATAGTACTGATGCGACCAATCGCCCTGACCATAGTCGTACATACCGCGAATTACGGCTGCTCCATCGGTTACAATGTCGTAGCGACCCGAGTGCTTTACCACCTCCATACTATTGAGGTTGTCGTAGGTCACAAAGGTACGCTCGGCGCGGTCGAACACAATGTAGTAGTAGCTACCCTCGGCGAGTTTCGTACCATTGTCGTAACTCTCCATACGCCACACACCCGAGATGTTATTATGGGTAACATCAAGGAATATCGTTCCGTTGTTGTCTGGCTCAGAGCAACCCACAGCCATCAAAGCAACTACTGCCATCACAAATTTAACAATCTTCTTCATACTATTATTATATTTTCTCTTTTAATTCTTCTTTATCACATCTATCGCGCACTGTCGCGGAGGCAAGTTCAGTCCTCGGATAAATATTTTACCCAAGTTCGTTTGCAACTTTGCTGATGTAGGGGTATACTCCACCACCATCTCGCCCTCGCCCTTTGGAGCGACTTTTGAAGGCTCGAATCGCACCTTCACACCCTCGGGCAAGAAGTTCGTATCGACCGAGAGATTCAACTCGGCAGAGCCTCCGTTCATAAAAGCCACACGCAACACCTCGCGCTCACCCGAAAGTCGCACTGTATCTTGGCGCAATCGCAACACTCCACGAGAGTATGGGTAGTCATCACTCCTATCAGCCGAGGCGGTAACTACGCCTCGCACCTCCAATGCCACCGATGGATGCTCATCCGATGCTTCCGTATAGAGGAACACTCGTTGGCGCACCACACCCGCGTGTCCGCGAGGATAATATTTCAAAACCACCTTCATCGACTCTTTCGGAGCGAGCGCACGCTTGGGCATCTCAGCCTTCAAGCATCCACAGGTGCTCTTTACGCGAGTTATAGCGATTGTTTCGCCACCCTCATTCGTCAGCGTAGCACTACCCTGCCACACGCCCGACATCTCGTCGATAGTTCTGAAATCAACTTTATCAGCAACAAAACGCAATTGCGACGCAACCGTCTTGGGATTTGCCGCTTCGAGGAGTTTCTCTTGCGGAATGATGCGTATCTGCGCACTTAGCAACTGCACAGAACAAAGCATTACGACCGCAACTACTCCTCTCATCACACCTCCGTTTTTTTTACAACCAACCGGCAGACTTTCGAACCGTGATGTTAAAGTGGTGTATCTCGCCGTTACTTGCCTTTATCGAAGCCTTGGTCGAACCAACCTTCAAGCCCGAGAATACAACCTTTGCACCCTCAGTTTTATGAGTTGCAACGTGAGTATCCTCAATAGTCACAAGGAATGTCAAATTCTCGCCATCCACGAAATATGATGCCGGCGAAATCTCAAGCTTGCCTTCTACCTGAAGAGTGATATTCGGGAAGTGCATTGCTGTGCCTACGTCCTCGCCTCCGATAGCAGCCAAGAATTTCGATGCATTAACTTGTCCGGCACCCATCTGACCCTTGAATGGAGCAAGCTCCATAACCATAGGCTGAAGAGGACCGATGTCGGCAACATATCGAGAGTAGGTCTTATAACCCTTCATATATTCGTCGATAGGTGTTACATTCTTCGCATCGTGCAACAACTCACGAATCTCCGAAGCCTTAAAGTGCTTACGCAACTTTGTCGCATAGGACAAGCCCAACGCCACAACAGCCGAAACGTGAGGGCACGCCATCGAAGTTCCCTCCATATAGCCATAACCCGACGTACTGATGTGGTACGGAAGTGTCGAGAGGATGCAACCTACGTCGCCATACTTCTTAGTCTGCTCGTTGAAGTAGTCGTAGTGATAATCTTGATCGCCTCCAGGAGCCGAAATCGAAGTACCAGGGCCATAGTTGGTATAGGTTGCAGGAGTAAAGTCTGCAGATGTTGCAGCCACCGATACGCAGTACTCCGCAGCACCTGGATAACCCGCCATAGGGGCGCACTCATTACCTGCAGCAAAGACCGCTACTCCGCCCTCGATAACACCATTTGGCGAGCCGGCATTATTGATAAAATAGTCAAGTGCCTCCTTTTCGATTGGCGAGCCGGCAATCCACGCCTCCTCCGAAGCGAAACCTGCAGGTCCCCACTCATACTCGTGTACTGCACCCGAAACATATCCCCAGCTACACTGCAACACAACTGCGCCATTATCGGCTGCATATTTCATTGCGCGCACCACGTTTAGAAGGCCTGTCGAAACATTGCCCGAGAAGATTTGGCAAACCATAATCTTCACGCCACTATCCTTCGTTCCATCTCCTCCAGCAATAGAGCTTACGCCAATATTGTTATTATTCACCGCAGCGATAGTTCCGGCAACGTGAGTTCCGTGACCCGAATCGTAGAAGCTATCCCACGTAATCTTGCCAATATCCTTCACGAAGTTGTAGCCGTAGTAGTCGCCATCGTAGCCATTATTGTCGCGGTCTGCATCTGCGTTGTACCAAATATTATCTTTCAAATCGGGATGCTCGATGTAGATACCCTCGTCGAGAACTGCCACAACGATAGAGTTGTCGCCCGTGGTCTTCTTCCACGCATCAACAACCTGCACATCAGCACCTGTCACCGACTTCTCGCCAAGTTGAGCCATCGCGCCATCGTTCTCGATGTTCCACTGATAGCCATACAACTCGTCGTTGAATGGGCGTTGCAATGCGCGAGTCGAAGTTGCCATTGCTCGATATGCCTCTGTCGAAAGAGGCTGAGCCTTGCGGTTGTAGGCGCGCTTGATGGTGCGATTTACATCCACCTTCTGCACCTCGCCAAGAGCCGAGAAGCGACGCACAACATCCTCCACCGAGTGCTTATTGCTATATCGCACAACATACCAACAGTTCAAGCCATCACGCACGGTACGCTCCTCGTGACGTACATCAACTGGGAAGACACGCGAAATCTCGAATCCGCCAATAATGTCGAGCAACTCGTCTACACTGCTTACACCGCTACGAGTAACTGCCGAACGCACCGCGCCCGACTCCTCCAAGAGAGCAGCAACCTCGGGCGAGAATTTCACCAATATCTCACCTGCGGCGTACGACTCCTCCTGTGAAGGGGTTTGCGACACATTCAAATTGCTCTCCTTGACGCACGAAACCAACGCAATGGTAGCACCAAGCAACAATATAAATATCTTACTATATTTCATCTTATTCATCTCGTTTTACTTATTTATGATTCCGCCATCCTCACCTTCAGGTATCTCCTCTTCGATAGAGTTTGCCAACTTCTTGTTAGGATACCAGTTCTTGTAGTAGTCAACAAGCGAAGCTGGTGCATTGGTAAAGCCAGCCTTCGTGCCATCAGAGTAGCGTCCCTCCTGTGGGAACACCAAACTAAATGGTACCCACCAATCGAGTGCAGGATGCATCATTAACCAAGTTGGCACCTCACCCGAGAAACGATTGTGGTTGATACGGAATGTCTTTGTCGTAGGCATAATCTTTGGCGTACCAATCAATGCCTGAGGCAACGAATCGGCGACAATAGCATTTGCCGCAGCGATATCCTCCGCACTCCACTTTGGATACTCATCGCCCTCGAAGGTTGGGAGCGAACCGTGCAGATAGTTCACGCTCAACACCAACGTATCCAAGCCCCACAACAAGAGGTGCTCCGGTATGCTATTCTCCTCGATAAGGCCTCCCAGCATCTTTGTTTCGTAGACCGTATTACTCAAATCCGATACGGCGTGACGCTGTTGAGCGTTCATAACCAAGCTACGCAATTTAGGAAAGTTCTCCTTAGTTATGATAGCAGGCACTCGCTGGAAGTTGTTTGAACCAATATCCAGGTACTCCAAGTTCTTGAGTTGCGCAAACGAGTTTGGCAACGAATCCAGACCATAAGCTCCAACTGTAAGACGCTTGAGGTTAGTGAGTTTACAAATATGCTCTCCAATATTCAAACTCTTCAACATCGAGTTTTCATTCGAGAATATATAAATTTCCTCAGCTGCGGTGAGGTATTGCACCTCATATGGCAAGCCCTCATACGAGTTGCAGAGGAAAATCTCAACACGCTTTACACGGCCAACCTTTCCTTCGCTACCCTCCATACGGCTATCCCAAAGGGTCACACCATCCCATCTATTCATCGGAGTTGACGAGTCCCAAATGGTCCAACACTGCATCGTATTCGCAATGTTGAGCAACGCCAACGAATCGCCTGCGCGGGTATCAGGTATGATTGGTTCTGCAGCCTCCTGCGCAACGCTCAACACATCACTATGGGCCACATTCAGCCCCTCTTCAACCGGCACGAAGTTAATATCCGCCAAACGCTCAACAGCAGAGTTGTTAATCTTCCAGTTAAAGCGCACCTTAACCTCGCGTGGACGAATACCACGATTGAGGTTAAGCTGATACGCCTCGCCCAAAGTCGAAGCTGGTTCGCGCGAAATCCAGTGCTGCGCACTCTGCGGAATCTTCACCTCGAATGGAAAGTTGGTCTTCACAACAACATCGAAATTGCGCTTGCCATACTCGGCAAATTTCTTCACCTCGATGTTTGTTCTATCAACCTCTACGGCATACTCATAACCCTTCTGCTTTACAGTGATGCGCTGCTCCTTGTTAGTTGCAATATTGCGAATCACAACCTTCGCCTCGCGTGGAAGTGAGGTCAATGCCGAGTCGATAATAAAGTCGCAAGTCACCGAGCCTCGTCCGTTTGCTGGCAACACAGTAATCCAAGGGTTTGGCTTTCCGTCCGACTGCATCGACACCGAAGCCACCCACTCGTCGCTCGACGATACGCGCACCTTCTGAACGCCACCGTTAGCCTCTACCTCCAACGTATTTACGTCGGTCTTGAAATCTACGATATTTCCATCGTTCGTACAAGCAACGCCAAACAACGCCAATACCGATATTAATATATTATATCTCATCTTCATACTCTTTCCTCCGCTTTTACTCCAACATCACATCGCAGTTCAAGATTGTCTGCGACTTATCATAATAGAGGATATATGCTCCAACCTGCCAAGCGTAGCAGATATCCGAGGCATCGAATACAATGTTCGGATTGTCGCTGATATCCAAGTAATAGCACAATGTCGAGATGGTATCCTCAATAACGCCCAAATCGTTCGAGCCGAGGTACAAACCTCGCAAGCCCTTGTGCTGGTAGATACCCTGTGGCCACTCGCGCAAGCAACGCTCACCCTTCTCGTTGCGCTGGCTACGCACCGACAAGACGGTCAACGACTCGGC
The DNA here is from genome assembly GCA_045632505.1 of Alistipes sp. Taxonomy (GTDB): domain Bacteria; phylum Bacteroidota; class Bacteroidia; order Bacteroidales; family Rikenellaceae; genus Alistipes. The sequence continues at coordinate 412 of JAZQWU010000192.1, read as the reverse complement.
ATCAAGCGGATAGTAAGGGAACGCCTCGAAGCGGTTGAACGAAAGATCCACACCATAGAGGTACGGCATATTTCCTGCGTGGAAATCGCTTGGCAACTTCTTCAATCGGTTGTACGAGAAGTCGAACGACATATGGTTTACCGCATTTGCGTGCGAGAAGCATCCCGCAGGAATCTCCTCAATCTCGCAAGCGCTCACCAAGATGTACTCAAACAACGAGTTCGAGTCGGCAAAAGCCTTCGGATACTTCTTCAACGGGTTCATCGACAAGGTCAAGGTCTTAACCTTGATACCCTTATACGTGCCATTTGACTCGCCCTCAAACATCTCTCCATCTTCGGCAGTACCAATCTGGTTTGCAGCAAAGCTTACCGAATTCATTGTGTAGAGGTTGTTCGAGTTGAAGATATTA
>JAZQWU010000191.1:0-10806 GCA_045632505.1 Alistipes sp. | reverse complement strand
GCTATCGGTAGCGAATTCGCCTTCCTCTACGCATCGTTGGGCGTAAAGGTCACAGTCGTGGAGTATATGCCACAGTTTATGCCGTTGCTCGATGCTGAGGTGTCGGCTGCTGCAGAGCGCGCCTTCCGTCGTCAGCGCACTACCGTTATGACCGATACTGCAGTAAAGGGTGTTTCGGTGGTCGATGGCAAGTGCGTTGTAGAGGTCGAGCAGAAGGGCGAATCGAAGCAACTCGTAGCAGACAAAGTTCTCTCGGCAGTTGGCATCAAATCTAACATTGAGGGGCTTGGTTTAGAGGCTGTAGGCATAAATGTTGAGCGCGATAAAATCGTAGTAGACAAGGATTTCCGCACAAACGTGCCGACTATATTTGCCGTTGGCGACATCATCGCTTCACCAGCATTGGCTCACATCGCATCAGCTGAAGCGACAAACTGCGTAGAGCGTATATTTGGCAAAAATCCGCCAGCCATTGACTACTCATTAACGCCAGCGTGCATCTTCACTACACCCGAAATTGCGTCAGTTGGACTCACCGAGGAGCAGGCTCAAAAGCTGGGTATCGAGTACAAAGTTGCACGCTATAACTTCGCCTCTTCGGGCAAAGCGGCAGCAGCAGGCGACCGCGATGGTTTCGTAAAGTTGATATTCGACAACGAGCGAAAATTATGTGGTGCACACATCATCGGAGCCAACGTTGTGGAGATGTTGGGCGAGCCTTCGGTAGCTATGGCAATGGGTGCAACGGCCGAGGATTTGGCACGTACAATTCACGCTCATCCATCGCTCTACGAGGGAATATACGAAGCTGCGAAAAGTATTGATAACGAATAAGTAAAGATAAATCACCTAATGCGATACTTTATAGAGTTGCAATACGATGGTGCAGCCTATTGCGGATGGCAGCGACAACCCGAGCAGCGCACCGTTCAAGGCGTAATAGAAGATGCCTTGACAAAGTTGCTGCGTCGCCCCACCGAGATAGTAGGAGCAGGTCGCACGGACACGGGAGTAAATGCCTCATTCTACATCGCGCACTTCGACACCGAAACCGAGGTAGACGGCAAGCACCTCACCTACAAGCTCAACGCAATGTTGGCGCAAGATATCGCCATAAAGCGCATCTATCGCGTAGCGGATGATATGCACGCACGCTTCGATGCTATCGAACGCGAGTACACCTATTGGCTCTCACCCGTGAAAGCCCCATTCAGACGACACTCGGCGTGGATTTACTACATCCCGCTCGATGTTGAGAAGATGAATGAGGCGGCAAAGATTCTTCTCGAAACGGAGGATTTTACAACGTTTGCAAAGCTCAACTCGAACAACAAAACAAATATATGCAACGTCACTCACGCTGAGTGGGTTACGGAGGAGGATGGTACGCTGCGATTTACAATCCGCGCTGATCGTTTCCTTCGCAATATGGTGCGTGCGGTAGTGGGAACGCTTGTGGATGTGGGTAGAGGTCGCTATACGGTGGAGGAGTTTCGCCAAATTGTAGAGGCGCGCGACCTATCGAAAGCAAGTAGCGGAGCACCTCCGCAAGGACTATTTTTGAGCAATGTTAAGTATAAAGGGCAAATGCAATAGCATTTGTCTTTTATTTTTAGAACAAAATTATTATCTTTGCGAGTTAAACATTTTTCAAAACAGATTAGAGTATGAAAGTTGCAATTATTGGCTACGGCAAAATGGGACACGAAATCGAGCAAGTACTGCTTCAGCGCGGTCACTCCGTAGCACTGATTATAGACCAGAACAATGCCGCAGACCTCTGCGCCGAGAAGTTGGCAGACATAGATGTTGCCATCGAATTTACAACCCCAACCACCGCCTACACAAATGTCCGCACTTGCATCGAGTGCGGCACTCCAGTCGTTAGCGGAACAACTGGCTGGCACGACAAGTTAGAGGAGTTGCAGGCTTTGTGCCGCGAGAAGGATTCGACTATGATTTGGTCGTCGAACTACTCGCTCGGCGTGAATATCACATTCCGCCTCAATCGCTACTTGGCGGAATTGATGAATCGCTTTGACGCCTACAACGTAGCAATCGAAGAGATTCACCACACACAGAAGAAGGATGCTCCGAGCGGAACAGCCATTTCGTTAGCGAACGATATCCTTGATAAAGTAGAGCGCAAGAACAAGTGGGTAAACGAGCCAACAAACGCAGACGAGGCAATCGAGATTGTATCGTTGCGCGAGGGTATGGTACCAGGTACGCACACCGTAACCTATACATCCGAGGATGACAAAATCGAAATCAAGCACACACTCTTCTCGCGCCGCGCTTTGGCTCTCGGTGCTGTAGTTGCCGCTGAGTTTATCGCACCTCGCAAGGGTGTATTCACTATTGATGATTTGTTTGATTAGTCGCTATGAATAAATTTGTTGAGATTTTGAAGAATCGCTGGACAAAGTTCGCTATCGCCAGCATCGCATATATTTTGCTTTTCGTAGTTTGGCCTGGAAACCTTTGGTTGTTGCTCGGCTTGCCATTTATCTACGACTACTTTATTTCGCGACTCATCTATCGCTACATCGGCACAAAGAATGACGAGTTGCGCAAGAAGTATCCGCTCTACAACTCAATCTACGGTTGGATTGATGCTATCGTATGGGCGACAGTCGTAGCGCACTTGGTACACCTCTTCATCTTCCAGCTCTACGTAGTTCCAACGTCATCGATGGAGAAGACAATCCTTATCGGCGATTACCTCTACGTAAGCAAGTTATCGTATGGTCCTCAAGTGCCGAATACGCCTGTAGCATTACCATTCGTCTACAACACAATGCCTTTCTCGCCGTCGAAGAAGTCGTACTCGGAGTGCGTTAAGTGGGATTACCACCGTCTTCGCGGTCGTGGCAAGGTTGAGCGCGAGGATGTTGTCGTATTCAACTTCCCTGCTGGCGACACCGTATTGCTTGAGAATCAAGCGGTAACATACTACGACATTTTGCGTGAGTATCAAGATGCGCTCGGCAAGGAGGAGGGTAGAAAGCGACTTCATCAGGACTACACCGTAATCTCTCGCCCAGTAGACAAGCGCGAGAACTACATCAAGCGTTGCGTTGCTGTTGCTGGCGACACTTTGCAGATTGTAAACACCGAACTATTCGTTAACGGCAAGGCGCAGCCTGCGTGTGAGGAGCGTCAGCACATCTATTTCGTAAAGACATCTGCGCCATTGTCGGAGTATGCATTTAACAAACTCAACATCACCGAATTTGATGGTAGCGCACCATACTACTATGTTGCGACCACCGAGAAGGGTGCGGAGCAACTTCGCAACTACCAGAGTGTTGAGAGTGTAGAGCGCTACAATAATAAGATGGCGTCGCTTGATGCATTCCCACACCACGCTAACTATGCTTGGACTCAGGATAACTTCGGTCCGCTTTGGGTACCACAGAAGGGTGTTACTATCGACCTTACCATTGACAACTTGCCTCTCTACGATCGCATTATCGACCAATACGAAGGTCACGACCTTCGCGTAGAGGGAGATAAGATTTTCATTGATGAAGTAGAGTGCAACACCTACACTTTCGCAATGGACTACTACTTTATGATGGGCGACAACCGCCACAATTCGGCAGACTCGCGTTTCTGGGGATTTGTGCCAGAGGATCATATCGTAGGTAAGGCACTTTTTAAGGTATTCTCGAAGGGCGAGAATGGTATTCGTTGGAGCAGAATGTTTAAGAGCGTAAATTAGAGTGGCAGAGCAGAAAGATTCATACCTAACCATCGCCGAGCCAGCCGAAGCGATATACAAGGAGCGCAGTAGCAAGTTCCTAACCTACGCATACCCTGTAGAGAGCGAGGCGGAGATTAAGGAGTTGCTGGACGCTCTGCGCAAGCAGTACTACGATGCTACGCACCATTGCTACGCCTATCGCCTTGGAGCGCACGGCGAAGCATTTCGTGCAAACGACGATGGCGAGCCATCAGGTACAGCTGGAAAACCGATTCTCGGACAATTACTCTCGGCCAATCTCACGAACTGCTTGGTGGTAGTTGTGCGATATTTTGGTGGCACAAAGTTGGGTGTATCGGGTCTAATCCAAGCATACAAGGAGTCTACCGCTGAGGTTATTGCTGTAAGTAAGATTATCGAAAAGACAGTTGACTGCATAATAAAGATAAACTTCGACTACATCTCGATGAATGGCGTAATGCGCGTCATCAAGGAGATGAATCCGCGTATAGACGAGCAAGTGTTCGATAATCTATGCTCGATGACACTACGCATCCGCGAGAGCGAAGCTGAGCAACTCAGAGCGAAGTTGCTAAAAGTTGAATACCTAACAATAGTGGAGTAGAATGAAAAGTTCAATCTATATAAAGGGAGCAAGGGTTCACAACCTCAAAAATATCGAGCTTGACATTCCACACGAGAAGTTGATTGTCGTGACTGGACTGTCGGGTTCGGGAAAATCGACGTTGGCATTTGACACCATCTTTGCCGAGGGACAACGACGCTATGTAGAGAGCCTCTCCGCATACGCTCGACAATTCCTTGGTCGTATTTCCAAACCCGATGTAGATATTATTTCGGGTATTGCTCCCGCAATCGCCATCGAGCAGAAGGTATCTTCGCGCAACCCACGTTCAACAGTAGGCACTGTGACTGAGATATACGACTACTTGAAGTTGCTCTATGCGCGAGTTGGCAAGACCATATCGCCCATATCGGGTACTGAAGTAAAGTGCTACGATACCGATGACGTCGTAGAGTTTCTCCTTTCGCTGGGTAGCGGAGCGAGAGTTATCGTAGCCGTTCCAATGCAACTCGACCAGGGCGAAAGTATTATAGAGAAGTTGCTAACGCTCGTTAAGGAGGGCATCGTGCGACTATTGGTAGACGACAAGACTGTCCTTATCGACGACTTCATCAAGGAAGTTGACTTGGAGCGTTCGACAGAGGGTATCTACATTATTATCGACAGATTGCGCGTGGTGAACGACGATGATACTCTCACTCGTATGCGCGAATCTGTTTCGCGTGCATTTGGCTATGGCACAAATTGTTGCGCTATCATCGAGGGCGAGAATAAGCATATATTCAACTCAAATTTCGTTGCCGACGGAATAGAGTTCGAGCGACCTACCGACCACCTCTTTTCATTCAACAATCCTATTGGCGCTTGTCCACGATGCGAAGGATGGGGTAAGGTTACGGGTATTGACGAGGATTTGGTTATTCCCGACAAATCGCGCACCATATTCGACAACGCTATAGCGTGTTGGCGAGGCGATACAATGAAGTGGTTTCGCGATCAATTGGTGATGAATGCCCACAAGTTCGATTTCCCAATTCACGCACCATATCACACGCTCACAGACGCGCAGAAGCGACTTCTATGGCTCGGAAACGAATATTTCGAGGGATTGAACTCATTCTTCGATAGGCTCGATTCGCAACGCCATAAGATACAATTCCGCGTCCTTAAAGCACGCTTTACTGGTAAGACCATCTGCCCAGTATGTGAGGGCAAGCGACTTCGCAAGGAGGCGTTGTATGTTCATTTTGGCGGTAAGAATATTGCAGAGGTTGTGAATATGACTATAGACCAAGCGATAGAGTTTTTCGCTTCGGTTTCGCTCGATGAGCACGACAAGCAGAGTGCTGAACGACTTCTGGTCGAGGTGCGCAACCGTTTGCAATACTTGAGCGATGTAGGCTTAGGTTACTTGACCCTCGAACGAGGTTCTGCAACCCTTTCGGGTGGTGAGAGCCAGCGCATCAACCTTGCAACCTCGCTCGGTAGCAACCTTACTGGTTCATTGTATATTCTCGACGAGCCGAGCATTGGACTCCATCCACGCGATACACACCGCTTAATTCAGGTGCTGAAGCAGTTGCGTGATATGGGTAATACAGTCATCGTTGTCGAGCACGAGGAGGAGGTAATCCGCGCCGCTGACCATATTATCGACATTGGTCCTGAGGCTGGCGCAAACGGAGGAAGGGTAGTCTATAATGGCGATTTAGAGCATCTCTGCACCGCCACCGAGAGTTATACTGCCGACTATCTTTCAGGTAAACGAGAGATTACAACTCCTTTATCAGCAAGAGGTTGGAGCAATTATGTAAAGTTAAATGGTTGCCGTCACAACAACCTCAAAAACATAACCGTCAAGATTCCGTTGGGCGTTATGACCTGCATAACGGGCGTGAGCGGCTCGGGCAAATCATCGTTAGCCCGCGACATCCTCTATCCAGCATTGCATCGCGATTTGGCAGATACGGGCGACCTTCCAGGCGATTTCGACGGCTTGAGCGGCGACGTATCGTTGCTTCGCGGTGTAGAGTTGGTAGACCAAAACCCTATCGGCAAGTCATCGCGCTCAAACCCTGCGATTTACATCAAGGCGTGGGACGAGATCCGCAAACTCTTTGCCGAGCAACCTTATGCCAAGCACAACAATATCACTGCATCACACTTCTCATTCAACTCATCGGGAGGTCGTTGCGATGTGTGTCAGGGTGAGGGTGCAATCAAGGTATCGATGCAGTTTATGGCAGATATCACGCTTACTTGCGAGGCGTGCGATGGCAAGCGATTCAAAGACGAAGTTTTGGAGGTTAAGTATCGAAATAAGTCGGTGAGCGACATTCTCGATATGAGCGTTGACGAGGCGATAGCATTCTTCAGCGAGGATGAGAAGGAGTGTCGTCGTATTATAGAACGCCTCAAGACCTTGAGCGATGTGGGTTTAGGATATGTCAAGCTTGGACAGCCTTCATCAACCCTTTCGGGAGGTGAGAGTCAACGCGTTAAGCTCGCTTCATACCTCGCACGCGAATTTACCGATAAGCGAATGATGTTTATCTTCGACGAGCCGACTACTGGTCTGCACATCCACGACATTAATCGTCTCTTGAAGGCGTTCAACGCGCTGATTGCAGCAGGTCATACGATTGTTATCGTTGAGCATAATATGGAGGTTATCAAGTGTGCCGACCACATCATCGACCTCGGCCCTGAGGCTGGCACAGGGGGTGGTACAATCGTCTTTGAGGGCACACCTGCTGAACTTGTCAAGTGCGCCGAAAGCCACACAGCACAGTTCCTTAAATTAAAAGTTAAAGATTAAAAGTTAAAAGTTTGAATCCAGAATTTCACATATACGAACTTGCGAACGGCATTCGTTGCATTCATCGCCAGACCAAGAGCGGTGTGGCACGATGCGCATTGATGATAAATGCGGGTAGCCGCGACGAGCGCAAAGGCGAGGAGGGAATTGCCCACTTCACTGAGCACGGATTTTTCAAAGGCACGAAGCATCGCAAGGCATACCAAGTAAATTGCCGCCTCGAAAATCTCGGTGGCGAGTTGAACGCCTACACAACAAAGGAGGACACAACAATTCACGCAACTGTTCTGCGAGGCGACTTCACAAAGGCGGTGGAGTTGGTTGCTGATGTCGCATTTAACTCGACATTTCCCGATAAGGAGCTCGACAAGGAGCGCGAGGTTATTCTCGACGAGATAAACACATACCGCGACTCGCCGAACGACGACATCTACGACTCGTTCGAGGATTTGATTTTCGCTGGTTCGGAGCTCGGTCACAATATCCTTGGCACACCGCGTTCACTCAAGGGTATCAACTCGGAGGCGATACATCGCTTCCGCGCACGCACCCACACAACCGATAAGATGGTCTTTGCCACTATCGGCAACATCTCGCTCAGTCGCATCAAGGAGATTGCCGAGCGCTATTTGGGTTGCTACGCCGCAACAAAGCGCGAGTTCGAGCGTGTACAACCAGTTGATGTCGCACCTTTCGAGAAGGTCTTGAACAAGCGCACTCACCAGGCACACTGCATCATCGGTGCTCGCGCCTACAACCTTGCCGACAAACGCCGTTTACCATACGGTTTGCTCACAAACATCTTGGGCGGTCCTTGCGCAAACTCGCGACTCAACATCAACGTCCGCGAGCGTAACGGCTTGACCTACAACATCGGAGCGAGTTATTCGTCGTTGTCGGACTGCGGTTTGGCGAGCATCTACTTCTCGTGCGACCACGAAAATACGGATCGTTGCCGCGAGATTATCGATGGCGAAATCAAGAAGTTGCAGACCACAGCCCTCACTCCGCGCCAGCTCGCGATGGCGAAGCGTCAGTTCATCGCACAGATGGCAATCCTCACCGAGGGTGGTGAGAGTTATATGCTCGGCGCAGGCAAGAGCCTCTTGGCGTATGGCGAGGTCGACACCCTTGAGGAGTCCTACCGCAAAATCAATGCCGTCACCGCCTCAGAAATCCTCGAAGTCGCAAACGACGTTTGGAAAAATCCGTCGGTACTACTTTACAAATAACTGAAAGCAGAAAACGGAAAACTATTTTATTTTAACTTTTAACGAATGGACAAGTTAGAACAATACATCAGTGATATGTCCTCACCGCAGGGCAATTTGCTGCACGAGCTGGAGCGCGAAACATATCTGCGCGTCATCAACCCCCGTATGATTTCGGGACATATTCAGGGTAAACTTTTGGAGATGCTTGTGCGTATGCTCCGCCCGAAGCGCATCCTCGAAATCGGCACTTTCACTGGTTACTCGGCTCTCTCGATGGCGGCAGGCTTGGAGGAGGGCGCTATCATCGACACCTGCGAGGTGGATGACGAGTTGGAGATGATTGCAGCCGACTTCTTCGAGCGCAGCGGTCTCAGCGACAAGATTCGCCAGCACATCGGCTCGGCACTCGAGATTGCACCGACGCTCGGCGAGCAGTACGACCTCGTTTTTATCGACGGCGACAAGCGCGAATACACCGCCTACTACGAGATGCTCTTCGAGCACAACCTCGTGCATAGCAATTCGTTTATCCTGGCGGATAATATTTTGTGGTACGGCAAGGTGGTCGAGGAGGTTGCTCGCAAGGATAAGCAGACTCAGGAGATTATCGCCTTCAACGATTATATCCGCAACGACAGCAGGGTAGAAAATGTTATTCTTCCACTCCGCGACGGCATCAACCTAATTCGAGTAAAATAACCAAACACCTAAAATATGAAACGAACCTTACTTATCTGCATCGCATCAATAATGATGTGTGGCACAACATTCGGATGGAGCATCCGCGAGCACGCAACTGTGGCGGCAATTGCAGAGAAGCATCTCACGCCAAAGGCTAAGGAGTTGATTAAGCAATACCTCGGTGGCAGACCGATGGCATACTACGCCTCGCACGCTGATTTCTATCGCAAGGATATGATCCTCGATATCGGTTTCCAACCAGAGCAGGGTAAACGAATGGTCGTATTCCCACACACCTACCACGTGGACAAGAACTTTAAGCCATACCGCGAGGTGGTGAAGAAGGGCGAGAAGAAGATTCACGGCAATATGCTCTATCACCTCGACCGCATCACCGAGGAACTCACCGCAAACCACGCGATAATGGACGACTCGATTCGTTTGGTACGCCTCTACCTCTTGATTCACGGCTTCGGCGATATGCACTGTCCAATGCATATGCGCTTTATCGACCGCGAGCCTTCGCTCGGCACCTACAACGTCTATTTCGGCAAGGGCAACAAAAAGAAGAAGACAAGCTACCACGGATTGTGGGATGCGCGAATGATTAGCGGTCTACATCCTTGGACCTACACCGATATGGTCGACCTGTTCGACATCTACACCGAAAAGGAGATTGCCAAGTTCTGCAAGGGTGACATCTTCGCTTGGGGCGAAGAGGTTGCAAAGGCATCTTTCCCAATGCGCGAATATGGCGAGGATGCCGAGATTGACGAGATTGAGTATCGCAAGAAGTATCAGCAACTTGGCGAGTTCCTTCTCACAAAGGCTGGCTACCGCCTGGCGAAAGTGTTGAACGGCATCTTGAAATAGACCAAAGCGTATGAAAAGATTTCTAATACTTTTGGTTGCGGCATCCTTAGTTTGCACATCGGCTTACGGCTGGGGCAGACGCGAGCACGCCACAGTAGCGAAGATTGCCGAGGATCATCTCACTCCAAAGGCAAAGGCTTTTCTGCACAAATATATGCACCGCCGTTCGTTGGTCTACTACTCGTGCTATGCCGACGACTATCAGCCGCTCTACATCGACCTCGGTTGGCAGCCATCGAACTACAGACGTATGGCGATGTTTCCTCACACCTACTCGGTGGACGACGACTGCAAGCCTTATCGCTATATCCGCAAGGGCGACGAATATCTCAAGAACTGCCTCTACTATATCGACACCTGGTCGAAGGAGTTGAAGCAGAGCCACAAGAAGATGAACGACTCGGTGCGAATGACTCACCTCGCGTTGATTGTTCACGCTTTGGGCGATATGCACTGTCCTGTTCATATTCGTTTTCCCAAAGATGCTACACTCGGCGTCTACAAGTTGCAATACGGCAAGAATAAGCGCGATTTCCACGGTCTGTGGGATTCAGGATTAGTGGGTGGCACAAATATATGGAGCTACACTGACTTGGCGAGAGTTATTGATATTGCCACAGATGCAGAAATTAAAGAGTGGTGCAAAGGTGACGTATTCGACTGGGGCGAAGATGTAGCTCGCACCGCAAAGCCATTGCGCAACTACAAACCCAACGAGTTTATTGAGCCAGCACAATTCAAGCGCGATAATCTCGAAACGGGCGAGCTCCTCATCCGCAAGGCTGGTTATCGCTTGGCGAAGGTGCTGAATGAGATTTTTGAATAGGGGATTATGAAGAAACTTATACTTATGGGTGCGATTGCAATGCTCTCGCACTCGTTTCTTTCAGCACAAGCTCTATATGAGCCCATCTCGGCAATCAGC
>JAZQWU010000190.1:0-2126 GCA_045632505.1 Alistipes sp. | reverse complement strand
GTGTGGGAAGGTAACCTTGCGCTTGGCGTTCGAAGGCTCGAAGCCCAAATCCATCAACAACTCAGGCTTGTACTCGTCGGCATACGATGCGTAGTAGGTAATAGACTTACCATCAAGGTATTTGTCAAGCATCCTCTTCGCCTTGGGAGTGAGATGATTCTCGGCAATCTTTGCTACAGTAGCGTGCGCCACACGCGCCCAACCATAAGATGTACCGCAGACGAGAAGCACTGCGGTACATACGAGAAGTAATCTTTTCATTTTTATGCCTTTTTAATCGCAATCTTGAGCGGGATTTCGTTTACGTCACTATCAACCACGAACTCGCCCTGTGGAGCAGCCGCAGTCTTAACGCTTACCGACAAGGTCTGACCTCCGATGTACGATGCGAACTCGGCTACTGCAGCGCGAACAGCCTCGATATCCTCAATCTCAACCTCAATCTTGTCGGTTACCTCCAAGCCCGAATCCTTACGGATGTTCTGGATGCGGTTTACCAACTCGCGAGCCACACCCTCCTTCTGCAACTCCTCGGTGAGAGTGATGTCGAGTGCTACGGTAAGCTTGCCCTCGCTGGTTACCAACCATCCTGGCATATCCTCCGACATAATCTCGAAGTCAGCTGGGGTTACGGTAATCTGCTCAGCACCCATATCGAGTACAATCTCGGTCGAAGCCTCAATCTCGGCAATCTTTTCCTGCGAGAACTGCGCGGTCATAGCAGCAATCTGCTTCATATACTTGCCGTAACGAGGACCCAAAGTCTTGAAGTTAGGCTTGATGCGCTTGGTGATAAGACCAGTGGTTTCGCGGATAAGCTCCATATCCTTGATATTAACCTCGTTGAGGATAAGCGACTTAACAGCCGACAAATGCTCCTCGGTAGCGTCGTCAAGCACTGGAATCAACACCTTTGCGAGTGGCTGACGCACCTTGATATTCACCTTACGGCGCAATGCGAGTACCATCGACGATACCTGCTGTGCCATAGCCATCATATCCTCCAAACGAGCGTCGATAAGTGCCTCGTCGCACTTAGGGAACGATGCGAGGTGCACCGAATCCTCCGAGTGGCGCTCGCTCAATGCATTCAAGTCGCAGAAGATGCGATCCGAAATGAACGGTGCGAATGGAGCAGCCAACTTAGCCACAGTCTCAAGGCAGGTGTAGAGAGTCTGGTAAGCCGAGAGCTTATCCTCGTTCATCTCACCACCCCAGAAACGCTTACGGTTGAGACGTACATACCAGTTCGAGAGATTCTCGCCTACGAACTCCTGAATAGCGCGTGCCGCAGGGGTTGGGTCGTAGTCCTCGAGTGCGGTTGTAACATCCTTAACCAAGGTGTTCAGCAACGAGATAATCCAGCGGTCAATCTCAGGACGCTTCTCCATTGGCACCTCAGCCTCCTTACCTGTGAAGCCGTCGATATTTGCGTAGAGTGCGAAGAACGAGTAGGTGTTGTAGAGTGTTCCGAAGAACTTACGACGTACCTCATCCACACCCTCAACGTCGAACTTCAAGTTCTCCCAAGGGTCCGAGTTGGCAATCATATACCAACGGGTAGCATCTGCTCCATACTTGTTCAAAACCTCGAATGGATCTACCGCGTTACCCAAACGCTTTGACATCTTGTTACCATTCTTATCAAGTACAAGACCGTTCGAAATGATATTCTTGAACGCTACGCTGTCGAACAACATTGTAGCGATTGCGTGCAATGTAAAGAACCAACCACGAGTCTGGTCTACACCCTCAGCGATGAAGTCCGCAGGGAAGAGCTTGTCGAAGCAATCTGCATTCTCGAACGGATAGTGACGCTGTGCATAAGGCATAGCACCCGAGTCGAACCAAACGTCAATCAAGTCGCTCTCACGGCGCATAGGCTCACCCTTCGACGATACGAGAACTATGTTATCTACGTATGGCTTGTGGAGGTCGATGTTGTCTGTCGAGTAGTTCTCTGCCGACATATCGCCCACCTTGAAGTTCTTGTATGGATTCTCGGTCATAAAGCCAGCCGCGATAGACTTCTCAATCTCAGCCATCAACTCCTCAACCGAGCCGATGCACTTCAACTCCGAGTAGTCCTCAGTAGCCCAGATTGGGAGCGGAGTACCCCAGTAGCG
>JAZQWU010000189.1:0-20488 GCA_045632505.1 Alistipes sp. | reverse complement strand
AACTATTTTTCAACTTTTAACTTTTAATTTTTAACTATTAACTTTTGGAAAGTTCTCTTTCCAAATAGGTAACGCAAAACTATCGACCCGTAGTATATCGGTGCTTCGCGTACGACATTGGCGCGTATTGTTTTTCGCTCGACGGTGAGGCGAGAGTGCCAGAGCAAAAAATCCCTCCACGCCTGCCATACTGCTTTCGCACTCGCTCGTTTACCCTGCACGAGATAGCTCATTGCGGCGGCAAAGTCCAAGAATGGGCGCACCACAGCCACCAACAATCGTTGCGCAGGTGAGGCACAGCGGAAGAGCATTGCGAGGTTGTTGCGGTGATTCAGCATCGTCTTGAATGGCGAATCGGTCGAGAGGGTTGCTCCGCCCAGGTGGTAGACCTTTGAGCGAGGCTCGACCACCACGCGACGTCCCGAGAGCCACACACGCCAGCAGAGGTCAATCTCCTCCTGGTGAGCGAAGAACTCCGTAGCAAGACCGCCAAGTTCGGCATAAACCGAAGCACGACAGCAGAAAGCCGCACCACTACCCCACATCACATCCATTGATGTATCGTATTGTCCATTATCCTGCTCTACGGTCTGCAAGATGCGACCACGGCAGAATGGGTAGCCAAGAATGTCGATGAAGCCACCTGCGGCACCTGCGTACTCAAACTTCTCGCGACACTTATCGTCGAGAATCTTCGGCACTACAACCGCCACATCCTCGTTGCGCTCGAGTTGCTCCACCAGAGGCTCCAACCACCCCTCCGCAGGCTCTATATCGGAGTTGAGCAAGACGAAGGTGTCGTACCCCTCGAGTTGTTTCAGGGCGCGATTATAACCCTCTGCAAAGCCGTAGTTCTTGTCGAGCAGAACGAGTTTCACCATAGGCATAGCCTCCTTCAGCCACGCCACAGAGCCATCCGTAGAGCCATTATCGGCAACCACGATATCTGCCCCTACGGTGGTTGCTACCACGCGCGGAAGGTAGTGTTGCAGATGTTGCACACCATTCCAGTTGAGTATGACTACAGCCGTCTTCATCGCTACTTGCGCTCCTTGTAGTTATCGAAATATTTAGCATCCTCCTTCGGACGATTCTTCCAACGTTTGTGCGACCACATCCAATGCTCGGGCTTCTTCTCGATAGTGCGTTCCAAGCATCGCACATATCGCTCGGTTATCTCGTGAGGGCGAATCTCCTCCTTGCCATCGTAGAGTTGAGTATAGTTGTGGCGATAGCGACCTGCCTCAAGGCGTTCCAGCTCCATATAGAAGACTGGCAGACCGAACTTAAGTGCCAACTGCTCGCCACCATCGAAGAAGATGGAGTCGTGACGAAGGAAATCGTGCCAGCAACAACCCTTGGTCGGTGGGCAGTTCTGGTCGGAGATGAGTCCCACGATCAAGTTCTTTCCATTTATGCCGTTGCGGTTAGCGATAAAGTGGCGGATGAGTTGCTGACTCGGCACTACATCCACGCCCTTGTTATTACGTAAACGGCTATAGAGATTGCCCATAATAGGGCTCTTGAGTGGGCGATATGCAGCCACAATATGGTGGTTAGGCGTTACGAGATAGAGATTTAGCGCTATCTCCCAGAATCCATAGTGCGAGGTTAAGATTACCACATTGCGTCCCTCAATCTCGGAATGGAAGTTCTCCGTAAGATTGAACTCGGTAGCCTTGGCGCGACGTTTATCGTTCATTCCAGCCAGCGACAATGTGTCAATAATCATCTCGGCAAGGTGGTCGTAGTAGCGATGGCAGATATCGGCAACCTCCTCCTCGCTCTTCTCGGCGAAGGAGTCGCGCAACTGGCGCATAATCACCTCGTAGCGATAGTGCAGCACCCTACGCAGCACAAATGCCACGAATGGTCGCAGTACCCCATAACGCACACAGCGCGGAAGTATCGCAATCAGGTAGCACAAGCACCACAAGATTGAGACTACGATATTCTCATATATCTCTTTAATCTTCCTCTTCATTTTTTCGTTCTTTAGTCTTTTTGCCCGCAACGACAATCACAAACTCTCCCTTCGGAGCGTGCTGGCGGAAGTGCTCTGCCACCTCGGCAAGGGTGCCACGAACGGTCTCCTCGAACATCTTTGTAATCTCACGCGACACAGCCACCTCGCGCTCCTCGCCAAGTACCTCGGCGAGTTGCTCCAGGCACTTAACAACGCGGTAGGGCGACTCGTAGAATATCATCGTGCGCTCCTCCTCAGCCAAAGCCTCGAGGCGTTTCATACGTCCCTTCTTCTGCGGAAGGAAGCCCTCAAAGCAGAAGCGGTCGCAAGGGAATCCACTCTGCACCAACGCTGGCACAAATGCCGTAGCACCAGGTAGGGTGACAACATCTATGCCTCGCTCCACGCAGGTGCGCACCAACAAGAAGCCTGGGTCAGAGATGCCCGGTGTACCTGCATCCGACACCAAAGCCACATCCTTGCCCGCCTCGATTGAGTCGGCTACCATCTGCACGGTAGCGTGCTCGTTGAACTTGTGGTGCGAACGCAAGGGTTTGTCGATGCCGAGATGCTTCATCAGCACCGCACTTGTGCGCGTATCCTCGGCAAGGATAAAGTCCACCTCCTTCAGCACACGAATGGCGCGGAGGGTGATATCTTCAAGGTTACCTATTGGGGTAGGTACGATGTATAGTTTTGCCATAGTTCAAGCTTTCAGCTTAATTGAGAATTGAAAATTGAAAATTGAGAATTATTGGTAAAAACGACTTGTCGTTTTTGTGCTATATTATTTTCTATTTCAATTACTTGCTGAATAATTAAAATAAAAAATAAAATACCTTTAACTGTCAAATGTCAATTATCAATTGTCAATTAAAATTTAATTAAATTTTCTTTGTAGGAGCGCCATTAGCGTCTTTGTGCCTTCGTTATTTGGTCGCCAAGCGTAGTGCTCCGAGATGTAGATTAAGCAATCCTCGAATGATGGTTGAGCGTCGAGGGCTACGATTGTTGCCTCGTATGCCGCGCCATCACCACCGAACAACTCGCGGATGATCATAAACTTATCGGCTACGCCTATCGCCTCGCGCAACGAAGAGATTGGTGTGCACTCGGCAACGCCCTTAGGACAAGCGATAGTATCCGCCACCGAAGGTGCTTCGCGGAACTGCTCACCAACAACTGGCGTAGGCTCGTCGTCGTAGAGCGAAAGCAGGGCGCTACGCTTTGGAGTTGAGAGTTGAGAGTTGAGAGTTGAGAGATATTCATCTTCAGCAGTTGAGAGTTCAGAGTTGAGAGTTGAGAGATTTTCATCTTCAGCAGTTGAGAGTTCAGAGTTGAGAGTTGAGAGATTTTCATCTTCAGCAGTTGAGAGTTCAGAGTTGAGAGTTGAGAGATTTTCTTCTTCAGCAACTCCCTGCTCAGCAACAGGCTCAGGCTCGGCAATAGACTCAGGCGCTGCAACTTCGTTTTCCTCCTCTTCCTCATCCTCTTCCTCATTGAAGAGAAGCTCCACTTCAACCTCAGGCTCATCCGACTCCTCCGCATTCTCCTCAGCAGGAGCAATAGGGACAATAGGGATAATAGGGAGTTCAACTGCAGGCTCATTCTCTGCAACAACTTTCTGCTCAGAAACGACCTCTTGCTCCACAACTTCGTTTTCCGCTTGTCCAAATTTAAGGTCGGCATACGCCTCGCGCAACTCGGCAAGGATAATATCTCGTTCGATGGCAGACATAGCACCACTCTGCTCCGCATCCGCCACAATATGCAACATTCGCTGCAATCTCTCTTTCAAATTCATACCAATATTATTTTATAATGCACAAAGTTAATAAAAATTCTGAACTCTTCGCTCTCAACTATCAACTTTTTTCACTATCTTTGCAGCGACATAAGGGGTGCTTCACTAACTGAAAACTCAAAACTGAAAACTGAAAACTATTTTTCGTTTTCCGCTTTCCGTTCTCCGTTTTCCGTTTGTTGAGGCTGAGATTATACCCATCGAACCGAAACGGGTAATGCCGGAACGGGAGAGTGTAATTTACATACTACCCCTTTTCAAACTTATTGTTTAATTCAAAAACCCAATTAGTTATGAAAAGGATTTTTCTTTTAACTGCTGCGGCTATGTGTGCCGTCAATGTTGCGAGCGCAGAAGCTCTCAACTCTCAACTCTCAACTCTCAACTTAATCGAAAACGATTCCGTCGCTATTCAGCAAATCGAAGTCACTGCCACACGCGCAACCACAACCACTCCTATCGCCCACTCCGACCTCTCGCGCAGCGAAATCGAAGCGCAGAACTACGGCGAGGACATCCCATCGCTCCTGAAGAACTTGCCTTCGGTGGTCATCGCCTCCGAGAGCGGTACAGGCATTGGCTCGACCTCGTTCCGAGTGCGCGGAACGGATGCTACACGCATCAACGTAACCCTCAATGGCGTGCCGATGAACGATGCCGAGACCCACTCGGTCTACTGGTACGACACCCCCGACCTCGTATCGTCGCTCGGCTCAGTGCAGCTGCAACGCGGTGTCGGCACTTCAACCTCGGGTACGGGTGCTTTCGGTGCTTCGCTAAATATGACCTCCGCGCCTATAGCTTCCAAGTTCTCGGGGCGTGCATCGCTCTCCTACGGCTCGTTCAACACCGCCAAGCAGGAGATTGCCCTCTCTTCGGGACTCCTCGGTGGGCATTGGGCAGTCGAGGGTCGCCTCTCGCACGTCGCATCGGATGGCTACGTCGAGCGCGCCTCGAGCAACCTCTCGTCCTATATGTTCCAGGCGGGTTACTACAAGGGTAACACCTCCGTAAAACTCCTCTCATTTGGTGGCGTGGCGAAAGTCTACCTCGCCTATACGGGCGTTACTGCGGAGCAGATGGCGGAGAATCGTCGCTACAACCCCGAGGGCGAAATCGTCATCGACGACAAGGTGGTGGGCTACTACGACGACCACACCGACAACTATACGCAGGTGAACAACCAACTCGTTGTAAACCACTCGTTTAACGACAAGTGGCGCATCTCTGCGACTGCGCACTACACCTACGGCAACGGCTACTACCGCAACTACAAGAACGACCAAAAACTCGCCAAATATGGCATTGCGCCAATCGAGGTAGAGGGTACATTCATCGAGCGCACCAACCTCCTCCGCAAGAAGATGATGGGCAACAACTTCGGCGGTGTGGTAGGCTCGGCACTCTACTCTGCGGAGCGCGTTTCGCTCGCTATGGGCGTGTCGGCATCGCTCTACGACGGAGTCCACTATGGCGAGATTTCGGGCTTGCTCGCGGCTCCCGACTTCGCCACTACGGAGTACTACCGCAACTACACTACCAAGTGGGATGCATCGTGCTTTGCGAAGGTTGATTGGCTGATTACCAAAGGTTTAAACCTGTATGCAGATGTGCAGTATCGTCACATTACACACAATATTTCGGGCGTGAACGACAACTACGACGACTCAATCGGGGCTATGCAGCGCCTCGACATCGCGCGTCGCTACAACTTCTTCAATCCGAAGGTCGGTTTGCACTACTCGTTCGCAAAGTCGCACTCGGTGTATGCCTCGGCGGCGGTGGGTCAGAAGGAGCCTACGCGCAACAACTTCACCGACATCCGCAAGGGCGAGTACCCTCGTGCCGAGAAGATGCTCGACATCGAGGCTGGTTACGCCTTCCGCACCGCGAAGGTGGATGTGTCGCTCAACCTATATTATATGATGTATCGCGACCAGTTGGTGCAGACGGGCGAGTTGTCCGACACGGGCGAGTTGCTCTCGCGCAATGTGCCCGATTCGTACCGCAGAGGTATCGAGGTGGCGGTCACGGGCGTAGTTACCAAGTGGCTCTCGGTGGGTGGAAATGCCACCCTCAGCCAAAACCATATCAAGAACTACGTCGATTATATCGACGGCGTAGCGTTCGAGCGTGGTCGCACGACGATTGCCTACTCACCTGCTGTGACGGCTGGAGTGTTCATCGATGCCCACGTAAAGGGCTTCGCGGCACGCCTCTCGACGCGCTATGTGAGCAAGCAGTACCTCACAAATGGCGAGTACGAGGATTTGACTCTGCCTCGCTACTGCGTGAGTGACCTCGACATCAGTTATACGCTGAGTACCAAGCGCGTAGAGCGCGTGCGCTTTGGCGTGAAGGTGGGTAACTTGTTCAACGCCAAGTACTGCGCAAGTGGCTACGGAGGCTCGTGGTTGGAGGGCTCAACCCTTGCCGACCGCCGTTCGTGGGCTTGCTACTTCCCACAGGCAACAACGTCTGTGCTGGCGAATGTGACGGTGTGGTTTTAGGTAGATAGGAGAGACGAGAGAGGAGAGAAAAAGGTAATTAAGGGATATTAAAAAAAGCGTCCGCGCACCCTTAATAACCTTTAACAACCTTTAATAACCTTTGAATCTCGTTGCGCCGCGACGACCTTTGGAGTTTACGATTTAACAATTTAACCAAT
Organism: Alistipes sp.; assembly: GCA_045632505.1. Classification (GTDB taxonomy): domain Bacteria; phylum Bacteroidota; class Bacteroidia; order Bacteroidales; family Rikenellaceae; genus Alistipes. The sequence continues at coordinate 14,050 of JAZQWU010000189.1, read as the reverse complement.
TTAACCATTTACCCCCCCCCGTTAAATTGGTTAAATCGTTAAATTTGTTAAAAAGCTAACGGCTAATGGCTAAAAGTTAATAGCCAATAAATGATACTATGGAACTAAAGTTAATATTACAGATTGCTGGCGTTATGCTCGGTTTACTCTACTTATGGTTGGAGTACCGTGCAAACACCTGGTTATGGGTTGTAGGTATGCTGATGCCGTGCGTGCATAGCCTACTCTACTTCAAGTCGGGCTTGTATGCCGACTGCGCTATGCAGTGCTACTACATCGCAGCTGGATTGTACGGCTTAGTTGTTTGGTTATCAGGGCATAAGCACAAAGACAAACAACTACAAATAAGCCATACTCCACTACGACAAGTACTACCTTTGGTATGTGTCTACGCAGTGCTGCACGCAGTTATCTACTTCGTACTCACACGCTTTACGGATAGTACAGTGCCGTTTTGGGACGCTATGACTACGGCAATGTCTATGGTAGCGATGTGGATGCTTGCGCGTAAATACGTGGAGCAGTGGCTCGTGTGGTGCGTGGTCGATGCCATCACCGTAGGACTATACCTATATAAAGGAATACCACTTACGGCTATGCTCTACCTGCTCTACACCTCACTTGCCGTAGCTGGCTACCTCCGCTGGAAGAGAGAGGTGAGGAGATAGGAGTTTTTAACTTTTTAACAAATTTAACCAATTTAACGGGGGGGGGTAAATGGTTAAATTGGTTAAATCGTTAAATTGTAAACTCCGAAGGTCGTCGCGGCGCAACGAGATTAAAGGTTGTTACGGCGCAATAAGATTAAAGGTTGTTAAAGGTTGTTAAAGGTTATTAAAGGTTATTAAGGGTGCGCGGATGCTTTTCTTTAATAACCGTTAATTACCCTTAATTACCTTTAATTACCCTTACTAACTAAAACACTACCCTAACGCCCAACTGCATACGCCAGCGGGAGAGAAGATCGTTACGCGACACCGAACCGCCAACGAAGCGATACTTTGGTGTGCGGTTGCCCTGCTCGTCAACCGCGTAGTCGTAAATCTCAACTGGCGAGAGGCGATACTTCGAGGTGTAGTAGCTTGCGCCCCAATCAGCCGAGAGGAGCGAGCCGAAGTTGATGACATCGAGCGAGATCTGCACCTTGCGCGACGACTCTGCCGAGAAGTAGATGTCTTGCGCAATGCGGAGGTCGATATGATGCTCGAACGGAGTCTGCAAGGCATTGCGTGCGAGGAACTTACCGCGCGAACGTGCCAACGCTGGCGTAGAGGCGATGTAGTCGCCAAAGGCATTGCGTTGCTCCTCGCTTTCGAACTCCATAGCCGCCAACTCCGATGCAGTAGGCACATATATTGTGGTATTTCCGTAGCTGCGGTCACCATTCACATCCGACGTCGAGGCGTAGGTCAGCGAGTAGCGAGCACCCGAATAGCCCTGATAGAGGAGCGAGATGGTGGTGCCGAGCACCTTCGCATAACGCTTTGTATATGAGAGTGATGCAGTGATCTTATGTGGAGCATCGAACAACGAGTAGCTCAACTCGGGCGCATTGCTATCTGCCGAGTATGTTCTACCCCAGGTGTTTGCCGCCTGTGCCGAGATGCCGTCCATCACCGAATAGGAGTGCGCGAAGGTGTACGAGGCGTACACGTCCAAGCCAAAGCGGAACGACTTTGCCACCGATGCCGAGAGGGAGTAGCCATAGCCCTTCGAGGTGTTCGACAAGAGATATATCGCCGAGTAGGAGCTTGCCAACGACGAGTCGTAGAGCGTTGTGGTGTTCTGCTCGTTCGCCAACGAGGCGTTCACGGCGTAGAACTTATCGCCCTTATCTTGCGCGGTCAAGTTAGTGATTAGCAAGTCGTTAATCGACTTCGTGAAGATACCCTCAACCGTAAAGTGCCAACCCTTATACTCCTGCTCCAAGGCGAGGGTTGCGCGTGCCACCTGCGGATAGCGGAAATCCTTTGCCGCGATATTAATCATCGGATTTGACGACACGCCTTCCGTACCCGTAGGCTCCTCGCCAAACTTCGGAACATACTGTCCCTTGCTGCTGTCGAGCGTGTAGCCGCGTTGCGTCACGCCCGTATTCGAGAAGCAGTTCGAGAGCCATACAAATGGTATTCTACCCGAGAAGATACCCACGCCACCACGCAAGAGAGTCTTGGCATCAGCCGACTCGTGGATGCGCCAGCGCACGCCAATACGGGGCGAAACAAGCACCGATGGGCGAGGCATCTGGTTCGTCTGAATATCGTATTTAGTAGCCACCTCCGTAGCGTTAAACGCCTCATTTGCAGGCGGATTGCCAAAGATGACTGGCACATCGGCACGCAAACCGTAGGTCATCGAGAAGCGAGGAGAAGCGTTCCATTCGTCCTGCACGTAGAACCCGAACTGCGCAGCCGTAACATTGGTCGCAGGGTTGCCCACCGCGTAGTTGCGGACATACTTGCGAGGGTTGTCGGCGAGGAAGTCCTCTAATGTATTATAGGTATAAGCACCCATCGCATTCGCCATATAGAGGCACGAGGAGTTGAACAACTCGTTGTGAGTACCTACGGTTATGGTGTGCGACTTGGCATAGTACGAAAAGTTGTCGGTGAGGGTGATGGTGTTCTGCACCAGGTCGTTCATAATGGCAAATGGGTCGGTGCCGATATAGACCGAAGTGTTGTCGCCGTCGCGCATCTTCTGAATCTCGACGTATGGATAGAGCGCACCGCTCATCGCATCACGACCATCGTGTACGCGAGTATAGCCCACGCGGAACTCGTTAAAGACCTTGTCGGAGACGCGCGAGTTCAACTCCGCAACCAACGAATGGGTGTCGGCAATCGAGGTGTAGCCCTCGCCATTGAAGCGCAGCAACGTAGCCGACGAGGCGAACTCATCCTTGCGAGCATCGAGGAAGTTGTAGCGCAGCGAGAGGTTGTGACGCGAGTTGATATTCCAGTCCAGACGCGCTATGAGCGAGCCAGTACGCTTGTTCAAGGTCTGCTGACCGTAGCCACCGCCATCGTAACCCGTAAGGGCGTAGAATCGCTCTGCTATGGTCTTGGCATCCGCCTCGGAGATGTTGCAACCGCTATCGCCCACGAAGTACGACGAAGGCGACGAGTCGAGGTCGAACTCGCCATTGAGGAAGAAGAAGAGCTTGTTCTTCACGATTGCACCGCCGAGCGACACGCCATAAATCTGCGTGCGTTGCTCCGCCAACTTAGCACCATTGAGGGGCGAGCGACCGTAGAAGTTGTGGTCGTTGTAGTAGGCGTACGCCGTACCCGAGAAGGTGTTAGTACCCGACTTGGTGATGGCGTTGATACCGCCACCCGAGAATCCACCCTGACGAACATCGAAAGGCGCAGTGACCACCTGAATATCGCTTATTGCATCGAGCGGAATTGGGTTAGCACCCGCCAAGCCACCATTTGTACCTGTCGAGGTCAAGCCGTACATATCGTTCGATGCGGTGCCGTCAATCTGGAAGGAGTTGTAGCGCGAGTTTGTACCAGCGATGGAGATGCCACCATCCTTCGACACCATAGCCTGCGGTGCCAATCGTGTGATATCGTCAATCGAACGCGACACGGTTGGCGTGCGCTCAATCAGTTCGCGGTGGAACACCTCGCCCGTACCCGTACGTTTCTCGTTGAAGCCGTCGGCATTCACCACTACGGCATCAATAGTCTGCGTGTCGGAGAGGCGAGCATCAATCTGTCGCACCTCGCCCAGCGAGAGTGCTATGTCGTTGAACTGCTTATCCTTGAAGCCCACGAACGAGAACTCCACCTTGTAGGGCGCACCCACGCGCAAGCCCTGCAGACGATAGGCACCATTCGCGTCGGTGACAGTACCGTAGACCGTTTCTGTCGGCACGTGCGTTGCCACCACCGTAGCACCCACCAGCGGCTTACCATTCGCATCGGTCACAAATCCATTGAGCGACGCAGTAGTTGATTGCGCAAAAGATGTAGCGGAGAATAGCACCGCCACCAAAAGAAGACAAAATTGTTTAATTCTAATCATAAAAAAATCCCCAATGCTTCATTATCGAACACAAGGGACATCAGAATCAAAACTCAGAATGCAGAATGCAAAATGCAGAATTAGTTTTCCGCTTTTCGCTTTCCGTTTTCCGTTTATAAAACTCTCTCATCCGGACTATAACCGTCGGTATCGGAATTACACCGATTCAGTCCCACAAGATGCAATATCAACCTAAAAGTCAGCACCATACGGGAGTCGTGGACTATCACCACCGGTAGGGAATTACACCCTGCCCCGAGTATTCTGAATGCAAAGATAGTAAAAAAACTGAAAACGCAAAAGTTTTTTAAACAAAGAAGGCGCGAAGCAAAGATAACGTCGCCAACCGAGTTGGCTCTATGACGGCGGAGGCATAGCCTCCTCTATGGCGGCGCAGTCTGCGACTGCTTTATGGCGCGCGCCACAAAAAAAAGGGCAGTCCACCGACCGCCCCATATCTACCATTAACCGATTCGTTAGAACGCGTACTTCTTCAACTCTGTGCCGTTGAAGTCCTCAACTACGACATCCATCTTCTCCTGTGTGGCACGCACATTTACGAGCGATGACGAGCCATTCACAAGGATTGGGAACGAAGCCTTCTTGCCAGCCTCATAGTAGTTATTCTCGTGGGTGTAACCGCAAATCATAAGGGTCACGCCCGCCTTCTCGAGCATAGGCACAAAGAGCGAATGCAAATTCTTGCTCACTGGTGCTACGCCACCAACTGGAGGGATGTGCATAAGCGCAACCTTGAACTTAGCACCCTTCACCTCCTCACTCTCGAGAGCCTTCGCAAGCCAAGCCGCCTGCTCCTTGCGGTAAGAGTCGAAGTCGTTGCCCGAAGTCTTATCCTTCTGGTCGCAACCCGAGTCGAGTACGATAAAGCAAGTAGAGCCATAGCGCACTGTATAGTAAGGCTTACCAGTCGCAGTTGGGAAGTGGCTCATATAGTTCATACCGAGCTTTCCAACCGACTCGTTCACACCACGCACCATCAAACAAGGCACCTCGTGGAGTGGAGTCTCGGCATTTTTGAGATTGTTCACACGACCCGAAATCTTGTTATAAACCGAAGTTTGCTTTTCGAGATCAGCCGAAGCCATATCACCGCAGAAGAGTACCGCATCGGTAGTCTTACGGTTTACGCGCTGATTGAGCAACTCGTATGTGCCATCCACGCCGTGCTGGTCGTTCATAATGATGCAGTCGATAGACTTCTTGTTGTAGTCCAACGTCTTAACCCAGATGTGACGATACGAATAGATGCGAGTCGAAGCCACACGTCCATACATTGTACGACCACCCTTGTTGCTTGTAATCTCCTGCGAGAAAGCACGATAGCGGAAGCCCGCCTTGCCGTTGGTGTTAGGGTTAGGGATGGTGATAGAGTGCAACTTGGTAGGCACCTTACGACCCAATACAGTCTGGAAAAACTTTGGACGCTCCTCGCCATAGAAGTGCGACTTGTCGTTTGGCGCAGTCTCAACCCACGAGATTGCGGTCTTGTCGGTTGCCCACACGATGGTCACAGTCTTCTCGGTCACAGCCTGCACATAAGGGCCGTATGTAATCTTAATTGCGAATGCCGATGTTGCAACAACGAGCATCAACGCAAGTGTGAAGATTCTTTTCATTGCTTTAGGTTTATTTTGGTTTTACTTCTGGCGGAAATAGATCTGAATAGGCACACCCGAGAAGTCCCAATGCTCGCGCAAGTGGTTCTCCAAGAAGCGACGGTAGTTCTCGCGGATATACTGCGGCAGGTTGCAGAAGAATACAAACTGCGGAGTAGGCGTAGGCAACTGCATCGCATACTTGATACGGATATACTTACCCTTGGTTGAAGGTGGCGGAGTCTCCTCGATAATCGGCAACATATAATCGTTAAACTCCGATGTCGAGATACGACGCGAGCGCGACTCGTAGACGCGAATTGCTGTCTGCAACACATCCAAGATACGCTGCTTGTTCAATGCCGAGGTGAAGATGATTGGAATATCGTTGAACGGAGCAAGACGCTTCTCCAACGCCTCTTTCCACTCCTTCATTGTGTTGTTGCTCTTCTCAATCAAGTCCCACTTGTTCACCACGATAACACAGCCCTTACGATTACGCACGATGAGGTTGTGGATGTTCAAGTCCTGCGACTCGAGGCCCTGCTGGGCATCGAGCATCAAGATGCAGACATCCGAAGCCTCGATAGCACGAATCGAACGCATCACCGAGTAGAACTCCAAGTCCTCCATTGTCTTACCCTTCTTACGCATACCTGCGGTGTCGACGAGGTAGAAGTCCATACCGAACTTATTATATCGCGTATGGATAGAGTCGCGTGTAGTACCTGCGATGTTGGTCACGATGTTGCGGTCAGTGCCGAGCAATGCGTTGGTGAGCGACGACTTACCTACGTTTGGACGACCAACGATGGTAATACGAGGAAGATTCTCCAACTCCTCAGCCTTGCAATCCTCAGGGAGATGCTTCAAAATCTCGTCCATCAAGTCACCAGTTCCGCTACCCGACATCGACGAGATGCAGAATGGATCACCCAAGCCGAGCGAGTAGAAGTCGTTCGACGAGTAGATGAGGTCGTAGTTATCAACCTTGTTGCAGACAAGGATGGTGCGCTTCTTAGCACGACGCAACACCTCAGCCATCATCATATCGAGATCGGTAACGCCTGTACCTACCTCCACCATAAAGAGGATGACATCAGCCTCCTCGATGGCGAGCATCACCTGCTTGCGAATCTCGTCCTCGAAGATATCGTCGCTATTAACCGAGTAACCACCCGTATCGATAATTGAAAATTCACGACCACACCAATCGGTCTTGCCGTAGTGGCGGTCACGTGTTGTACCTGCAGTCGAATCAACAATCGCCTGACGATTTCCTACCAAGCGGTTGAACAGCGTACTCTTGCCCACATTTGGGCGACCTACTATTGCTACTAAACTCATATCTTTTTAGCTTTTAGCCATTGGCCATTAGCCATTAGCTTTTTATAATTCAAAATGCAAAATGCAAAATTGGTTTCCAACAAAGGACTCAAAATCGGAGGTGATGAGATTATTTTTGTGCGAGGTTAGGTAGCGAAAGCGCAGCATAGTAAGCCTATGTGAGCATTTCGATATCCGACGACTCGTGCAGAAAGAACTCATCAGAACGATTTTGCGCAATTTTACGGGTACAAAGGTAGCAAATTTTCGATATTTCACCAACTATATGTGGTTATTTCAAAAATATTTATTATTTTTGGGAGTTATAACAGCGATTTGAGATTAGAAAATGAGAAATATAACGATAAAATCAGCACTCACACTATTGCTTATAGCGGTAAGTTTCACCGCTTTGGCGCAGACATCTACGCCCGAAGAGCCAGTGAGCAAGATAAAGAAAGAGCGCAAGAGCAACCAGCCGAAGGTATCTACCGAGTTCGGTTTGGGCATTGGCGCACGCTACAACCTCTACGACATAGTGCCATTGTGTGACAACTTCACACCTACCATCAAGATGCCCGTATCGTATGGTGCAGCGTTGCAGTTTCGCCTCAACATTGGTCGCACATTCGGCATTCAGCCCGAGATTTCATATGCTCGCAACTACCTGGAAATCACCGACCATCAGGATGGCAAGGAGATAAAACCGAAACCAGTTAAGTCGAATATCGTGCAGATTCCGATGCTCTTGTCGTTGCGTGCTGCGATGTTCCGCTTCAACGCAGGACCAGTATTCACTCTTATGGACGATACCTCGTACCCATTGGCATTGGGCGAGGATATTCAGCATATGCCAGTGGGTAGACTCTACCCTACGGTGACCTACGCTGCGGGTATCAGCATAAAATTGGGACAGTACGTGATACTCGATGTGCGCTATGCTGACCAGTTCCGTGGCAAGTGGACCGAGGAGTTGGACAAGCGTGAGAATCAGTGGGTTTGGACCCTCGACCAAAGCAAACAACCTACTGCACAGACATTCCGCACCTATTGCCGAAGCATACAATTGCGATTCGGAGTGGTGTTTTAATTAGACGAGAGAAGATTAAGAATAAAAATAGAAATTCCATATATTCAAAATCGGAGGCGATGAGGCTATTTTTAGACCTATGTGAGCATTGACGACGCAAGTAAGGTGCAAAAAGAGTACATCGGAACGATTTTCCTAATTTGAAACGATGACAGACACAGGTAAAGAGATAATTTTGGAGGGTGTCGACACTCGTGAGTTGTATGGTGCCAAAGAGTGCTACCTACATCAGATTGTGTCGATGCACCCAAAATTGAAGATAGTGGCACGCGGCTCTACGCTGAAGGTGCTTGGTGCAAAGGGAGATGTAGAGCGATTTGAACGCCAGATGGAGGGTTTAATCGCCTACTACGACCGCTATGGTCACATCTCGAAGGAGGTGATTGAGCAGTCCTTCTCGGTGGGTTTTGCCGAAGCGGCAGAGCAGGCACACAAGAGCGACAAGGAGGTGATTGTATATGGCAACAATGGTCTTATTGTAAAGCCTCGCACCGAGAATCAGCGCAAGCTCGTTGATTTGTACGACAAGAACGACCTCATCTTCGCAACAGGTCCTGCGGGCTCGGGTAAGACATATACGGCCATTGCGTTGGCAGTTCGTGCATTGCGTGACAAGCAGGTGCGACGCGTGATTTTGACACGCCCTGCGGTGGAGGCTGGCGAGAAGTTGGGCTTCCTTCCAGGCGACTTGAAGGATAAACTCGACCCATACTTGCAACCTTTGTATGATGCGCTGAACGATATGATTCCACCAGCGAAGTTACAGAAGTTTATGGAGGATGGCACAGTGCAGATTGCTCCGCTCGCCTATATGCGTGGTCGCACCTTGGACAACGCATTCGTAATTCTCGACGAGGCGCAGAACACCACCCTCTCGCAGATTAAGATGTTCCTCACGCGTATGGGCCGCAATGCGCGTTTTATCGTTACGGGCGACGTTACGCAGATTGACCTTCCGCACAAGAATGACAGCGGATTGTTGCGCGCAATGAACACCGTACGAGGCATCAATGGCATCGGCTTTGTGGAGTTTAACAAGGGCGACATCGTTCGTCACGAACTTGTTAAACACATCGTCGAGGCATTCGATAAGCAAGATGAGTTGCGAACTCCAAAGGTGGTCAAGGCGCAACAAGATTAAGGGTTATTAAGGGCTATTAAGGGTGCGCTAGAAGCAGACCCCATAATCCCCATAAAAACAGACAACAACACATAAAACAATAATACTATGAACTACAATTTGGAGACATTAAACCCAGCATTGGTTTGGAAGCATTTTAAGGCAATTTGCCAAATCCCACACCCATCGCACCACGAGGAGAAGATTCGTGAGTACGTTGTGGAGTTTGCAAAGGCTCACAACCTCGAGTACTCGGTGGACGAGGCTTGCAACGTATATATCGCAAAGCCAGCAACCCCTGGCTACGAGGATAGAAAGGGTATCGTATTGCAGGCACACCTCGATATGGTGCCACAGAAGAACAACGACAAGGTGTTCGACTTCGAGAACGACCCAATCGAGGCATATATCGACGGCGAGTGGGTAACTGCTAACGGCACTACTCTCGGTGCTGATAACGGCATCGGCGCAGCTTGCATTCTCGCAGTGTTGGAGGACAACACCTTGGAGCACGGCGCAATTGAGGGACTCTTCACCGCAACCGAGGAGACTGGTATGGACGGAGCATTCGGCTTGAAGGCTGGACTCTTGAAGGGCGACATCCTCTTAAACCTCGACTCGGAGACTGAGGGCGAGTTGTACGTAGGTTGCGCAGGTGGAACTGATGCCAACATCACACTCCCTTACGCAGCAGAGGCTGCACCCGAGGGTTGGAACGCAATCAAGCTCGAGGTTAAGGGCTTGAAGGGCGGCCACTCGGGCATTCAGATTGGTTTCCAGCGCGGAAATGCTAACCGATTATTGTGCCGTATGTTGCTCCACACCGAGCAGGAGTGGTTGCTCGCATCGGTTGATGGTGGCGGTTTAAGAAATGCTATCCCACGCGAGGCTCAGGCGGTAGTTCTCGTTAAGGACGTAGCAGCATTCAAGGCTGAGGCTGCTGCATACGAGAAGACCTTGCAGGCGGAGTTCGAGAACATCGAGGATTCAATTGCTGTACTCGCTGAGGAGGTTGCCTACCCTACTGAGATTATCCCTGCAGAGGTGGCTACAAAACTCGTGAAGGCGGTAGTAGGCGCACCTAATGGCGTAGTGAAGATGTCGGTTGAGATGGAGGGCTTGGTACAGACCTCGACCAACCTCGCACGCGTGGTGTCGAATGGCGAGTGCGTGAAGATTCAGTGCTTGCTCCGTTCTTCGGTATCGAGCGAGAAGGTGGCATTGGCAGAGGCTATCAAGGGGGTATTCGAGATGGCTGGCGCAGAGGTTGAGTTGTCGGGCTCGTACGACGGTTGGAAGCCTAATATGGAGTCGCCAATCTTGAAGGCGATGCTCGCTTCATACGAGGCGTTGTATGGCAAGAAGCCAGCCGTAACGGCTATCCACGCTGGTTTGGAGTGCGGTATCATCGGCGGTGTATATCCTAACCTCGATATGATTTCGTTCGGACCTACAATCTGCTACCCACACTCACCAGACGAGAAGGTAGAGATTGCATCGGTAGCGAAGTTCTACGACTTCTTGCTCCACACACTGAAGAACGCACCAAAAAAATAACAAGTTATTTTTAATTGAGAATTGAAAATTGAGAATTGAAAATTGAGAATTGAAAATTAAATTAATCTAACAAAAAACGACTTGTTGTTTTTACTACTAATTGTCAACTGTCAATTATCAATTGTCAATTTAATAATCGTAGATTATGACCAATCGTTGGTTTGTAATAGTAAACCCCATATCGGGCGGAGGTAAGGGATTGGAGGATTTTCCGAAAATATCCCACCTCCTCCGCGAGAACGGCATCGAGCACGACCCCGTGTTCACCGAACATCGCCACCACGCCACCGAATTGACCGTAGAGGCTGCAAATCGTGGTTACCGCAAGATTATCGTTGTGGGCGGCGACGGCACGCTGAACGAGGTAGTAAACGGACTCTTCATACAGAAGCAGTGCGAGCCAAAGGATATTCTGGTGGCTGTGATTGCCGTAGGCACGGGCAACGACTGGGTACGCACCTTTGTCATTCCGCGCAACTACACCAAGGCTATTCGCGCCATCAAGGAGGGATACTCGTTCCTGCAAGATGTGGGCAAGGTGACCTACACCGAGTCGAAGGTCGAACAGACGCGCTATATGGCAAATGTCGCTGGACTCGGATTCGATGCCTATGTCATCCAGATTTTCAACCACCTCAAGCTGAAGGGTTGGAAGGGCAAGTGGCTCTACATTTATAGCCTCCTACGCGGTTATTTCTCGGCAAAACCTGCGGGCGTAACCATCGAGGTCGACGGCAAGGTCATCTACAACAAACTGCTATTCTCGTTGGCTGTGGGCATCTGCCGCTATAATGGCGGTGGCATCCAGCAGTTGCCGCTCGCCGTAGCGAACGACGGATTGCTCGACCTGACCATCATCCGCCCAGTGCATTGGTGGCACGTCATCTTCCGCGCAGCGCGACTCTTCAATGGCGAAATCTACTCCATTGGTCACGTGCAACACGCCCAGGGTAAGTGCGTGAAGATAACCTCCGCACCGACCATCCCACTCGAGACGGATGGAGAGTTACAAGGTGGCACACCAGCAACCATCTCGGTCGTACCTCAAGCAGTTCGCTTCGTCGTACCGAAGGAGTTTCTGGAGGAGTAATAAAGAGGCCTTAGTGCCTCTTTTTTTTGTGCCTACACACAAACGAAGCGCCCCTCTCGGAGCGCTTCAACAACCATATGACAACAAACCAAGCGACTACTCTACCACCTTGAGCGGAGTAATAGCCTGATAGACGAACTCTTCGTATGCGAATGCCTGCATTGCGCAGAACTTGCTACGTGGCGAGTGTGAGCATACTGCGGTGATACCAGCGATATTGCCCTCGCCTACTGCCTCGAGTACCGACTTATCGCCCGACTCTATAGCCTTAACAACGGCACCTTGCTGTGCGCGCTCGAACGAGTACTGACGCTGCACAAGGAAACATTTATCAATAGTGTGGTAAGGCTCACCAGCGCCGAAGATACGCACCGCACAAAGCACTACGCCCGCAACGGCAAAGATGCCACCGATAAGCACGAGTGTAGATTTGAGATTATTGGCATCTGCGCCATTCTCTATAAGATAGTTTGCAACGAGCAGAGCAACGCCTGCAACAAGGGTCAAAAGTGGGAGCACAATGCTCTTACGGCGAGCTACGACAACGCCGTTAGACGAGGCGTAAAGTGCCTCGTTGAAATCTTTGATATTCATTTGATTTTCTATATGTTATGTTAGTTACTTTGTCTATTTGTAATTGCGATTTTATGGAAAATATCGCGCATCACAGACGCAACTGACAGAACGTATAGAGATAGAAATCCACCGCTCTTGCGCAAGTGCCAAGGCGATGAATGAAACGTGAAACAAGATAGTTTGATGTAGTGATACTACGCCCTACAATCTCGTTATGCGACGTGCGATTCTGCTGATAACGAGGGGCGGTATTCAGAGTTGTACGCACCGACGGCACTACAACCGACGAGGTGCGTTCTGCATCGATATTATAACGATGATTGCAGACGAGTTGTTCGTGATGGAGGTCGACAAGCACCCCCTCCTTCACGCTTTGCGCAGTGGCGACATCGCCCTGCCCGCAGAGAAATGCTGCGAGGAAAAAGAGCGATATGGTCAACAACTTACGCATAGGGAATATCCGTTACTTTGCCTTCTCCGCCTTCAGTGCCAAGTACTTAACAAGATAGACGAATCCGATAGTAAGAATAAGGTTAAGCACCAAGGTCAAAATCGAAATCAAGAGGATAGGACCTCCGATATTGTAGCCCAAGGCGATAAAGATTACGCCAGCACCAACCTCTCCACGGGTGAACATACCCACCGAGAGAGCCAGTCGCTCGGTCAGCGAGTGGTCGCGGTAGAAGAACATCGGCACCAGTTTACCGATATTCGATATGAGCGACACCATAATCACGTGGAAGATTATTGTTCCCATCGGCATCATCGGGATTGAGCCAAGAATACTCTCGCTACTATTTGCTGCCTCCGCGTTAATCAGTGGCATACTCATACCCACAAGGAGCATAAAGAGTAACGAGATAGCGGTAGAAACGCGCTCCTCCTGCTTGCCTCCGATATGGCGATTCTTGATAATCATACCAAAAACAAACGCTGGCAACAACACCTCGATGTGAATGCTACCCTCTGCACCAAAGAAGTGCTCGGTGAGAACATATACGGCAAGAGTCAAGCCATAGGTCAGCACAGCGTATGTAAGGATTGATTTCCAACCCTGCGGAATATCCCAGCGCGACATATACTTCCAACCCAACCACAACAACAGACACACCACAAACAAGACTGCGCCCATCTGCCACTTCAGACCAATCATAGCCACCTGCAACGGAATCATCAGCAAGATGGTATCGAGGTCGTCGAAGATTGCCAAGACCTGAATTTTCTGATAAATCCAGCTCTTCTGCAAGTTCAACGCCGCCAACATAGCGAACAAGATACCTGCCGACGTTGGGGCTGCGAAACGGCTCAATAAAAGCGTCTCCTTCCAGACATCGCCCTCACCCCACATTGTCGATGGGAGCAGCACGAAGATGTAGTACAAGGCAATAAGCAACCAAGGCATCGCCGCAGCGAACATCGCTACGAAGTAGTCCTTGGCATACCCCTTGATGCTACCTTTGTCGATTTCGAACTCGCGTCCTACATTTATCATAATAAACGCAAGGCAGATACCGAGCAAGATTCCTATACCCTCGTTGAAGAGTGCATAGTACTCACCCAATTGTGCCGGCAGCATCTGCGACAGCACAAGTCCAACCATCAACATTAAGGAGAAGGAGATAACTTTCTTCATAAGTTTT
>JAZQWU010000188.1:0-8548 GCA_045632505.1 Alistipes sp. | reverse complement strand
GAGCAAGGATTTTACCGCCACCACAGTCACTCTCTGTGCAACCAATGCCCAAACGCCACCGCCTAAAATGGCGATAGCAATCGCAGCAACCCCGGCTACAACCGATGCAATAAAGTTTATGCGCGATAACACGCCAAAGCGAAACTCTCGCGAGAGCTTCGTATTCTGGATTATGCCCAACGCATTTAATGGGAGCAGAAGAAATAAAACTGGTGCTATTCGTGTGATTATCTGCAAGTTGTAGTATTGCGCCAAGAGTGGCGATAATACTACAAACAACAGATACAACACCGCCGATACCGCGAGGTTGAATGTGAAGACCGACTTGTAGTCGTCGTTTGTGGGCGACTCCTTGCGGAGCAAAGTCTGCGAGAAACCGCTATCAACCACCACCAAAGCCACCGCCGTAAAGAAGGTCAAAATCGCCATCACGCCAAAATCCTCTGGCGCAAGCATACGAGCGACGATAATACTGACCACCAGCTGTAACAGCATAGAGCAAACCTTCTCGGCTGCGCTCCACGCAACACCTTTTGCAACTTGGTCAATAAGATGGCTCTTCATATTTGGTGAGCGATTTTGTGGACTATCGGTTGAGGAATGCCTCGATACCTAAGCGGTACGAGTCAAGACCGAAGCCTGCGATGGTGCCTATGCAGGTAGCACCAATGAAAGATGTGTGGCGGAACTCCTCGCGAGCGGCCACGTTCGAGATATGAATCTCGATGACAGGTACCGAAATCGCATCTATTGCATCGCGCAATGCCACCGATGTGTGGGTGTAGCCTCCAGCGTTGAACAACACACCATCGTACTTGCCGATAGTATTGTGGAGCGCATCAATTAACTCACCCTCGATATTCGACTGCGCATAATCGAGCTCTACCGACGGATACAAGGCGCGGAGTCGAGGAATAAACTCCTCGAACGTCTCCGCACCATATACCGACTGGTCGCGCTTACCCTGCAAATTGAGGTTCGGACCGTTAAGAATAAGCAACTTCATTGCTTGAGTTTTTTATTTTGCTGACAAACAAGCGAGTGCAATCGAATACTTCTTCGACAAAGCCGAATCACCACGCGATGTCAAAACACAAGGCTTGTTAGTACCAACAACCATTGCTGCCAACTCGCCACCACCGATGTGCGAAACGCTCTTGAAGAATACGTTACCTGACTCGATGTTAGGGAACAACAACGCATCAGCATCGCCAGCAACTGCCGAGCCCTTGATCTTCTTGTGCTCTGCAACCTCCTTGTAGAGAGCGATATCGAGCGACAATGGACCATCAATAATCACGTTGCCCAACTGACCGCGGTCACCCATCTTCGAGAGGATTGCAGCCTCAGCCATAGCAGGAATATTTGCATTAACCAACTCCATAGCTGCTACGCAAGCAATCTTCGGAGTGTCAATCTCGAGGGTCTTAGCAACCTGTGCGATGTACTTGATAAGAGCCTGCTTCTGCTTCAAATCTGGCAATGGCAACACTGCGATATCCGATGCGAGGAGCAACTTGTGATAGCCAGCCCACTCGAATACCGAGATGTGGCTCAACACGCCCTTTGGAGGGAATAAGCCAGCCTCCTTGTTCAAGATGCCACGCATATAAACGTCGGTCGAAACCAAGCCCTTCATCAACACGTCTGCCTCGTTCGACACTACTGCCTTAACCGCTGCAGCAACAGCCTTTGCTGCGTTAGGCTCATTTACGATAGTGAAGAGCGATGGGTCGATACCCAACTCTGCACAAGTCTTCTCAATAACTGCCTGGTCACCGAAGAGAGTTGCCTCTACGATACCATCCTGATATGCATCATACACAGCCTCGATAGTGTGAGCATCCTGACCGTATGCTACTGCCAAGCGCTTGCGACCACGCGCACGAGCTGCGTCTACAATTTCCGATAAATGTTTCATAATATAAAAAGCTTTTAGCCGTTAGCCATTAGCCATTGGCTTTTTGTTTATTAGTTTTTAATTCCTAATTAAGCGTTAATCAAACGGTAAGTGTCCTGAGCGATTACCAACTCCTCGTTAGTTGCGATAACTGCAACCTTAACCTTCGAATTCTCAGTCGAAAGGAGAGTATCTACACCACGAGTCTTGTCGTTAATCTCGTCGTTAATCTCGATGCCGAGGAACTCCATATTGTGGCAAACCCAACGGCGCAAGTCGTTCGAGTTCTCACCTACACCACCAGTGAAGATAAGCATATCGATACCGCCCATCAACGCTGCGTACTTACCAACATACTGCTTTACGCGGTCGTAGTACATATCGCGAGCAAGGATAGCGCGCTCGTTGCCAGCTTCGTAAGCATCGTCAATATCACGCATATCGCTCGACACGCCCGACACTGCCTCGACACCCGACTTCTTGTTGATCATAGTGTTAATCTCGCCAAATGACATTCCCTCCTTCTCTGCGATGTAGAGTACTGCACTTGGGTCAACATCACCACAACGTGTACCCATCATCAAACCATCAACTGGCGAGAAGCCCATCGAAGTGCAGTACGACTTGCCATTCAAAACAGCAGTCACCGAGCCACCGTTACCTACGTGGCAAGTTACAATCTTCGAATTCTCGAGGTCGAGACCGCAGAACTCAGCACCGCGCTTTGCTACGAACTTGTGGCTTGTTCCGTGGAAACCGTAACGACGAACGCGATACTTGTCGTAGTACTCCATTGGGAGTGCATAGAGGTAGTTGCGAGCAGGAATCGACTGGTGGAACGAAGTGTCGAATACGGCTACCTGTGGCACCGAAGGCAACACCTTCTCAATCGAGAGGATACCCTCCAAGTTTGCAGGGTTGTGCAATGGAGCGATAACGAACAACGAACGAATCTTCTCCTTAACATCCTCGGTCACTACTGCGCTATCAGCAAAGAACTCACCACCGTGAGCAACACGGTGACCTACAGCCTTAACCTCGTCGAGCGAAGCGATTACGCCGTGCTCTGCGTTAGTCAACGCCTCCAATACAAGGCTGATACCAGTTGTGTGGTCAGCGATTGGCTGGTGGAGGTGGAAATTCTCCTTACCTACTGGCTTGTGTACGAGGTCGCCCTCAGGCAAACCAATACGATCTACGATACCCTTTGCGAGCAACTTGTGCGATGCAGCTTCTACGTCAAGCACCTGGTACTTGATAGACGAGCTACCACAGTTCAATACTAAAATTACCATAGTTATAATGTTTTAATTGATTAATTTGTATTATTGCAACAAAGATATAAAAAAAAGTTGAGAGTTGGAAGTTGAGAGTTGAGAATTTTTAATTAAAAATTAAAAGCCGGCTTTTAGACAACAAAAAAAGAGTTGAGAAGACCTCTCAACTCTCCACTCTTAGTTCTCAACTCTCTAAATTCCCCAATCGCCAGGTCTGTTTTGTGACTTCACTTTGTCGGCAATATCCGGGTTTAGATTGCGGAAGAATTTGAAACCCGCACGCTTCTCTATCTCGGCAACCGAGGTCGCTGCGGTTGATATATTCACATCTTTCGAAGACTCATTATTTTCAAACAGAAAGCCTATGCATATCAACTCATCCGCCGAGGTTATATCGCTGATTCTCTTGCGAGTACTACCCGATTTGCTACGCAGTAACAACTTATAACAGTGTGTCGGCACACCGATTGTGCGGCCAGAACGGGTAACCGTTTTACTATCCTCAAAGAGCGTACCCACTACAACATAGAGGGTATCGGAGCAATTTTTATTTCTCTCGAGAGCCTCCACATCAGCCCATGAGCCACTATTAAAGTCGTATTGTTGTACCATGATATTGGTTGCATAGCAAGTCTGTGCATTATTCTCCCAGGTATTATAGCGTTGCGACGACGGCAGCATGTGTCCACGAGCCCAACCCCAGCCAAAGGCATTTGTGTAGCAAATATCAGCCTGTCGGCGATGCGGAATTATCGGTTCCTTGGCGGTATCGTAGGCATCGGTTTTACTGTTATACTTGCTGACAATCGAGTATGCGCAGTTATAGTCGGTGTTTGGAGCATACTCCGTTACTGCATCGTCGAATGCCCACGCATTTGTTCTACCCGAGTTATTATTCTCGCCAACCTGATAACTGCCCCACTTACGATAGGTCGAGTGACCCGGATATGCCACCCAACGAGAGCACATCTTTACCGTATCGTAGCAGACCGAGAAGTTGCGTACTCGCTGGCCATCCATAAGAGTCGAATAGTAGGTTTTGTGGATATAGTGTCTATTATCGACCTTCTCCGGTTGCTCCGACCATTGACGATTGTAGGAATTGTCCACAACTACTACCTCCTTGGCAAGTTGCGTTACACGGAGAGTTTTCGCAAAGCCGTCGCTAAACTCAACCTTAATCTCGGCCGTGCGTGGCGCATTGCTCATATTCTTAGTAAAGTCGAGAATAAACTCGTTGCCCACTTTGAATTGCTTGATTGCCGTGGAGCAAAAATCGGCACCCACAGTTATCTGTATCGAGCACAAAAGATTAGTATCACCTGAAGTTAAACCCTTTACAATCAGTTCATCCCACGCAATCTCGCTCTTATCCAGCGATACGCTCGACGGCTGCGAAGGAACATACCCTTTCTGCTCTATGGTTACCGATTTATAGATTTCGTACTCTTTGTTGAACACAACAAGTAGAGCCTTGCGGCTCTCCTTTGCTGTATAGCTTTTCACTGTTATAGCTACGACATTTTCGACCATTTGGCACGACACCCAATCGGCCTCGCAGAGCAATTCGTAGTCGATATTCGATTCTATCTCAACCTCCTTCTCGCCACCCTCGGCATCGAACTGCAACAACGAGGGCTCCACCAAAATCTCATAAGCGGTTGGTTCGTCGGCACCACTGCCATTACCACCAAGCAAGTTGTTGATATCAAAGCCCTCGCACGATGTTAATGCGAACACTGCAACTGCCAAAATCTGCAAAAATCTCTTCATTATCCTATATCTAACACTTTATGGGCGCAAATTTAATCATTTATTCCCACAGATACAAAAAGAGTGGAGAAATCGAAATCTCTCCACTCCCCAATAAATGACTCTAATCAAATCTACCTCACGGCGATTTACTCGTAGCGACCAGCCTTAAGGCGTGCCACCTCGTCCGAGGTGAGGAAACGCCAAGCGCCGCGCTTCAAATTCTTCTTTGTAAGACCTGCGTAGTAAACTCGGTCGAGCTTTGTTACCTTATATCCGAGGTGCTCGAACATACGACGCACGATACGGTTACGGCCCGAGTGAATCTCAACGCCCACCGACTTCTTATCGTCCTTGATGTACGAAATCTCGTCGAAGAAGATGTCTCCATCCTCAAGGGTGATACCCTCTGCAAGTTGTTCAAAATCAGCGCGTGTGAGAGCCTTGTCGAGAGTTACCTCATAGATCTTCTTCTTGCGCAACGATGGGTGAGTCAATTGACGAGTGATGTCGCCATCGTTGGTGAAGAGCAACAATCCCAACGAGTTCTTATCGAGGCGACCAACTGGGTAGATGCGCTCCTTGCAAGCGTTCTGCACCAACTCCATAACGGTCTTCTCGGCGTGGTCATCCTCGAGAGTTGTAACATAACCCTTTGGCTTGTTCAACACGAGGTAAACATTCTTCTCGCCCTGCAAACGCTCGTCATTGAACTTCACAACATCTGTAGGCCAAACCTTTGTTCCGAGCTCGGTTACGATAACGCCATTCACGCTTACCAAACCTGCTGCGATGAAGTCGTCAGCCTCACGACGCGAGCAGAGTCCCGACTGTGCCACGAAGCGGTTCAAACGAATCTCGCCAGTAACCTTGTTAGGGTTGTACTTTGGATAGCTGCGCTCGCCTGCTGGCTTGCCCTTACCCTTGTAACCACCCTCGCTCTTTCCGAATGGCTTGCGACCACCCTTATTGAAACCTTCACTCTTGCGGAATCCGTCGTTCTTCTTGAAACCCTCGCCTCTCTTGCTGAAGCCCTCGCTCTTTCCGTTGAAAGAACGCTCGTTGCGCTCATTGCGTTCTGGACGACCTGCGCCAAATGGCTTGCGGCCAGCTGGCTTTGCACCAAACTGCTTGCGCTCGCCACGCTCGCCACCCTCTACGCCGCGCTTAGGGCGGTTATCCTCGGTGAAGTTAGGGTTAAACGATGCGCGCTTGGTACGCTCTGGGCGCGACGATGTAGCTCGCTCGGTGCGAGGTGTGCGCTCTGTACGCTCAGTGCGCAAACGCTTATCTTTTGCGAAACGCGACAATGCAGTTGATGAATCGCTGTTAAAATTTTTCATACTTATATTCTATATCTTCAATTTCTGGCTGCAAAGGTAATCTAATTTTTCCAATTATTACTACCCTTGCTCCAAAACCACAATAAAAAAGCCTAAATAGTACTATTTTCCTCGTTTGTATGCCTCAATCACCGATGCCGATATCCCCATTGACGAGTATCCGCCATCGTGGTAGAGATTCTGCATCGTAACCTTGCGGGTCAAATCCGAGAAGAGAGTTACGACATAGTCGGCACACTCCTCCGCCGATGCGTTGCCAAGTGGCGACATCTCCTCCGTAAAGGCGTGCATATCAACCATTCCAGCGATGCCCTGACCCGCCGTAGTGAGGGTTGGAGACTGAGAGACGGTGTTGATTCGCACATTGCGCTTACGGCCGTAAATCGCTCCAAATGAGCGCGCGATGCTCTCGAGCATCGCCTTCGCCTCTGCCATATCAGAGTATCCCTCTACTGCGCGTTGTGCTGCAATATACGACAACGCTACCACCGAACCATACTCCGCCATTGCATCCTTTTCGTAAAGCACTTGCAATAACTTGTGGAACGACAATGCCGAGATATCAATCGTCTTTGTGAAGTTATTGTAGTCGAGCGATTCGTAAGGGATATTCTTGCGCACATTTGGCGACATTCCCACCGAGTGAAGCACAAAGTCAATCTTGCCACCGAAGTGCTCGAGAGTCTTGTCTACCAAGTTCTGCAAATCCTCCACTGAGGTAGCATCCGCAGGAACGACGATAGTGCCGAACTGCTCTGCCAACTTCTGTGTTGCGCCAATTCGCATCGCTACGGGAGTGTTTGTGAGAACAACCTCTGCCCCCTCTTCTACTACTCGCTCGACAACTTTCCAAGCGATAGATTGTTCATTCAAAGCACCGAAGATGATTCCTCGCTTGCCCTTCAAAAGATTATAAGCCATATCTTTCTAATTTTTTAGTTCTTTTTGGTACGCTTCGCGGAATGCACCGCTTGTCAGCGTTATTCGACCACAATGGGTGTACCCCATCTTCTTCAGCAACGAACGCATCGGTTTGTTGTCGCAGTGAGTATCGATGCGAATGTCGGCAACGCCGCGCTCCGCACACAGCTCCTCCGTAAAGTGCAGAATCTCACGCGCAATACCTTTTCGACGGCACGCATCCGAAACTGCAATTCGGTGAACCACAGCGTATTGATTGGCGTTCAGCCATCCCTTGCCCTTTATTACCGCGTAGGTAGGTTCGCCCGCAAATGATATAACCGCTGTGGCGACGACCTCTCCGTTGAGTTCGATTATGTAATTTTCGTTATTCGTGATGTCGCTGAGTATTAACTCGCTTGTTGGATAGCCATCTTGCCACTGGTCAATACCCTGCTTACGAAACCAACTCTGCGCATCCGCAACCAACTCCATAATGCGCGATAAATCGCTCTCCGTGCCTTTACGGAATCGCAGATTCTTGCGAATGCCTTTCAGTTGTCGGTCCAACTCCTTCTCGCGACCACCCGTTACCTTGTCGAGCAGTGCGTGGAACTCTGCCGAGTGGTTGTGATGTACGGTGTGACACAATTCGTGCAGCACGACAAACTCCTGTAAATGAGTCGGCAATGTCATCAAGAATAACGATAACGAAAGGTTGTTCTTCGATGTGCAACATCCCCATTTTGAACGAGTTGCACGAATCGTCACGCGACCATACGGAAACCCATTCTCGCGCGCCAATCGCTCGACCATAGCGGGCAATACGCGCTTCGCCTCACGACGCAAAGCCTCAATCTGTTCTGGCGAGTAGTCTGCACCCTGCATTGCTCGTTCGGATACCTTTTCTCGCATCTGCAACACCCACTCAATCTTCTCCTCCAGAAAGCGCAAAGCTTTGGCGGTAGAGATAAGGCGCGGATACGCCAATCGCACTTCGCCCGAGGGTTTTACCGAGAGCGAAATGCGACTTGTAGTCCAACGCTGGCGCAATATAACGTCGCCAATACGAGGGTGTTTATAGACCTTATCCATCGATTCAGATAAGAGGTTGCAAGCTTTTAGTTGCCAATTCGTTGGCGAACAACCTCGAATATCATAATTGCAGCGGCTGCCGATACGTTCAACGACTCGATCGCACCAATCATTGGAATTGCCAACTGCTCGTCGCATAACTTCAAAACCTCCTTCGAGATACCGTTCTCCTCCGAGCCCATAACGATAACTGTAGGCTTGGTCAAGTCTGCATCGTACATCAACTTGCGGCTATGCTCGGTAGCGGCAACAATCTGAAAACCTTGCGCCTGTAATGACTT
>JAZQWU010000187.1:0-2344 GCA_045632505.1 Alistipes sp. | reverse complement strand
GCAAGGCAGATACCGAGCAAGATTCCTATACCCTCGTTGAAGAGTGCATAGTACTCACCCAATTGTGCCGGCAGCATCTGCGACAGCACAAGTCCAACCATCAACATTAAGGAGAAGGAGATAACTTTCTTCATAAGTTTTATAGTTAAGAGTGGAGGGTTGGGAATAATTCTCAACCCTCCCACTCTACCATTTTTTATCAATCTTTAGAGAGCCTCAACTGCGAGGGTTGCAGCAATATTTGCCGACGAGTTACCAATGTGGATTGTGTAACCGCCCTTGTTAACCTCCCAGGCGTGAGTCTTGTCGTTCCAGAACGCGAGGTCAGAGTGGTTCAACTCGAACTCAACAGTTGTGCTCTTGCCTGGCTCGAGGTGTACCTTCTTGAACGCCTTCAACTCCTTCTTAGGACGAAGCACTGTAGGGTTATTCTCCGAAACGTAGAGCTGAACAACCTCTGCACCGGCCATCTTACCAGTGTTCGACAAGCGAACAGTAACCTTCAATGGCTTCTCTGCCGAAATCTTCTTTGCAGCCTTAGCCTTGCCGAACTCGAATGTAGTGTACGACAAACCAAAACCGAACGGATAGAGAGGCTTGATATCCTTCGACTCGTACCAACGGTAACCAACGAGTACCGACTCAGCGTAGTTTACGTCGTAGTGCTTAGGAGCAATCCACAAACCGTTTGGATTACCCTTTACGCTCTTAAGGCTCAAGCCACGTGGAATCATATTCGCTGCTGGAGAGTCCTTGAACGACTTCTCGATAGTTGCAGGCAACTTACCCGACGGGTTAACCTTTCCAACCATAATATCAGCGATAGCCTGCATACCTGCCTGGCCAGGGTACCAGCCGTAGATGATAGCCGAAACCTTATCGTTCCAGTAGCTCATATCAACACCCGAACCCGAGAGAACCAATACGATAACATTCTTGTTTGCTGCGCAAGCCATACGTACCAAAGCCTCATCCTCCTGCTCCATCTGGAACGGACGCTCAGTACCCTCGCTATCGTAAGTACCTGTTGCAACAACTACAACATCTGCCTCCTGCAACTGGATGAAGTTTGGCTTCTCAACTGCGGTAACCTTTGCACGGAGTGCATTCAAGAGAGCCTGCTCCGAAGTTACGTGGTTGAAACCCTTAACCTTCGACGAGCCACCACCCTGCGGTGCAACCTTTGCCCAACGACCTACGAGCAATACACGCTGCTTCTCCTTCAATGGAAGGATGCCGTTGTTCTTCAAGAGTACAGTACCCTCAGCAGCTGTCTGATACGACACCTTCTCGTGCTCAGGCAAGCGTGCAGCGAGGTGATCCTCGTTAGGCTGACCATTCTTGAAACGCTCGTACAAGCCGAAACGAATCAAAGTTGCAATCATTGGACGAATCATATCGTCGATATTCTTCTCGTTCAACTCGCCCGACTTCAACAAGCCGCGAACAGAGTTGATGTGGTAGTGCTCATCCGGAGTACCAGGCATCTCTACGTTCTGACCCGAGAGAACAACCTTCTTCCAGTCGTAAATCGAACGCCAGTCGGTCATTACCAAGCCCTTGAAGCCGAGTGTACCGCGAAGGAGGTCGGTGATAACATACTTGCTCTGACCTGCCCACTCGCCATTTACGAGGTTGTACGAGGTCATAACCGAACCTGCACCTGCGTCGATACCGGCCTTGAATGCTGGAGTGTAGATCTCCATAATAGCACGCTCATCAACAATCGAGTTCGATATTTTACGATAAAACTCGGTATTGTTGCAGAGGAAGTGCTTCAAGCAAGCCATAGTACCTGTGCCCTGCATACCTGTAACATAGTTCTCTACCATACGGGCAGCCAAATATGGATCCTCGCCGAGGTACTCGAAGTTACGACCACACTGCGACGAACGATAGATGTTCATACCAGGGCCGAGCAATACGCCCGCACCTGCCATACGAGTCTCGTAACCTACAGCCTCACCGTATGCCTTTGCCAACTCAGGATTAAAGGTCGAAGCGAGCATAATATTAGCAGGGAACTGAGTGGTCTTCTCAGGGTGACGCACCTCGTTCTGATCAGGAATCGAGTGGTTGATACGTACACCAGCCGAAGCGTCCACCATAAATACGTGTGGCAAACCCTTTGCTGGAGCTCCCGGAAGGAAGAACTTGTTGTGACCGTGAGTCATCTCGATTTTCTCGTCGAGCGAGAGAGTTGCCAACACCTCAGTTGCCTTGGCTGTTGCCTCCTCCCACGACATCATCTCGGCCTTCTTGCCTGCAAATGCCGATGTTGCCAACGCTCCGGCAACAAACGAAAGAATCAGTTTCTTCATAGTTTTAGCTTTTTAGGGCTATT
>JAZQWU010000186.1:0-8876 GCA_045632505.1 Alistipes sp. | reverse complement strand
TAAATCCGCCGGCTAATTTCAAGAAGTGGGCTCGTATTTGTGAGCATATCATTCGCCACTACAATGAGGGCTGGGCTGATGGCTACCACTACAATATCGAGTATTGGGAGATTTGGAACGAGCCGGATCTTAATACCCATAAACCCAACTTTAATCGTGCAAAATCTCCAACTTGGACAGGTACAGAGGAGGAGTTTTTCTGCCTCTATGAGATTGCTGCCAACCACCTCAATAAGTGCTTCCCTCACTTGAAAATCGGAGGTCCTGCACTCTGCTACAACTTGGAGTGGGCAGACCGCTTCCTCGCCTATATGTCGAAGAAGAGGGTAGATATGGATTTCTTCTCATATCATCGCTACTTTGCCGATATTCGGAAGGCTGTAAAGACGACTGACGCAGTCAGGGCTTTGCTTGATAAGTATGGCTACAACAATGCCGAGATGATCTTCAATGAGTGGAACTATATCGCTAATTGGGGCGATGGCTTCGTTTACTCTGTTGAGACTATCGCTTCGCACAAGGGAGCCGCATATACAGCAGCAGTTATGTCCACGATTCAGGATTCGCCGGCAGATATGTTGATGTACTACGACGCCCGTCCGGGAACTTGCTTTAATGGTTTGTTCGACCTCTATACAATGAATACTCGCCCGGCCTACTATTCGCTCTATTCGTGGGGAAAACTCCGTGATCTCGGCACTCAGGTTAAGACAAGCGTCGGCGGTTTGAAGAACTTTTATGCCACAGCAGCAAAGGGCGAGAATGGTAAGTTGGCACTCCTGCTCACCTACTACACAGATGATGGCAATGATATCAATCCGAAGAGCGTGACCATCAATTTCAAGAACTTCGAGGTGAAGGAGGCTATCTCGCACGTGATGGATCGTTTCAAGAAGCACACCGAGACACCTATTCATATCAAGGATTCAAAGGCTACTATTGATATGCAGCCAAACTCTTATGTATTTATTGAGTTAAGATAGTAATATGTTAAGCAGACAAGTTGCCACAAAGTTGGCAAACTACGAAACCCCATTCTACCTCTATGATGTAGACCTCTTGCACCAAACGCTCGATAGTTTGATGTCGGTGGCGAATCGTTACGACTATAAGATTCACTATGCTATCAAGGCGAACTATGACGCTCGCCTCTTGCAGATTATCCGCGAACACGGTCTTGGTATCGACTGCGCCAGCGGTAACGAGGTGAAGTGCGCCATCGAGGCAGGCTTCGACCCTAAAACTATCGTTTATGCAGGCGTAGGCAAGCGTGATAAGGAGATTCGCTACGCAATCGAGCAGGGCATCTTCGCTATCAACTGCGAGTCTATCGAGGAGTTGTATGTCGTGAACGACATCGCAGGCGAGATGGGCAAGGTCGTGAATGTGGGCTTGCGCGTCAACCCAGATATTGACCCTAAGACCAACCACTGTATCGATACTGGTCAGGCAGATTCGAAGTTCGGTATCTCGTACGAGGAGATTCTCGACCGCGTGGAGGATATCAAGTCGTTGAAGCATATCGACGTTGTGGGTATGCACATCCATATCGGTTCGCAGATTCGCGAGTTGCACGTCTTTGAGAATATGTGCAACAAGGTGAATGTCATCGTCAAGAACCTCACCGACCTCGGCTTCGAGTTGGAGTTTGTGGATGTTGGTGGTGGTCTCGGCGTGAACTACGATATGCCTGAGAATGAGCCAATTCCGAACTTTGCGTCGGTATTTGCCATCATCAAGCAACACCTTCAGGTGGGCAAGCGCGAGGTGCATTTCGAGTTTGGTCGTTCTATTGTTGCCGAGTGTGGCGAGCTTATCACCAAGGTGCTTTTTAACAAGACCACAGCGACCGGTCGTCGCCTTGTTATTGTTGACGCGAGTATGACCGAGCTTATCCGCCCTGCACTCTATGGCTCGTACCACAATATCGAGAATATCACCTCCGAGAGCGAGCAGCGACTCAAGTACACCATCGTAGGTACTGCCTGCGAGTCTACCGATGTCTTCGATGAGAATGTATCTCTCCCTCTCACCAAGCGAGGCGATCTTCTCACCCTCAAGACTGCCGGTGCGTATGGAATGTCGATGGCGTCGCGATACAATCAGCACGACCTTCCGGCAGCCGTCTACTCCGACGAACTGTAAAAAATGTTTTTAAGCAGCGATAGCTGCGTTATACAAAAATTCCGAGACAGGAAAATACGCAAAGTATTCCCCAGCCTCGGAATTTTTGCAAGCCTTGCTCTCATCTACTTAAATTCCATTTTTTGGTTGGGTATTGCGGGGTCGCTACTTTGTTTGGCACAAAATTCCCTCAATCATTTACGATTTTTGGAAATCGTTTTTTAGCTCTCATCTACTTAAAATCAATTTTTTTAGGGGGAGACTTGGAGTTTAAGGATTTTAATGAACTTAGGGAGTTTAGGGAAAATAATTCTTAAACTCCCTAATCTCTTTAACCTCTCTAATAAACCTTATCATTAAACTGAATAATCTCTCAATTCTTAACAGAAGAAACTACTATCTACTCTCTACTAACTACTCTCTGTCGAAAAAGTTTTCCGCTTTCCGCTTTCCGTTTTCCGTTTTTTACTACCTTTGTAAAAAATAACCTAAAACCTAACATTATGAAACGACTTCTTCTTGCAATGGCGGTGATTTTTGCCGTTGCGTGTTCGGAGAACACTCCGATTGCGGGCGTTGCGATTGTGCCACAACCGCTCACTCTTGCCGAGCATAACAACTCCTTTACCTTGACTAAATCCACCGCTTTGGTGTGCAATGGCGAGGTGCTTGCTCCGCTTGCTCTCTACATCCAAGAGTACATCCCATTGCAGAGCGTAACAACCGCTCCCGAGAGCAACTACATCTCCATCGCGCTCGACTCTTTGCTCGCCGAGGAGGAGTATCACCTCACGGTGTCGAAGGAGTCGGTGACAATCCTCGCTGGTGGCTATGGCGGTGCATTCAATGGTGTGCAGACCTTGTTCCAACTCCTTCCAAGTGCGGTCTATACCAAGCAGTTGCCGTTGCCAGCCGTAGTACAAGGCTGTGACGTTGCAGATAAACCGAAGTTCGAGTATCGTGGCTTTATGCTCGATGTGGCACGCACCTTTATGGAGAAGGAGAATGTCCTTCGCTACATCGACTATATCGCATACCACAAAATCAATAAGTTGCATTGGCACTTGACCGACAACCAGGGCTGGCGCATCGAGATTAAGTCGCACCCCGACCTTGCGAAGGTGGTGGGCTTCCGCGGTGGTGACTCGCCATTGCGCTCTTCGCTCGGCAACTGGGGCGAGAAGTATGGCGGCTACTATACGCAGGAGGATATCAAAGAGATTGTTGCCTACGCCGCAGTGCGCAATGTCGAGGTTATTCCCGAAATTGACCTCCCAGGTCATAGCGAGGCGTTGGTGCGCCTCTATCCGCAGATGCTCTGCAACTATACTAACGACGAGTTGGATGTGAATGGCAACTACGACAATCGCAATGTTGTCTGCGCTACCAAGGAGGCGAACTATAAGATTCTCGAGGAGATTTTGGCTGAGGTGTGCGCGTTGTTCCCGTCGCGCTACTTCCATATTGGTGGCGACGAGGTGAATATGTCGCAGTGGAAGAAGTGTCCCGACTGCTCGGCTTGGCTGAAAAAGCGTGGCTATACCGACGGCTACAAGTTGGAGGATATGTTCATCAGCCGCATTCAAGCAATCCTTGCCAAGTATGGCAAGACTCCATCGGTATGGAACGAGGCGGCCTTTGGTGGTGGCTTGTCGAAGGAGGCTTTGGTACACGGCTGGAAGAGCGCGAAGGTCTGCAAGCAGGTGATGATGAAGGGCTACCAGACTATCTTTATGCCGCAGGAGTTCTTCTACTTCGATATGCGCCAAAGTGCTCACGAGGTGGGTCCTATCTGGGGCGGTGCGTTCGACCTCCGCAAGACCTACTCGTTCGACTTTGCGAAGGAGGGCTTTACCCCTGAGGAGGTTGCCCTCGTGAAGGGTTTTGAGGCACCATATTGGAGCGAGTCGTTCCTCTCGCAGGGTGGCGATACGTCGCTCGATTTCATTGAGTATCAGACCTTCCCACGTCTCTGTGCATTGGCGGAACTCGGCTGGGGTAAGAATGGCGGTGGCCAGTGGGAGGAGTTCCATAAGCGCCTCTATTCGCGCCACTACGACCGTATGGTGGATATGGGTCTTAACTTCCGCATTACACCGCCGACAGTAAAGTACGAAGATGGTCTGCTCTCGGTTGAGAAGATTGATAATTGTGCTATTTACTATCGCGACGATAGCACTGGCAAGACATATAAATACAGGAAGGCTATCCGCACCGAAAAACCTGCCAAGTATCTCTTCTGGGCAGAGCATCGCGGTGCGAAGTCGCCAGAGGTTGCCCATAAGTCGCACTACAAAACAATCCAGCCGAAGGTGAAACTAACCTCGTCAATACCCGAGAATCCGAAACGCGGTTACGATAGGGTAGCGAAGTACGATAAGCAGATGCACACCTCGCGCACTTGTCACGCGGGCGACTGGTTGCTCTTCGAGTTCGAGGAGGTGGTGGAGTGCCGCAAGGTGAAGTTCTATGCTGGCTACTTCGCATCGCCGTCGCGCCTCTTCCCTGGTGGTTACCTCGAGCTGAGCGAGGATGGTGTAAACTTCGAGCGCGTAGCCGAACTGAACGAGGTCGGACACGTCGAACTTATCAACCCTCGTCCATTCAAGGCAGCTCGCATCGTCGCAACAGCAAGTTATATAGGAGGTTCCTATATAAGAATTGCATCGCCAGATATTTACCCTAAATATTAGCTATAGCAAAAAAGAAGGACAATCGTCCTTCTTTTTTGCTTA
This sequence comes from Alistipes sp., assembly GCA_045632505.1. Taxonomy (GTDB): domain Bacteria; phylum Bacteroidota; class Bacteroidia; order Bacteroidales; family Rikenellaceae; genus Alistipes. The sequence continues at coordinate 4,017 of JAZQWU010000186.1, read as the reverse complement.
ACTACTCTCTACTAACTACTCTCTACTCACTTTTTTCGAGGTACTCGCTGATATTCTCTGCAATCTTCTGAATCAGTACCTTTCTTGCCTCGTCGGCTGCCCACGCGGTGTGAGGTGCGGCAACGAGTGCGTACTTATCGGTGAGGTCGTAGAGTGGTGATGCAGGGAGCGGCTCACGCGAGAATACGTCCAATCCAGCTCCTGCTATAGTTTTGTTGTTCAATGCGTTCGCGAGTGCCACCTCGTCGATGATGCCACCGCGAGCAACATTGATAATGATAGATGTAGGCTTCATCATTGCCAACTCCTTCTCGCCAATTAAACCCTTTGTCGCAGGGGTTAGAGGGCAGTGAATAGATACCACATCAGCCCACGCGAGCAGCTCCTCGAGCGACTTCTGCGGATACTCCTCCTTGCGCACCGCACCCGATGTTGAGGTATAGGCAACCTCGCAACCAAATGCGCTCGCCAAGCGTGCCACCTCGCGACCAATCGCGCCCATTCCGATTACGCCCCACTTCGAGCCGCGCAACTGTCGTACGGGACGACCAAAGTGGAAAATATCCTCGGTTGCGGCGTATGCTCCGCCCTTGAAGTAGTTGTCGAAATACTCGGTGTTCTTGAATAGCGAGAGCGCGAAGGTCATTGTAGCCTCCGCTACCGACGATGTCGAGTAGCCCGCAACATTCTTTACTCCGATGCCCAACTCTGCTGCCACGTCCAAATCAACATTGTTCATTCCCGTAGCCGCAATTGCCACAAAACGCAACTTCGGCAACGCACGCAATGTCTCGCCACGCAACAAAGTCTTGTTGCAAATCACAATCTCCGCATCTTTGCAACGCTCCAACACCTGATCCTTCGAGGTGCGGTCGTAGCCTACATACTCGCCCAACTGCTTAATCGGCGACAAGTCCATATCGCCCAGTGAATACTCATCTAAAAATACGATTTTCATACGATGTTGAATCTATTTTAGTTTTCAGTTTTCAGTTTTCAGTTTTCCGTTTGTGTTGTGAGTCCCCTCACGACCACCGACGCGCACGCAATACCAAATGTTGCTGGCATATACGACACTGTGCCGACCTGCGACTTGTGATTCTGCTCTTCGCACAATACCATTGCCCCCTCAACGGGTGGCTCTGCCGAGAATACCGCCTTGAAACCTCGGCGAATGCCTATCTTGTGGAGTCGCTTGCGCAGCATATGTGCCAATGGGCAGTGGTGCGTTTTCGAGATGTCGGCAACCTCCACCTGCGTAGGGTCTAACTTCGCCCCTGCGCCCATCGAACTCACTACGGGATAACCTCTGTCCAAACAACCCTTTATCAGGGCGAGTTTTGGCGAGAGAGTGTCTATTGCATCTACCACATAATCAAAGCGTTCGCTATCGAGCAGAAGGTCGGTCTTTTCATCTTTGATGTACTCGGTTACAACCCTCAACTCGAGCTTCGGATTGATGTCGAGCAATCGCTCCGCCAGCACCTCGGTCTTGGGGCGACCAATGGTCGAGTGGAGGGCTATGAGTTGGCGGTTGATGTTGCTCTCACCCACGCAGTCCGAGTCGGCAATGGTCATCCTTCCGATGCCACTACGCACCAACATCTCCGCCGCGTAAGCACCTACGCCACCAAGTCCCACAACCAGGATATTTGCTTGTTGTAGGATATTCATCTTCTCCTCACCAAATAGGAGCTTACTTCGTTCTAACCACATAAAATCGCTACCTTTTGCACAAAGGTAGTAAATTAAATTAAGAATTGAGAATTAAGAATTGAAAATTGCCCGAAAATTTCGCTCTGTTGCCTCTTTTAATTCCGCTACGGATATGCCTCGCAACTCGGCAATTTTGTCGTAAATTTTTTCGATTGGAGTGGGGCTTTCGTCGGTTTCGATAAAGAGCGATGAGAGTGGGGTAGAATGCATTGCCTCAATCGTCTTTGGGGAGCGGAAAGTACGTTCGCCAAAGGATAGGTAATAACCTTGTGTCACAGCGCGTTGCGCCTGTTCGGGCGAACCGATAAAACCGTGAAAAATCACCGCAGGCAAATTGTAATCGGCAAGCACTTTCATTACCTCCTCGAAGGCGCGTACGCAATGCAAAACAACCGCCTTTTGGTGACGTTCGGCAAGGGCGAGTTGCGCGCGAAAAACATCCATCTGCACCTCGCGCGGAACATCGCACGCAAGGTCCAAACCTATCTCGCCAACGGCATCCGCATCGGCAATTTGAGCCTCGACTGCCGAGAGGTCGGCTTCGAGTGCGTGCCAAGGGTGAATGCCCACAGCGACAATGGTTTGCGCTTGCGTCTGCGTGTTGTGTGTGTGAATGTCCGTAACCATACCGAATGCGAAGATAGCGAAAAATAGCAAGAATTGTGAAAATAATAACAGAAAATAGGACAACGAGGCGAAAAAATTCGTATCTTCGCACGGGTTTTTTACGGAAACATTATTTTTACAAAATAAACTTTTTTATTTAACACTTAACAAAACTCAAAAAACATGTCGAAAATCATTAAACTTCGCAAAGGTTTGGATATTCGCTTGCAGGGAGAGGCAGCAAAGACTATCGTCGATGCTCCGAAGGCTTCGGAGTATGCTGTGTCGCCACTCGATTTCGAGGGCGTAACTCCTAAGATGCTCGTTAAGGTAGGTGACAAGGTAGAGGCGGGTTCTCCACTCTTCTTCGACAAGAAGCGTCCGGAGATTCTCTTCACATCGCCTGTCAGCGGTACTGTTGCTGCTGTCAACCGCGGTGAGAAGCGTAAGATCCTCTCTGTTGTTGTTACCGCTGACGCTGAGACTGTTTACAAGCAGTTCTCGTCGCTCAACCTCGCAGAGGCATCGCGTGAGCAGATTGTCAATCTTTTGCTCGAATCGGGTTTGTGGACGATGTTCGTTCAGCGTCCTTACGGCGTTATCGCTACTCCAAGCGATGCACCAAAGGCTATCTTCGTGTCTGCGTTTGACAGTGCGCCACTTGCAACTGACTACGACTTTGCACTCGCTGCAGAGCAGAAGTCGTTGCAGGAGGGTTTCAATGTATTGCGTCGTTTGACTGACGGCAAGGTACACCTCTCGTACAACGCAAAGGGCCAGAAGCCACAGATTGAGGGCGTAGAGTTGCACGCATTCGAGGGTAAGCACCCTGCAGGTAATGTAGGTGTTCAGATCCACCACATCGACCCAATCAACAAGGGCGAGAAGGTTTGGACCTTGAACATCCAGGATGTTGCAATCATCGGTCGCCTCTTCCTCACTGGTAAGGTGGAGATGGAGCGCGTAATCGCAGTTGCAGGTTCGTGCGTAGCAGAGCCTAAGTACTACAAGGTTATCGCTGGCGCTTCGATTGAGTCTATCCTCGGCGGTAAGCTCTCGAACGAGCACACTCGCGTTATCTCGGGCAATGTTCTCACTGGCCGCAATGTTGGCAAGGAGGGCTTCCTCGGCGTAAACGCAAACCAGATTACTGTAATTCCAGAGGGTGACGACTATGAGTTGCTCGGTTGGGCAATGCCTCGTTTCAAGAAGTTCTCGGTATCGCGTGCTTACTTCTCGTGGTTGTTCCCTTGCCGTAAGTACAACCTCGACACCAACCTCAACGGTGGTGAGCGTGCATTCGTGATGAATGACCTCTACGAGAAGTACTTGCCAATGGATGTATATCCGGTGCACCTCGTTAAGGCTTGCTTGGCTGGCGACTTGGATAAGATGGAGAATCTCGGTATCTACGAGGTTGTGGCAGAGGACTTGGCACTTTGCGAGTTCGTATGTCCATCGAAGATTGAGATTCAGCAGATTCTCCGCAATGGTATTAACTTAATGATGAAGGAGGAGGAGTAATGAAGGCACTTCGTAATATAGTTGATAAAGTTAAGCCTACCTTCTCGAAGGGTGGCAAACTCGGTTTCTTGCACTCGACTTTCGATGCATTCGAGACCTTCTTGTTCGTTCCTAACACAACAACTCAGCACGGTGCGCACGTTCGCGACTGTAACGATATCAAGCGTACTA
>JAZQWU010000185.1:0-2087 GCA_045632505.1 Alistipes sp. | reverse complement strand
GAGTCGGTCTGCACCACGTTGAATCCATCGCTCACCGATACGCCAGCGATAGGGTTGCCGTTAATATCCTTTACATAACCATAAGCGGTAGGGTAGAAGATATCGAGTGTATCCTCCTCGGACTCGAACGACTCCAACTGACCCCCAACGCCACGCTTGTAGACAATGGTCTTGAACTCGCGAACGATACCCGATTTGATATCCTTGCTCGCCCAGTAGCTGGTCATCTTCTCGCCCGAAGGCTCGTAGAATTCAACCTTGCACGCGCCAGTTGAACCAGCAGGGAGGGTGATGTGGAGAATCTGCTCGGTGCTTGTCGAGAGTGCAAAATTGTCAGGAAGGGTATATGTGACAACGCTGCTTGCGCTGCTTGTTGCAGTGGCAACTGCGGTGGTGCAGTTTACGCTGAACTCACCCGATAATTTTACGCCATCGGTTGAGGTGATGACAATCTTATCCAAGACGAAGCCTTCGCCACTTGCCTTGACAGGGAATCGCAATACACCGGCAAGGTGTCTGAGAGCAATTCCGTCGCTGCTCTTTGCCACATAGCCACACATCGGTGCGCTGCCGGCCGAGTAAGTACCCTCGGTATAGCTCTGCTCTGCAGGGAATACCACCTTTGGCGCTTGTGCGGTAGTTGTAGTGGTGTAAGGGTAGGTAATGCTGAGCGGATAGTTGAGTGTCGGCTCAAAATTGAATGTTGCACGACTCTTGTTACTCGCATCAATCTCAACCTCATTCGAGCAGTAGCCATTCGCTGCAATGCGGTCTCCAACACTCCAATATACGGGGTAGGTGTCGCCCGTCTTCTCGCCCAATGCGGTTCTTGTCTCCTCGAGCGAGATGGTGAGAGAGTTTGTACCGTCAACGCCTACTGGAGTGTTCTCCGAGATGTCGTTCTGACATCCGCTGAGGATGATTCCAAAGAGGGTGACGATGGTAAAAAGTGTTCTTTTCATAATAGGTATGTTTTTGTTTGTTGTTTCTTGGCTGCTCAAGATGTTACCACGAAATGGTCGAGCTGAAGTTATTGCCAAATCGGTCGGTTACGGTAATCGTTGCGCTACTTCCGCTTGCCTTAGCTCGGAAAATAGAGTTATGGTATACGGGGCTGTAGGCGTAATCGTAGCCCGACAATATCGAATTTACGGAGTAGAAGTCGAACATCTCCTGATAAGCAATGTCGCGTGGAGCATCGTACTTGTTGAGCCAGCTACTGCTACCCTGTCTGTCGAGAACGGACATATTGCTTCCGTTCATCCTAGGGGTTGCCCACTTGTCATCCCACATAAAGATATGTGCATAGACATAGTTGCCATCTTTCCACACCTTCATCTGGTATGAGTCGTCGAGCCTTTTGCCCGAATCCTTCATAACGGCAATGCCCTCCTCGTAGTTCCAATCGCGGTAGGTATATGTCGGAGCGCCAACGGTAGAGTAGTCGTTGCCGACAAATGCTGCTTGCTGATAAGCGGTAGGCTTGAACTTCCACGAGATATTGTCGCCATTAACCTCTACAACCGTATAACCACGCGGTGTGCCGTATGCGTTGTAGTCGTTTGACCAAAGTTCGCCCGTAGAACGTGCTACGGTGTGAACTTCGATATTCTTCAGAGTGTTCGAACTTGCATAGTTGTAGTTGAATGAACGGTGAACGTGACCAGCCCAAGCGTGTACTTTGTTGTATTGCTTAAAGAGGTTAGCGTAGTCTGCGCCGTGCTCGGATTGATCCTGGAACTCAGCCTTTGCACTATCCTTCTTGAACAACGGAATGTGCGATGCAATCATCAGAGTGGTCGACTTCTCCACAAAGCTCAAGTCGTTTACCAACCACTGCCACTGCTTGTCGGTCAAGCCGTAGGTATACTCGTTCTTCTTGAGTTTGCCATCTACAACGGTCATAATGACGTTGTCCAACACGACGTAGTGCTGCTTGCCGATGTTGAACGAGTAGTAGGAAGGTCCGAAGTTATCCTCGAAACAACGTGCGCCCTCTACGTCGGTTGTAGCCGAGAGATCGTGGTCGTGGTTACCGATGATGTTGAACATCTGGAAGTTGAGGGTGCTGAGACCTGCCACATAGT
>JAZQWU010000184.1:0-4523 GCA_045632505.1 Alistipes sp. | reverse complement strand
CGAATCCCGTAAAGTGGAAGCAATCGGTTGCAGAGAAGGGTGACAACCTCTACACCGTAACTCTCAAGGCGGAGATTGGCGATGGATGGCACATCTATGTAACCGATCCTGCATTCACATTCAATCCGACAACATTCGAGTTTGAGGTTGGTAATGGTACAACAAAAGTTGGTGAACTCCGACTACTATCGCAACCACATATCGTTAAAGATGAGTATGGTTTGACTGCGAGTGGACAAGAGGGCTACTACGAAAACGAGGCTATCTTCGAGCAGGACTTCAAGGCTGAGAATGGTGGCGAGGTAAAGGTTGCTATTTCGTATCAGGCTTGCAACGTAGGCTCTTGTCTTTCGCCTACAACCGACGAGATTGTCGTAACGCTCGGCAATGCTCCAAAGGCAGAGGTTAAGGCCGTGAAGGATGCAGCAGGCTCGGGTTCGTTGTGGTCGCTCATCATCGAGGCTATTTTGTGGGGCTTCGCTGCATTGCTCACACCTTGCGTATTCCCTATGGTGCCAATGACCGTATCGTTCTTTATGAAGAATAGTGGCTCGGCAGCACGCGGACGAATCAACGCTTCGTTGTACGGCTTGTTCATCGTTGCTCTCTACACCCTCCCTATTGCTATACTTATTATTATTACGCGCGTGTTGGGTGGTGATGCCGTAACTGCCGACATCTTCAACTGGCTTGCAACACACTGGTTGCCAAACCTCATCTTCTTTGTGGTATTTATGGTCTTTGCAGCATCATTCTTCGGTGCTTTCGAGATTACATTGCCAAGTGCACTCGTAAACAAGAGCGACGCACAGTCGGACAAGGGCGGCATCGGAGGTATCTTCTTTATGGCATTAACCCTCGTGTTGGTGTCGTTCTCTTGCACAGGTCCTATCGTAGGTTCGGTGCTTATCAAGTCTACCTCGGGTGAGGTGTGGTCGCCAATCATCACAATGTTGGCATTCTCGACCGCATTTGCGTTGCCTTTCACACTCTTTGCATTCTTCCCTTCGATGTTGAAGAAGTTGCCAAAGAGCGGCGGCTGGCTCAACTCGGTGAAGGTTGTTCTCGGATTTATCGAGGTCGCTCTCGGATTCAAGTTCCTCAGCGTTGCCGACCAGGTTTACCACTGGAACTTGCTCGACCGCGAGATTTACCTCGCTATCTGGATTGTGGTATTCTCGTTGCTCGGCTTGTACCTCTTGGGCAAGATTAAGTTTGCTCACGATAGCGAGTTGAAGCACCTCTCGGTGGGTCGTTTGGCGTTGGCAATCGGAGTATTCACGTTCGTAGTATATATGATTCCTGGTATGTGGGGTGCGCCATTGAAGGCGTTGTCGGGCTATATGCCACCACTCTCGTCACAGGATTTCGTAATCGAGAAGTACGCTCCAGCAGCCGCTACAACATCGAACGAGTCGGACATCAACAACCCTAAATATGGCGAGTTCCTCCACCTTCCACACGGCTTGAAGGGCTTCTTCGATATGAAGGAGGCTGAGGCATATGCAGCGAAGGTAGGAAAACCGATATTTATCGATTTTACAGGTCACGGATGTGTGAACTGTCGCGAGATGGAGGCACGCATATGGGCAGACCCTGCAGTGCAGCAGATTTTGCGCGACGAGTACGTCATCGTGGCACTCTACACCGACGACAAGATGCCGTTGGAGGAGAGCGACTGGGTAGTAGCCGAGAATGGCAAAACGCTCAAGACTTTGGGCAAGGTGAATGCCAACTACGCGCTCACTCGCTTTGGCGTGAACGCTCAGCCTTACTACGTCTTGCAGGGCAAGAACGGTGCGGTTTTGGGCGAGCCACGCGGCTATGACCTCTCGGTAGAGGGCTTCGTAGCATTCCTCAAGAAGGGAGTTGAGGAGTACAAGAAATAGACGAAAGACGAAAGGAGTCTTTTCAGTTGAGAGTTGAGAGTTGAAAGATTCTCAGCTCTTTTTTTGCGCGACAACTTTTGGCGTCGGACTTTCAGTCCTCTATGGCGACGCCATATCGCCCCTATAAATACCCACCCCACCGCGCATATTTATGCCCGTAATAACCCCGAATTTCTCGTGCGCGTAGGCATAATATGCGGGCGCACAAGAAAAAATATCGAGAAGCGCGATAATCTTTCAGAAAAAATCACTATCTTGTGCCCAAATTATTGAAATTTCATTTCAAACTTTTAATTATAATTTTTTATGAAACACATTTTCACAAAGATGATGGTTATCGCAGCAATGCTCTTCGCGGGCAGCGCATTGATGACCGCTTGTACACCTGATCAGGGTGACGATTACAAGGGTCCTCCAGTATTGGAGATTGGTGAGCCCAATGTTATCAACGCTTTGAAGGTCGAGATTCCAATCACCGCAAAGAAGTTAACTTCGATCGGCTACAAGGTTGTTGCTGAGGGCGAGAACGCTCCTGCAAGCGCAATGATGGTTTTCCGTAGCGGTAGCAAGGTTAATGGCAACCCATCGAAGATTACTCTCACTGGCAACGATGGCCTTGATCTCAACAAGCCCTTTACCGTTTACATCGTAGCGACTATCTCGGATACTGAGTTCTACAACAATGGCGAGATGCTTACTGCTCAGTTCACCACTCCAGACAAGTGGACTGACGGCGAGGTATATGTTAAGCGTACAACAGCCGAGGGTGCAGAGGTTGTAGTTGGCTTCCCTGAGGAGCTCAAGGGCAAGCGTATTAAGTGGGGTATCGCAAATATCGCAATGCTCGAGTATTATGGTCAAGCTCCAATACCTGCAAAGTTGCATAGCAACGACCAGGTTTATCCTGCATCGCTTATCGCACGCGACACTGTCCTTATGATTACCCACGAGAACGCTTACCAGCGTAACGAGAAGGGTGAGATTGCTTACTACTACTTCGCAGGTTACAACCCAGACGGCACAGTTCGTTACGAGGAGTGCGCACCAAACGATCCGAAGGTTGAAACTGGCGAGGCTGCTCCAACACAGTACTATCAGCACTTCCAGCCAGGTGAGCCTCTCGTACTTATGATGTCGGAGGTTGACTATGCAGACTGCCCTTACATCCACAAATTGGATGGTCAGGATTATATCGATCACATTACTAACAACGATTGTGGCCACAAGCACCCAATGATCGACTATCAGTGGGGTCCAGGTTGGTATTGGTATCCATACGACTACGCTGCTTACCAGAAAGAGGCCGGTGGCGACCGTGAGGAGGGTGAACTTCCTATGCCAGGCGTAGGCGGTGGCAACGACACCTATATCGACTTCGATAAGTTCTGGTACGAGGGTGCAAAGTACTGGAAAATCGAGTTCCGCCTTCCAGAGCCAGAGAAGTTCGAGACCGGTTCGGTAACTATCAACACTTCGGGCTTGAAGACCGATGGTGGTAAGATTACCTTCACCCCAACTGGCGACACTTTTGCATACTTCGTAACCATTGTTCCACAGACCAGTGAGGTTGGTGCAGGTTATACCGATCTCTTGAAGTTCGTAAACAACGACCCAAGTCTCTTGCAGTGGCTCACAACTTCGGAGCTTGCTCCATACTTGAGCATCTACCCTTACTTCGAGCCTACCGTAATGAACTTGGAGGAGATTCTCTACGATGTTAAGGCTGGTATGAAGTATCACGTAATCGTAAATGCTGTTCCTGGTAAGATGCAGAATGGCGATATGACTCTCGATGTTTCGAAGCAGGCATTCCAGCACACCACCTTCACCTTGCCTGAGTACACATTGCCAGAGCCTGAGCTCGTAGTAACTGCTTACGAGTCGTACTCTCCATACAAGGTCAAGTACAACATCAAGAACGCCAACCCATCTATCCCTGTAAAGAAGGTTGTTTACGCAGCTAACGAGACTCGTGAGTTCGCTTCGTATATGAGTATGTACGACTACACTTACGGCGATATCGTATTGTCGAACGACGGCTACGCAAACCTCTCGGATGCTGAGATTGCACAGGTTAACTCGGACTTCGGTTACGATATGGAGTTTGAGGTTGCTCCTAACACATTCTTCACACTCGCAGCTATGGGTTGGAATGTAGAGGGTCGTCCAAGCGATCCTGATAAGGAGGGCTCGAAGGCTGTTGCAGAGGCTCGTTCGACCGATATAGAGAAGGCTGATCCTCTCGATATGACCAAGCTCAACGCTTTGAAGGGCGACTGGACAGCTACTGCTACCGTTAAGACTTACGACTACAACACAGAAAAGACTTCGTCGGCTCAGAAGAGCTGGAAGGTTACAATCGGCGAATTGAATACAAACCAGACTCTCTCGGAGGCTGACTACGCTGTATTCGAGGCTGCAGGTGTAAACAAGGCTGCTGCTGATGCTTACCTTGCACAGTTCAACGAGTTGGCGGCTAACTACAACGCATCTGTTCTCGGTCAGAACCGAGTTCTCTGCCAGGGTTGGGATCTCTCGGGCACTCGCGAGACAAGCACCGCTTCGCCTTGGGATTTGTTCTTGATGCCAGACTACAACGCATCGTTGGTAGATTACCTCTTCAACGACTTCGGT
>JAZQWU010000183.1:0-2112 GCA_045632505.1 Alistipes sp. | reverse complement strand
GTGAAGATTTCGTATGGGTGACCGTCGAGCTTACCTACGAAGGCAATCCACATCTCCGAGCCGTTCTTGAAGCGGATGACATCTGCCGGAATCGACTTTGGACGACGATTCTCGCCTGTAGCCTCCTCGCACTTCTTAGGCTCCTTGTTCTTGCTCTTCTTATCTACGAGCACACCTGCACGGCAGCCGTCACGATATACGGTGATACCCTTACAGCCCGACTCCCAAGCGGTGCGATATACATCGGCTACTACCTCCTCCGAGATGTTGTTCGGAAGGTTTACGGTAACCGAAATCGAGTGGTCAACCCACTTCTGGATTGCACCCTGCATCTTAACCTTAGCAACCCAGTCGATATCGTTTGCGGTAGCCTTGTGGTATGGAGATGCTGCAACCCACTTGTCCAACTCCTCGTCGCTGATGGTGTCAAGACGCGAGATGTCGTAGCCGTTGATGCGCAACCAATCCACGAACTTGTGGTGGTAAACATTGTACTCCTCGAACAACTGTCCCTGCTCGTCGGTGAATGTTGTTGCCTTGATATCGCGGTCCGAAGGGTTAATCTTACGACGACGCTTATATACAGGGCGGAATACAGGCTCGATACCCGAAGTTGTCTGCGACATCAACGAAGTGGTACCTGTAGGTGCAATTGTAAGCATTGCGATATTACGACGACCATACTTAACCATTGCCTCGTAGAGCGATGCATCAGCATCTTTGAGGCGGTTAATCATTGGGTTGTTCTTCTCCTTCTCAGCGTTGAATACAGTGAATGCTCCACGCACACGAGCCATATTTACCGACTCACGGTAAGCCTCAACAGCCAAAGTCTGGTGTACCTTTGTAGCGAAGTCGAGAGCCTTGTACGAGCCGTAGCGCAAACCGAGTGCTGCCAACATATCCCCCTCAGCAGTGATGCCGAGGCCAGTACGACGGCCCTTCAAAGCCATATCCTTAATCTTGTGCCACAACTCCAACTCTACCTTACGAACATCCTGATCCTCTGGGTCCGAAGCAATCTTCTCGATGATGAGGTCAATCTTCTCCAACTCGAGGTCGATGATGTCATCCATCAAGTGCATTGCCTTGTGAACGTGCGACTTGAAGAGGTCGAAGTTGAACGATGCCTCCTTGGTGAATGGATTCTCAACGTAAGAGAAGAGGTTGATAGCCAACAAACGGCAGCTATCGTATGGGCACAATGGAATCTCGCCACAAGGGTTGGTCGAAACTGTTACGAATCCCTCATCGGCATAACAGTCAGGCACACTCTCGCGGATGATAGTATCCCAGAACAACACGCCTGGCTCAGCCGACTTCCACGCGTTGTGGATAATCTTCTGCCAGAGCTTCGATGCGTCGATATTCTGAACGTACTTTGGCTTATCAGCGTTGATAGGGAACTGCTGAGTGTAGGTGCGGCCCTCGATTGCAGCGCGCATAAACTCGTCGTCAATCTTCACCGATACGTTTGCGCCAGTTACCTTGTTGGTGTCGAGCTTAGCATCAATAAACTTCTCTGAGTCTGGGTGCTTAATCGAAATTGAAAGCATCAATGCACCACGACGACCATCCTGTGCAACCTCGCGAGTAGAGTTCGAGTAACGCTCCATAAATGGAACGATACCAGTCGAGGTGAGTGCCGAGTTCAACACTGGGCTTCCCGAAGGACGGATGTGTGAGAGGTCGTGACCTACGCCACCACGACGCTTCATCAACTGCACCTGCTCCTCGTCCATACGGAAGATGCCTCCATACGAGTCGGCTGGGTTCTTGTGACCAATTACGAAGCAGTTCGACAACGATGCAACCTGCAAGTTGTTGCCGATACCGGTCATCGGACCACCCTGTGGAATAATGTAGCGGAAGTGGTCGAGCAAGTCGAAAATTTCCTGCTCGGTGAGAGGCTCGCCGTACTTATTCTCGATACGAGCGAGTTCCTTTGCCAGACGATAGTGCATCTGCTCGGGCGAAGACTCGTAGATGTTACCCTGCGAATCCTTCAAAGCATACTTGCTAACCCACACTGTAGCAGCAAGTTCGTCACCTCCGAAGTACTCCTTCGAGGCAGCGACAGCGTCAGCGTACTGGACTTTTTTAAGAGTCGAG
>JAZQWU010000182.1:0-7046 GCA_045632505.1 Alistipes sp. | reverse complement strand
CGAGATTTATGCACGAAATTTGAAGATTATGGATATGACCGCCTTCACCCTCTGCAAGGAGAATGGTTTGAACATCATCGTATTCGATATGGACACTCCGGGCAACCTTATGAAGGTGTTGCGTGGCGAGAATATCGGAACGCTTGTTCACAAATAATGGAAAGCTATGATTCATAGACAACACAAGAAAAAGAGCAACCTGACACTCATCGTGATGTTGGTGGTGGCGATTGCGCTTGGAGCAGTGCTTCTATTGTGGAATCCTACCCCAGCGAAGGCACAAGAGCGTCCTACGCCCGAGCAGGCAACCATCGTGAAGGATGGTCACACCGCACCCGACTTCGAGGTGCAGATGTTCGACGGCTCGACCATCAAGCTCGCCGACTTGAAGGGCAAGGTGGTATTGTTGAACTTTTGGGCTACGTGGTGTCCGCCGTGCCGTGCGGAGTTGGCGCGCGTGCAGAAGGATATCATCGAGCGATTCCAGGGTGAGCCATTCGTATTCATCCCTGTGTCGCGTGGCGAGAAGCGCGAAACCGTAGCTGCCTTCCGCGAGAAGATGGGTTACACCTTCCCAATGGGACTCGACACCGAGAGCGCCATCTACAAGAAGTATGCGCAGACCTACATACCGCGCAACTTCCTTATCGACAAGGAGGGTAAGGTCGTGAAGGCGAGCGTAGGTTATGACGAGGCAGAGTTTGCCGAGCTTATCAAGTTGATTGAAGAAACAATTAAAAAATAAGGAATATGACAAAAACTATCTTAAACGACGCTTCTGCACGTATGCAGAAGACCGTAGATTTCTTGGAGGAGTCGTTGGCGAACATTCGCGCAGGTAAGGCTTCGGTAAATGTATTGAATGGCGTATTCGTAGATTACTACGGCTCGCAGACCCCAGTTTCGGGCGTAGCTTCGGTTACTGTACCTGATGCAAAGACAATCCTCATCCAGCCGTGGGATAAGAATATGATTCGCCCAATCGAGAAGGCTATCATCGACTCGAACATCGGTCTTACTCCGTCGAACAATGGCGAGAGCATCCGTCTTTCGATGCCACCTCTCACCGAAGAGCGTCGTAAGGAGTTGGTAAAGCAGTCGAAGGCTGAGGCTGAGAACGCTCGCGTATCGTTGCGCAACGCACGTCGTGACGCTGTTGAGGCATTCAAGAAGGCAGTTAAGGATGGTATGCCAGAAGACGAGGGTAAGGATGGCGAGACACAGGCACAGAAGTTGCTCGAGAAGTTCAACAAGGCTATCGATGCAGCATTCGAGAAGAAGGAGAAGGAGATTATGACAGTGTAGTTACCAATACCTATATAATAATAAAGGGCTAACTCACGTTAGCCCTTTATTAATTTCTCTACAGCTCGATGTCCCTCTTCACCTAGGGATATTGTGTAGTCGTTGACAAATAATGAGATGTGTTTGTCGATGACATCGTCTTCCAATTCCTGCGCGTGTTGCTTCACAAAGTCTCGCGACACAATAGGATTGGCAGAGGCGTAGCGAACGCTATCTGCAAGAAGTTTATCGAATTTCGATATTGTTTCCTCGCCCAATTCTCGTTTAACGATAATTGCACCGAGTGGCAGAGGTAGATTTGTTTCGCTTTCCCACAACTTTCCGAGGTCAGCAACCAACTCGAGGTTGCGACGTTCGTATACAAAGCGACCCTCGTGAATCAACACTCCCGCATCCACATCGCCACGCTCAACCGCCACAGCAATCTCCGAAAAGAGCATCTGATGCACCTCCTCAACCTCGGGGAAGTAGCGGCGCAACAAGGCGTTTGCCGTAGTGTTCAAACCAGGCGATGCAACGGTGCGAATCTTGCCCGTTTCGCCCTTGCGGCGCACCAGGAGTTGTCCGTTTCCGCGACCGAGCGCAGAGCCACTATCAAGCAACGCATATCGCTCAGCAACAAGCGGATAGACAGCATAACTAATCTTCGAAATATCGGGCTCTCCACGCAACACACCCTCGTTCAGCACCTCGATATCGTGGTACTCTACCGCGAGGTCGAAGTCGTGGTCGATGCGACCATTTATGAGTGCATCGAATGCGAAGGTGTCATTCGGACAGGGCGAGATATGTAGCGAAAGTTTCATTCGATTTCGTCTAAGTTGAGATCCAAAATGGTTTCGGTGAGGCGTTCGAGTGCGAGGTCGATATTCCAATCCTTGCGTTCCTCGCCCACATAGTTCGATATGGCGCGAATCTCGCAACAAGGCACATCCTCCGCCTCGGCAAGTGCAAAGAGAGCCGCACCCTCCATATTCTCGATGGCAGCCCCTTCAGCCTCCATAGCGCAGTGCGACACGGTATTGCTCACCACCTCGGGCATATCATCAATAGCGAGCGAAGCATAGTATGAGCGCGTGTAACCTGTCGAGAGGCGAGCAAATCGCTCCTCGCGAACAGCTACAACATCGCCCTTCTTGAGGTTGCGGTCGTACGCCCCAGCGATGCCACAGAGCAACAACGGTTTGCGCTCGGTGCGAAGAATACGCGCCACCTCGGTAGCAGTCTCCACCGCCCCGATACCGCAGATGCGAATATCGAGGTCGGGACGACGCTCTCGCAAGCGCGCAGCCTCAAACTCAGTTGGAAAAAGAAAAATCATAATTCTATGCTTTTCTAATTGATAACTGAAAATGGACAATTGACAATTAAAGGTAAAAAACTAACGTTTTTTGTTTTTTATATAATCTTCTATAATTGTCAATTATCAATTGTCAACTGTCAATTTTGCTGGGCAATTACTTACCCACAACAGCCTCAAGTTCCTCGACCGATGAAGGGATGTGCTTGTCGCCAATGGTGCGACCACCCTCGGCTGTAACCACTACATCATCCTCGATGCGGATGCCACCAAAGTCGCGGTATTCGTCGAGCAAATCGTAGTTCACGATGCCCTTGTACAAGCCCTCAGCCTTCGACTTATCAATCAACGCAGGGATAAAGTAGATACCAGGCTCGTTGCTCATAACGGTACCCTCGTGCAACTTCCAAGCGGCACGATAGACGCAAGTGCCCGATGCCATAGCGCGCTCCTTCATCTCCGAGAAGTCGTAGCTACGCTCGCCCATAGCCTCGCAGTCGTGAACATCCATACCGAGTCCGTGCGAAAGTCCGTGAGGCATAAAGAGATACATCGCGCCAGCCGCAACAGCATCCTCAGCCGACGATTTAATCAAGCCCACATCGTGCAAGCCCTCGGCCAACGAGAGCAACGCCTTCTTGTGGACATCCTCCATATACATTGCACCGGTCTTCATATTCTTTGGCGCCTCGTCGTGCGCACGAAGTACGATTTCGTAAATATCCTTCTGCTTCTGGGTGAACTTACCCGACACTGGATAGGTACGAGTGTGGTCGGAACAGTAGTTCTCGAGCGACTCGGCACCACCATCCACCAACAACAGACGACCATTCTCCAATACGCCGTCACTATTGAGGTTATGCAACGTTTCGCCGTGCTGCGACACGATGCTTGGGAACGACACACCAAGTCCGTTTGCCTTGGCAATACCTTCCATTGCACCTGCAATCTCGCGCTCTACAACACCCGCCTTACACATCTTCATTGCGGTGGTGTGCATAGCATAGCCGAGCTGGAAGGCACGCTCCAAAGCCTCGATCTCCTCGGCAGACTTCACCTCGCGCATCTCGGCTACGGCGAACATCAAATCGATAGATTTGTGGTTGTACAACTCCGCAATTGGCAAGCCCAACAAGCGCGAAAGTTCAATCTTGCTCTCTCCACGATATGGTGGAAGGAAGTGAATCTTGCGACCGAGTTTCAAGGCCGTTGCCATAACGCCATCGAGCGCCTTCAAAGGCTGGCAGTTCGACACGCCTACCTGCGCGCCAAGCTCTACAAGGCGTGGCTGTGGGCCTGTCCAGATGATATCCTCAACGGTGAAATCATCACCAAAGAGCATCTCCTCGCCCGACTCGGCATCAATCACCGCCATAAGGGTAGGCAAGTTCAAACCGAAGTAGTAGAGGAAGGTCGAATCCTGACGGAAATAGTAGGCGTTATTCGGATAATTGTTTGGCGAGTAGGTGTTACCCGCAATCAAAATCAAGCCATTGCCGATGCGCTTACGCAACTCGGCACGACGTGCAATATAGGTTTTTGCTTCAAACATAACTTTATTGTTTTTAATTGACAGTTGACAATTGATAATTGACAATTAGTGGTATTATTTTTATTTTTTTAATTCTCAATTTTCAATCCTCAATTGATTTATCGTAAAACTTCTTTGTACAATTTATCGCCGCGGCGAACAACCTCCGCCGTCTTAATCGAGCATACATCGCCCTGCTTAACGCCCTCGACAATCTTGTTATCGAGGACTATGCCCTCAGCCTTCTGCTCCACTACACCCGTAGTTTCGCCCATAATGAGGATGTCATCGCCAGCAGCCAAGGTTGATGCCTCGACGGTAATCTCCGCTACGCCAATATTTTTGAAATAGTTGGTAATCTTGCCGACATACTCCTTGCGGTGGGTTGCCGACGAGCCATAAGAGTTGGTATGCTCCACGAAGCCCTTATGAGCGTAGTAGCCACCCCAGAAGCCTCGGTTAAAGACGCGCAACAAACCCTCCTTCAATTCGGTAGCATTCTCGCGCGTGTACTCGCCAGCCTCAATAAGGCGGAGTGCCTTGTCGTAAGCCTCAACCACGCGCTTAACATACTCGCCACCTCGCGCACGTCCCTCAATCTTCAACACGCGAACGCCAGCGTTGATGAACTGGTCGAGGAAATCGACCGTACACAAATCCTTCGGCGAGAGAATGTAGCGACCGTCAATATCGAGCATCGCGCCTGTATCCTTGTCCTGAATGGTATATTTGCGACGGCATATCTGACGGCAAGCTCCTCGATTTGCCGAGCAAGCGGTTTCGTGCTCGCTGAGGTAACACTTGCCCGAAATGGACATACACAACGCTCCGTGGGCAAACATCTCAATCTCAACCAACTCGCCCTTCGGACCACGAATATCCTGCTCGACGATGGCTTTGTGTACTGCAGCAATCTGCTCGAGCGACAACTCGCGCGCCAACACTACAACATCTGCCCACTGCGAGAAGAACTTTACCGCCTCCGAGTTCGAGATGTTGCACTGTGTGGAGATATGCACCTCAACGCCTACGTGGTAGGCATAGGTGATAACCGCCAAGTCCGATGCGATGATTGCATCCACGCCCACCTCCTTAGCCTTGTTGACAACCTCGTGCATTGTCTGCATCTCATCATCATAGATGATGGTGTTGATGGTAAGGTAGGTCTTTACGCCTGCGTTGTGAGCAATTTCGACAATCTGCTCCAAATCCTTCTCCGAGAAGTTCGCAGCCGATGCCGAACGCATATTCAGCTTTCCGATGCCGAAATATACCGAATTAGCACCAGCATTGATTGCAGCGTGCAAAGATTCGTAGCAGCCCACAGGCGCCATTATTTCAATGTCTGTTCGTTTCATTGTTTAACTCTTTCTTCCAATTAGGTTTTCGGCATAGCGACGCAACTCTGCGGTGCGCTCGTGCGGTACAGAGAGGGTGTCCAAAATAGAGAGAGCCTTCTGGAACTTCTGCGAAATCTGCTGCTCCACACGCGCTGGGATGCCCAGTTCGTCGTACAACGCCTTGATGGTTGAAATCTTCTCGGCATCGCTCAAATCCTCGCGAAGATGGGTCGAGCGCAACACCTCGCGCTGCTCCTCGTTTGCACGCGAGAAGGCCTCAATCATAAGGATAGTCTTCTTGCCCTCGAGGATGTCGCCGCCAATCTTCTTGCCGAGTCGCTCGTCGCCATAGCTATCGAGCAAATCGTCCTGCAACTGGAATGCCAAGCCAACCTCCAACGCGAAGTTGTAGAGGTGCTTGCAATCGCTCTCCGATGCTCCTGCAAGGATAGCACCAATAATAGCCGAGCCAGCAAGCAAGGCTGCGGTCTTGAGCTCAATCATTCGCATATAGTCGACCACCGACACCTTCTGCTGAGTCTCGAAGTCCATATCGAACTGCTGTCCCTCGCACACCTCGGCTGCCATCTTGTTAAACCACTCGAAAATCTTAGGCAATCGCTCCGAATTGGTACGCTGAAGATGGTTATATGC
Source organism: Alistipes sp. (assembly GCA_045632505.1). GTDB lineage: Bacteria > Bacteroidota > Bacteroidia > Bacteroidales > Rikenellaceae > Alistipes. The sequence goes on along the minus strand of JAZQWU010000182.1, from coordinate 916 downwards.
CAAAATCAGCATCGCATCGCCCGACAAGATAGCCACATTCTCGCCCCACTTGGCGTGTACCGAAGGACGACCACGGCGCACCGCAGCGTTGTCCATAATATCATCGTGCAAGAGGGTGAAGTTGTGGAAAATCTCCACCGCCATAGCGGGCATCAATGCGCGCTCGATATCCTCGGCATAGAGGTTATAGGCGAGCATCAACAGCGTAGGTCGAATGCGTTTGCCACCCACCTCCAAACCATATTTTATTGGGGCATACAATCGCTGAGGCTCCTCGGGCGTAGGCATCTGTGCGATGTGGCGCTCGAAGAGTGTCAGCAACTCGTTATTAGTAAATTGTTTCATAATATGAAAACTCTTTTGTTATTTCTTCTTCAACTGGTCAACCTCGTCGAGGCGCGAGTAAGCCAACTTCTTCACCTCGTTCCAATCGTAGTAGTATGGGGTTGAAGTCTCTACTGGCAACTCCACGTCGCGCTCGTTAATCTGTGCGCGTACCAACACCTCGCCCGCCTTATTGCGGTAGAGGATGAACATAAAGTTTGCTGCCTTTGGAGTAATCTTGTAGCCACGCCAATGCTCTGCAATATAATCGACATTCTCGTTGCTCTTGTCGAAGCGGACCGGCAGATTCTCCAATCCGAAGAGATGAATCGCAGGGATAATATTGAGGTCGTGACCGAAGATGAGGTGTGCGGTCTCGCCATCCTTGCCCGCGATAGCCTCGTCAATCTGATTTACGATATAGTCGACAGTAAGACGACTCTGCGACATATTATTTGCCAAAACAGGGTGCGCTGCCGAGGCACAACGATAGTACCAACGCGCATTCTCGACCTTGTAGAAGATGTGGCGCTCGGCCGGAGTGAAGACCTTGTTAAGGAGTGTAAGATCGTTAACACCCAAGTTCTGCGCA
>JAZQWU010000181.1:0-3330 GCA_045632505.1 Alistipes sp. | reverse complement strand
GTCGTACACTTCATCGGTAGCCTGCGACCAGCTTGTCGCGTTGGTTGGGAACTGCTCTAAAAAGTTTTCAAGTCTGTTAAACATAGCTTGCGATATTTAGTGTTATTTGTTTCTAAAATGTGAAGCCGGGGTTAGCCGGCTCCGGCCTGCATTGCTTATTCGCGGCAGGTAGCCAAGGCCTAGTGGTCTATTCTTCGAGTGCCCAACGCTGCTCCAGGAGGGCGCGGTGCTCTTTGTTAATCTGCTCGGTGCGCTCCATCAAGCTGGTATATTCTGGTGAGAGTCGCCTGTACTGTGCGGTAAGCTCGTCTGCGCGTTTCTTGATGGTTGCGAACTCTGCCTCAAGGCGGTCAAGCTGGCGGTCAATCTTTGCGATCTCTTTTTCGTTTTTGGTCTTCATAACTCACTCTGTTTTAGTTGTTTATTGTAGTGCAAACATAACATCACTATTTGGAACACGCAAGTTAATTCTGGGGAATCTGCAACATATTAAGCACTTTATTTTCAACACATTACTGCGTCTGCTCAAAATCTCAATATAGTAGTTTGAATTATTTTCACTATCTTTGTAAAAACATTAAGATTATGACTATCAGTGAATTTATCGAGAGATATCGCGAGGCCTTCGGTGAGGCCGCTCCACTACCAATCGCATTTGGGTATAGCAACACCATTGCAACCGAGATTCGTAGCGTTCCAAAGTGTATGATTGGCGCAATCAGCAAGGTGCGAAGCAGCGAATCGCTAACCCTCTCTGTCGAGAATGTTATCTGTGGTGGCGGAGGTCTTTATACGGCCTTTCGTGAGATGCCAGAGCGCGTACCTGTCTTCGTGTCAGAGGTCGAGCACTACAAAAAGACCAAGGAGATGGTCGTGGAGTATATCAAGGCTCTCGACATTAAAATCACTGACAAGCCATATCTAAACTTCGTGCGCATCGATAAGTTGGAGCGTTGGGAAGACGCCGAGGCGATGCTCTTCTTCGCCACTCCCGATATGCTTTCGGGGCTGTGTACTTGGGCGTTCTACGACAATAATGCCACCGATGCCGTTACCACTCAGTTTGGCTCTGGTTGTGCGGCAATAGTAACCTTTACCATTGATGAGCAGCACAGAGGCGGTCGCAGATGTTTCCTCGGCATGTTGGACCCCTCGGCGCGACCACTTGTTCCAGAAAACGAACTGACACTAACAATCCCGATGTGCCGTTTCCAAGAAATGCTTACCACAATGAACGACTCGGCACTCTATCAAAAGGCTTTCTCTGCAATTAAAAGAAGAATAAATAAGGAGTAATTGAGTGGAGCCGACCTCTTGCGAAGTCGGCTCCTGCCTGCATTGCTTATCCGCGTTGTAGGCAGCCAAGACCTGGGTTAGGTTTGTCGTTTAGGCGCGGGTTGGATTCTTTACCAGTTCGTCCAACTCACGCACCTCTTTCTGAATATCAGCGATTCGTTCTGCGTAGTAGAAAAGTGCATCCTTGATTGTTTCGAGCAGTTCGGTGTTGGCGTGGAGCTTGCCAATGCCGATGTAGAAATCAGTCATCGTATAGCCGCGCTCCTCGGGGAGTAGGTCGTGGCTACCGCATGTGCCTACATTGATTTGGAAGCGTTCGCCTCCCAACCAGCACTTCTTCTCGTAGTAGATCGACACGCTCTGACCGAAGATTGGTTTGTTTTCGGCATCTACCACCGTCAATTCCATATAGCTTGTTGAGAGGCGACCAGCTCGCCACTGCTTGCCAAGGGCAGCCTGGAGGTGGCTCTCGATAAGTTCGAGGGTTGCACTCTCTGCGCAATCGTACTCACTGCCAAGCAGGATGCGCTTCTCCTCGCACTCGCGCTTGAATGCCTGACCTTCCTCAGTTGCGTAGAAGGCATCGGCATCGGCCTGCTGTGCAGCCTCGACCTTTGCCTTTTCAAGATTCTTCTTGAGCTCCTCGATGCGGAGCTTCAACTCAAACTCTTTCCACTCGGCAGCCTCATCGCGGAACTTGCGTGTCTGGCTGAACTCGTTGATGTCTACGAGCTTGTTGCCCTTAATCTCGGCAATCTGGTTGCGGAGGTTATAAATCTCAATCAAAAGGTTTTCTTTGCGTGTCATAATTCACTCTATATTAAGTATTTAACTTCGTTTTATCGTAGTGCAAACATAACATCACATTTTGGAACACGCAAGTTAATTCGCAACAATCTGCAACACTTTAAGCACTTTATTTTCAATATGTTAGAATAGTCGCTGTGTGTTGTCATAGTCGTCCATCTTTTGCTCAATTTGCGGGAATGTACGACCATAGACAAACCCCTCGGAACTCTTATTTTCCACCTTCGATAGTATCTGCAATTCGCGCCATAGGTGCGGGTGCTTTTTGCGTAGGTCGCAGAATACGGGAATGCGGCAGTTCGGGCAAAACCAACACCCTCCACGATGGGCGGTCTGGTATATTGGTGAGAGCAGTCCGTACTCCTCGCACTTGCGCCAGGCATCCGCCTCGGTGTAACCATACTTCTCCAGCAGGCTGACCTTGCGGATATAACCTTTGTCGTGCATCCTGGCGAGTCGCCTTGGCTCGTCTACTGCGATGCCTACATACTGCACCACACCTCTGTCACGATACTGCTTATAGTAGCGATGGATGGGTTGTAGTTTTAGGTCGCGGTTAGCGTTACACTTGCCGCCCATGAGCCACCCTCGCTTCATTCCTTTGTGCGTTCCACTCTGTATGATGGTATGAAAGAGTGTCACATAATCCTTCTCCGAGCGCACTACATCAACCTTAACACCCAGCTCGGCAAGGCGAGGTATTGCCACCGAGTACACCCATTCGATGTGCTCTGGTATCTCCCCACTGATATTTCGTGAGTGGTCGAACATTACCTCGGAGAATACCGCAGCATCGAGTGGCTCGTTGTGTTCGAGTGCTAGAAGTATGGTGGCGATGCTATCCTTACCGAAGGAGCACGAGGCGATATATACGGGATCATTGTACTCCTTTGCCATTTAGTAGTTCGTTACAATCCACTCCTCCTGGCGTCTGCGTGAGGTCTTCGATGCTGTGATGGTGCGCTCGATACGGTGGATAGTCCAGCCATAGCGCTCGACATACTCCTCAATCTTCTTGTGAGGGAACATCGTCAGCATAAACTTACCCTTGACCTGCGAGAGCGTCTCGAGCAGTTTTGAAAAGTCCTCCTCGTTGAATGCACCGTTGTAGTGTCCGCAGTCAGTGCCTACATATGGTGGATCAACGAAGTGGAATGCCTCCTCGCAGTCGTAGCGCTTGATAAGGTTTGTACCATCCTCACACTCGATGGTTACACACTCCAATCG
>JAZQWU010000180.1:0-1878 GCA_045632505.1 Alistipes sp. | reverse complement strand
AACCTTCTGCGAACCCATCAAGAAGGTCGAAACCATCTTACCCTTATCGATATTCTTTGCCTCGCCATTGATTACGCCCTTCTCAACGAGTGGGAGAACTCCATCAGCGAACATCTCGGTGTGGATACCGAGGTTCTTGTGACCACCGAGCTGTGCGAGTACTGCGTTCGGAATAGCACCAATGCCCATCTGGAGGGTTGCACCATCCTCGATAAGACCTGCGCAGAGGTTACCAATCTTGGTCTCAACCTCGTTTGGAGCCGAGAAGTGAGCCTCCTCGAGTGGCTGGTCGTCCTCTACGAAGATGTCGATCTTCGACGAGTGAATCATAGCATCACCCCAAGCGCGTGGAACGTACTTGTTGATAACTGCGATTACGGTGTCAGCGCACTCAACAGCTGCGAGAGTAGCATCTACCGAAGTACCCAACGATACATAACCGTGCTGGTCAGGAGTAGACACCTGAATCATAGCCACGTTACAAGGAACTGCGCCCGAACGATACAACTTCTGAGTCTCGCTCAAGAAGATTGGAATATAGTCAGCGTAGCCACTCTGAGTAACCTTGCGGACATTGCCACCTACGAAGAACGAATCCAACTGGAATACGCCCTCGAACTCTGGGTCTGCGTATGGTGCAGGACCCTCGGTGTGGAGGTGGTGGATGTGAACATCCTTCAACTCGCCTGTGCGACCACGCTCGCACATAGCCTTAATCAAACACTGCGGTGCTGATGCCACCGACGAAAGGTGAATGTGATCACCCGACTTAATAGCCTTTACGGCCTCTTCTGGAGTAACAAATTTAATTGCCATACCTTTTTATTGTTTTAGGGTTTTACTCTTTGCTTGAAAATCGTTCTGATTGGCAAATTTTTCACTACTCTTCGGATAGCGAAATCCTCACATACGTCTTAGTATGCTGCGGTTTCGCTACCTCGTTTAGCAAAAAATTTCCTCAATCATCTCCGATTTTGAATATTGTGGAAATAGTTTTCCGCTTTCCGTTTTCCGTTTTATTTGCGCTTTACCTCTACTTGCTCGTATCCCTCGATGATATCGCCAATCTTGATATCGTTGTACGACTCGATGTTCAAACCGCAATCCATACCCGAAGTAACCTCCTTCACATCGTCCTTGAATCGCTTCAACGAGCCAAGACGACCTGTGTGGATAACGATACCGTCACGAATTACGCGGATAGGTGTGTTACGGGTAATCTTACCCTCACGCACAATACCTCCGGCGATAGTACCCACCTTCGAGATGCGGAAGGTCTCGAGTACCTCGATTGAGCAGACAATCTCCTCCTTCATCACTGGCTCCAACATACCCTCGATAGCATCCTTGATATCGTTGATAGCGTCGTAGATGATAGAGTAGAGACGAATCTCAATCTCCTCCTGCTCGGCAACCTTACGCGCAGCAGCCGATGGACGCACCTGGAAACCTACGATGATGGCGTTCGAAGCAGCAGCGAGCAATACGTCGCTCTCCGAAATCTGACCTACCGCAGCGTGGATAACGTTCACCTGAACAGTCTCCTTCGAGAGCTTGATGAGCGAACCCGACATAGCCTCTACCGAGCCGTCCACGTCACCCTTAACGATGATGTTCAACTCCTTGAACGAGCCGATTGCGATACGACGACCAATCTCGTCGAGTGTCACGTGCTTCTGGGTCATAATGCCTTGCATACGCTGCAACTGCTCACGCTTGTTTGCAATCTCGCGTGCTGAGCGGTCATCATCCATCACATTGATAGAGTCACCCGCCTGAGGCGCACCATTGAGACCGAGCAACTGAACTGGTGTCGAAGGACCTGCCTCCTTAACCTTGTTACCATTCTCGTCGAACATCGCCTTTACGCGACCTGTA
>JAZQWU010000179.1:0-5061 GCA_045632505.1 Alistipes sp. | reverse complement strand
TAAATTACTTTCAAATTGAAAGCAAAAGCATAAGTAAAAGTTTCAGATTAAAATATAAAATTTTTAATAATTGCGCCGATGTGCCATATACTATATTTATTGTGATTTTATATATGAAAAATGATGATTTGACTTGTGGGGCAATGTAGCGCATTATAAAATGTAATGAGTGGATATATGTTGGATAAGTGCATAAATATGACGGCAGGGAGGGTTGCTTAGCGAGGGCTTGGCGCGAAGCTAAAATGGCGGCGCCAAGCAAGTTGGCTTTATGGCGGCGCAGTCTAAAGACTGCTTTATGGCGCGCGCCATAGAGGGCGGAGCCCGACGCCAAAGAGCACCGGAGGTGTGACGCCAAAGAGGACTGAAAGTCCGACGCTATAAACTACTCGCGCAAAAAATAAAACAAACAAAACACACAATACTATGGAACAAAAGAAGACCATCTCCCTCCCCGAGAATGCTTACCGAGAGTTGAAGCAGGGCGAGGAGTATCAGCCGATAATGTCGGCACAGAGTAACCCAGCCGAGGCTACGCCATACTCGGTGACTATGGGTGTTGTGATGGCGATTATATTCTCGGCCGCTGCAGCCTTCCTCGGATTGAAGGTCGGTCAGGTGTTCGAGGCAGCAATCCCTATCGCAATCCTTGCGGCTGGCTTTGGCTCGTTGCGTGGCAAGAACCGCAGTATGCTCGGCGAAAATGTCATCATTCAGTCTATCGGTGCATCGTCGGGTGTGATTGTGGCGGGTGCTATCTTCACCCTTCCAGCACTCTACATCCTCGGTTTGGAGGCGCAGTTCTACCAAGTGTTCCTCTCGTCGCTGTTGGGTGGCGTGTTGGGCATCGTGCTGCTCGTGCCATTCCGCAAGTACTTCGTTAAGGATATGCACGGCAAGTATCCATTCCCTGAGGCTACCGCAACCACAGAGGTGCTTGTTTCGGGCGAGAAGGGCGGTAAGCAGACCAAGTTGCTCGCAGTAGCAGGTTTGCTCGGAGGATTGTACGACTTCGCAGTATCGTCGTTCGGTGCTTGGGCAGAGAACATCTCTACCAAGATGACCGCTTGGGGCGTTGCAGTAGCAGATAAGTTCAAGGTGGAGTTCTCGATGAACACTGGCGCAACCCTCCTCGGTTTGGGCTATATCATCGGTTTGAAATATGCCGTAATCATCACCGCAGGCTCGTGCCTCGTGTGGTTTGTTATCGTGCCACTCGTAGGCTACGCATCGGCTGAGGCAGCCTCGATGAGCGCAATGCAACTCTTCCAGGCGTATGGTCGCCCTATCGGCATTGGCGGCATCGCAATGGCAGGCTTGATTGGTATCATCAAGCAGTCGGGCATCATCAAGCAGGCAGTAGGTCTTGCAGTGAAGGAGCTTGGCGGCAAGAAGGGTGACGGCGCAGTCGCAGAGCGCACCCAGCGCGATATCTCGATGAAGGTTGTCCTCTCGGTGATTATCGCAGTGTTGGTTTCGACCGTTGTATTCTTCCAGTTTGGCGTGTTGGGCAACTGGTTCCACACCGTCATCGCGTTGCTGATTGTCTTTGTCATCGCGTTCCTCTTCACCACCGTAGCGGCTAATGCAATCGCTATCGTGGGTACAAACCCTGTGTCGGGAATGACCTTGATGACATTGATTCTCTCGTCACTCGTACTCGTTTCGATTGGCTTGGAGGGCGAGAAGGGAATGACTGCAGCATTGATTATCGGAGGCGTAGTCTGCACCGCATTGTCAATGGCTGGAGGTTTTATTACTGACCTCAAGATTGGCTACTGGCTCGGTACTACCCCACGCACACAAGAGAAGTGGAAGTTCCTCGGCACCTTCGTATCGGCTGCAACCGTAGCAGGTGTGATGATAATCCTCAACAAGACCTACGGATTCGTAGGTGAGAACGCCTTGACCGCACCTCAGGCTAACGCAATGGCAGCAGTTATCAAGCCATTGATGGAGGGTGGCGAGACACCGTGGATTCTCTACTTCGCAGGTGCTGTGTTGGCACTCGTGTTGAACTGGATTGGCGTGCCAGCATTGGCATTCTCGCTCGGTATGTTTATCCCTATGTCGTTGAATGCTCCACTCGTAGTTGGTGGTGCTATCGCGTGGTTTGTATCGAATCGCTCGAAGGACGAGGCGTTGAACAAGGCTCGTTTCGATAGAGGTACACTCCTCGCATCGGGCTTTATCGCAGGTGGCGCATTGATGGGTGTTGTGGCAGCAGTCCTGAAGTTCGTGGGCGTAGACTACTATATGGCAGATTGGGCAGCCTCGAACTCAGCCGAGTGGCTCGCCTTGGCAATGTACATCGCCCTCGCAATCTACTTCACCGTTCACACCCTGAAGGCAAAGAAGGAGGAGTAGGAACGGAAAACGATTTTCAGTTGAGAGTTGAAAGTTGAGAGTTGAGAGATAAAGCGTAACATACATAACGCCTTTGTTACGGTGTTATGGTGTTACGGGGCGCGACAAAGATATAACGTCGCCAACCAAGTTGGCTCTTTGACGGCGGAGGCAGAGCCTCCTTTATGACGGCGCAGTCTAAGACTGCTTTATGGCGCGCGCCATAGAGGGCGAAGCCCGACGCCAAAGAACACCGAAGGTGTGACGCCAAAGAGGACTGAAAGTCCGACGCTATAAACTACTCGCGCAAAAAAAATAAAATAAAACAATAAACAACACAATACTATGGAACTAAAAGAGAGATTTTTGAAATATGTCGCTATCGACACGCAGAGCGACGAGAATAGCGAAACATTCCCTTCGTCAGCGAAGGAGTGGGACTTATTAAACCTCTTGGTGGAGGAGATGAAGGCACTCGGCTTGGAGGATGTCAGCATCGACAAGTACGGCTATGCTATGGGTACTATCCCTGCAACCAAGGGCAAGGAGAATGCCCCTGTAATTGGTTTCTTGGCACACGTTGATACATCGCCCGATATGAGCGGTGCAAACGTTCGCCCACGCATCATCGAGGAGTATGACGGCAAGGACATCATCCTCAACCCATCGCTCACGATGAAGGTTGCGGAGTTCCCCGAGTTGAGCCGCTTTGTGGGTCACACCCTCATTCACACCGACGGCACAACGCTCCTCGGCGCAGACGATAAGGCTGGCGTAGCGGAGATTATGACCGCTGCCGAGTACCTTATGTCACACCCCGAGGTGGAGCACGGCAAGATTCGCATCGGCTTCACCCCTGACGAGGAGATTGGTCGTGGCGTAGACTTCTTCGACGTGAAGGCATTTGGTGCAGACTTCGCATACACTATGGATGGCGGATACGAGGGTGAGTTGGAGTACGAGAACTTCAACGCTGCATCGGCAAAGATTGCTATCCAGGGTCGCAACGTACACCCAGGCTACGCGAAGAATAAGATGATTAACGCCATCGAGGTGGCTTGCGAATTGAACTCAATGATTCCTGCAACGCAGCGACCAGAGTACACCGAGGGTTACGAGGGTTTCTACCACTGCGTAGGTTTCAACGGCACAGTCGAGGAGGCTTCGATATCGTATATCATTCGCGACCACGACTTCGATAAGTTCGAGGCTAAGAAGGTTTGGATGTGGGACTGCGTAGGAATGTTGAACAAGAAGTATGGCGGTGCGCTCACCCTCACCATCAAGGACCAGTACTACAATATGCGCAAGATGGTCGAGCCACATCCGCAGGTGATTGAGTTGGCACAAGAGGCTATGCTCGAGGCAGACGTAACCCCTATCGTACGCCCTATTCGTGGCGGAACTGATGGTGCGCGTCTCTCGTTTATGGGCTTGCCTTGTCCGAACATCTTTGCCGGAGGAATGAACTTCCACGGTAAGTTCGAGTACTGCTCACTCAACTCGATGGAGAAGGCTGTAAAGGTGATTATCAACCTCTGCAAGCTATGGTCAAAGTAGACGGAAAGTTATGAAAAAGATACTACTTATTCTCGCCTTATTGGCATCGGCAACATTGTCAGCCAAGCAACAACCCGAGTGGCTAAAGAAGGCAAATATCTACCACATATATCCACTCACCTATGCTGACTCAAACGGAGATGGCATTGGCGACTTGGAGGGTATTCGCTCGAAGTTGGACTACATCAAGAGCGTAGGCTTCAACTGCATCTGGATGTCGCCGTGCTTCAAGAGCGCGTGGGAGGATGGCGGCTACGACATCCTCGACTTCTACAACGTAGACCCTCGCTTCGGTACAAACGAGGACTTGAAGCGACTTATCGACGATGCCCACAAAAAGGGTATCAAGATATTGCTCGACCTCGTGGCTGGTCACACCTCGGACAAGCACCCTTGGTTCAAGGAGTCGCAGAAGGCGGAGCGCAACGAGTACTCCGACTACTACATCTGGACCGAAGGTCACACTATGCCGCAGCCAAGTTTCCGTTGGGTGGACAACACCTACCCTCGCAACGGAATCTACTTGAGCAACTTCTTCCCTATTCAGCCAGCGTTGAACTACGGCTACTACAACCCTAACCCAGAGAAGAGCTGGGAGCAGAACTACAACGCCCCAGGTCCTACCGCTGTACGCAACGAGTTGAAGAAGATTATCGCCCACTGGTGCGATATGGGAGCAGATGGCTTCCGCGTAGATATGGCGCAGTCGTTGGTCAAGGGCGATAACAAGAATCGCGATGGCGTGCGTCGCTTGTGGAACGAAATCTTCGCGTGGTACAACCAGAAATACCCAGAGAACATTATGCTCTCGGAGTGGTCTAACCCCGAGCAGTCGCTATCTGCAGGCTTCAACATCGACCTCCTCATCCACAACGGATTGGGCGGTAAGGTCTATCGTCCACTCGTCTGCGAGACATCGGACAAGTTGGTACCTACCAAGTGCTACTTCACTCGCAAGGGCGATGGCGACATCAAGAGTGCGATGAAGATCTACACCGAGATATACAACACCTACCGCAAGCACGGTGGCTACGCCTCGATGCCGACAAATAGCCACGACATCTGGCGTTTGACTCGCCTCAACCGCACCACCCCTGAGGAGCAGAAGGTGGCAATCACCCTCTTCCTCACCTTGCCTACACCACCAATCGTATA
>JAZQWU010000178.1:0-3427 GCA_045632505.1 Alistipes sp. | reverse complement strand
ATTAACACAAAAGACAATGAACAATCTTAATCTTATCAGCAATTTTGCCGAGTTCAAGGAGTTGAAGAACATCGACAAAGCAACAATGATTGGTGTATTGGAGGATGTATTCCGCCACGCACTGCAGAAGCAGTACGGCACCGATGAGAATTTCGACATCATCATCAACGACGAGAAGGGTGACCTCGAGATTTGGCGCAACCGCGAGGTTGTAGCAGACGAGGACTTCGAGGACGAGGTATCGCAGATTTCTCTCTCGGAGATGCAGAAGATTGACGACTCGTTCGAGGTTGGTGACGAGTATGTTGACGAGATTCCATTCACCGCATTTGGCCGTCGTGCAGTATTGTCGTTGCGTCAGAACCTTGCATCGCGCATCTTCGACTTGGAGAACGCAGGCGTTCACGACGAGTATGCAGCTAAGGTTGGCGAGTTGATTTCGGGCGAGGTTTACCAGGTATGGAAGCGCGATATGCTCATCCTCGACGAGGAGGAGAACGAGTTGGTATTGCCAACGAGCGAGCAGATTCCTAACGACTTCTACCGCAAGGGCGACACCATCAAGGCTATCATCAAGAGCGTAGAGATGGTGAACAACAAGCCAAAGATTATCCTCTCGCGTACCGCAAATCTCTTCCTCGAGAAGTTGTTCGAGCAGGAGGTTCCTGAGATTACCGATGGTCTCATCACCATCAAGAAGATTGCTCGCATCCCAGGTGAGCGTGCTAAGGTTGCCGTTGAGTCGTATGACGACCGCGTAGACCCAGTAGGTGCTTGCGTAGGTGTTAAGGGTGGTCGTATCTACACCATCGTAAAGGAGTTGCGTAACGAGAATATCGACGTTATCCAGTACACTACAAACACTTCGTTGCTCATTCAGCGTGCTTTGGCTCCAGCAAAGACTTCGTCAATCACAATCGACGAGGAGAAGAACACCGCACAGGTACACTTGCCAGCTGACCAGGTTTCGTTGGCTATCGGTAAGGGTGGTCTCAACATCCGTCTTGCGAAGCTCCTCACAGGTTTCGACATCGATGTATACCGCGATTTGGACGAGGAGGATTACGCACTCACCGAGTTCGACGACGAGATCGAGGGCTGGATTATCGATGCTCTCCACAACATCGGTTGCGACTCTGCAAAGAGCGTTCTCGATATGAATGCCGAGACTTTGGCTCAGCGTGCAGACCTCGAGATCGAGCAGGCCGAGAGAGTAATCGAGATCTTGAAGGCAGAGTTCGAGGAGGAGTAGTCCACTCCTCCAAATTGAGAATTGAAAATTGAGAATTGAGAATTAAAAAAATCATATCTCAAAAACGAAAATCGTTTTTACCTTTAATTGTCAACTATCAATTATCAATTGTCAATTAAAAAAGCCAATGGCTAATGGCTAAAAGCTAATAGCCTCACACAAATGTTGAATAAGTAAAGAAAAAGATATAATGGGAAACGATAAAAAGATACGCCTCATAAAGGTAGCCAAGGAGTTTAATGTTGGATTGAACACCATCACTGACTTCTTGCACCGCAAAGGCATTGAGGTTGATTCGTCGCCGAATGCGCAGATTGATGCCGACACCTACGCCATCTTGGAGAAGGAGTTTGGTAAGAATCGCCCAAGCGGTAGCGAACTCGACTCGGTGCGCGAGAAGATTAACAAAAAGTCGTCTGTAAGCATCCAGACTGAGCCTGCTCCACAGCCTAAGGAGGAGAAGCGCTCAATCGAGGTTAAGGACGAGGTTGTTCAGCCTAAGATTCTTGGCAAGATTGACCTCTCGCCAAAGAAGAAGGAGGAGCCAGCACCACAGACTAAGGTGGAAACACATAATGTGGAGGTTGCTCCAAAGGTTGAGAAGCCTGTAGAGGCAAAGCCTACCCCTGCACCTCAGCCAGCACCAGCACCTCAGCCAAAGGTTGAGGCTCCAAAGGCAGAAGAGCCTAATAAGAGTGACGTGTTCCGTGCAACAGAGACTCCTACCCTCTCGGGTCCACAGATTCTAGGCACAATGGATGTTTCGGGTATGGTTGCTGGTGGCAAGCGTCACCGCAAGCGTCTCGAGAAGACTAAGGTTGACATCTCGAAGCCACAGAACAACGCACCTAAGGGCAACAACCCTCAGGGTGATAAGAACAACAACAATAACAATAATAAGTTCAACAAGCAGAACAACCAGAACCAGCAGAACCAGGGCGGTGGCAAGAAGAACAAGCAGAAGCCACAGCCAAAGCCAGTAGTTCGTCCAGAGGTTAGCGACGAGGAGGTTTCGAAGCAGGTGAAGGATACTTTGGCACGCCTTACCGCAAGAGGTGCTAAGAACAAGGGCGCGAAGTACCGTCGTGAGAAGCGCGACGAGGTACGCGAGCGTATGAACGAGGCTCTCGAGCAGGAGGCAATGGAGAAGAAGGTTCTCAAGGTAACCGAGTTCGTAACCGTAAGCGAGGTGGCTACAATGATGAACGTCTCGCCTATGGAGGTTATCTCGGCTTGTATGAACCTTGGTTTGATGGTATCTATCAACCAGCGTCTCGATGCTGAGGCATTGGTAGTTGTAGCAGAGGAGTTCGGTTTCACCACCGAGTTCGTATCGGCTGAGATTCAGGAGGCTATCAACGATGACGAGGTAGATACTGCTGAGGACTTGCTCCCACGTCCACCAATCGTAACCGTAATGGGTCACGTAGACCACGGTAAGACTTCGCTCTTGGATAACATCCGTAAGACCAATGTTACCGCTGGCGAGGCGGGAGGTATCACCCAGCACATCGGTGCATACTCGGTGAACTTGAATGGTCAGAAGATTACCTTCCTCGATACCCCAGGTCACGAGGCGTTTACAGCGATGCGTGCGCGTGGTGCTAAGATTACCGATGTTGCGATTATCATCGTGGCAGCGGATGACAAGGTGATGCCACAGACCATCGAGGCTATCAACCACGCACAAGCTGCAGGCGTACCGATGGTATTCGCAATCAACAAGATTGATAAGCCACAGGCAAACCCTGACCACATCAAGGAGCAGCTCGCACAGATGAACCTCCTCGTGGAGGATTGGGGTGGTAAGTACCAGAGCCAGGATGTTTCGGCTAAGCAGGGCCTCAACCTCGACAAGTTGCTCGAGAAGGTGCTGCTCGAGGCTGAGATGCTCGACTTGAAGGCTAACCCTAACAAGAAGGCAAAGGGTACTATCATCGAGTCTACATTGGACAAGGGACGTGGTTACGTTTCGACAGTACTCGTTCAGGAGGGTACACTCCACGTGGGTGATGTAATCCTCTCGGGTGTATATACAGGTCGCGTAAAGGCGATGTTCGACGAGAATGGTAACAAGGTTAAGGAGGCAGGTCCTTCGACACCAGTTCAGTTGCTCGGTCTCAATGGTGCGCCTCAGGCGGGTGACTCTATCAATGTGATGGATGATGACCGCTC
>JAZQWU010000177.1:0-2361 GCA_045632505.1 Alistipes sp. | reverse complement strand
TCTGTCGGCGATGTGGTGGTATGCGATGGCGTGTGGGGTGTAGAAGATTCTCTCACCCAGGTCGCGGATGCGGTCGAACAGCTCATTCTCCTCGCCACCAAACAGAGCCGTACCTTTGCGACCGAGACTCACGTCGAAGTTGCCGTAGATGTTGAACACCTCGCGATTGAACGCCATATTTCCGCCTGTAGGTGTGACGGTGCGTGTGATAGTGATAACTTCATCGCCCAAATCCAATGGGTTTGCAATCATCTTCTCTGTGTAGCGCGACATCCACTTCGGACGAGCGGTGTCGTAGCACACCTTCAATGCTCCCGCCGCTACGAATGCGCCGTGATTCTCGAAGAGGTCGATATATGCCGACACAAACTCCTTGTTGATGGTCTCGTCGTCGTCGATGAAGGCGAGAATAGTTCCCTTCGACTCTGTGATACCGCGGTTGCGACCATATGACAAACCCTGCTGAGGTTCGTCAACGATTCGGAGATTTACATCTGTATGACTCTGCGCAAATTCTGCGAAACGCTCGGCGGTGTTGTCGGTTGAAGCGTTATTTACCACTACGCATTCCCAAAGCGATTTGTCGGCATCTTGTGCTACGACAGACTCGAGGGTGCGAATAAGCGATTCTGCGTTGTTGTATGTTGAGATAATAATCGATAATTCCATAGTGCAAAGTTAATATTTTTGCACAATTTTCTGCAGTAACTACTCGAAAATATCTGTTTTACGCCCCAAAAAGTCGCAAATATCCTAAAAATATGCGCTTATCACACCCATTCGTGCTTTGTCCTACTCGCCTACGGCAATGCGACTCTCCTGCTCGGGTAGTGCGTTGTCACGACGAAACGATGCTGGAGTTCTGTCGTATCGTTGCTTGAAGAGTTTTATGAAGTGCGAGATGTTGGTGAAGGCGCACTCGGTGCCAATCTCCGAGATGGTGCGCGAGGTAGACGAGAGAAGTATCTTCGCTCGGTCGAGTCGTTGCTCGATAATCCATTGGTGGGGTGGTGCGTTGAAGATGCGCTTGAACTCCTTCTTGAAGGAGGTGAGCGAACGATTCGTGCGTTCGGCGAGTGCCTCGATAGAGATGTCGGTGAAGACATTCTCGTAGATGATATTCACAAAGTGCGCCATCTCGCTGTCGGCTGCGCGTAGCACCTTGCGCTTGATGCAACCATCCCTATCGGTCAGGAGCAGATATACCAACTCGTTAATCTTGATGCGTTGTCCCACGTCGTTGTGTAGTAATCCAGTATTGCGAAGCGTGATGTCGATGCCGAGGAAGAAGTTGCGCAACGGAATATCCACTGTCGAGTAGGCGAAGTTCAGCGATGTGCACATCGGACAGGCGTGATGCGAGGAGAAGGTGAGCCCGTAATTGATGTTGAGGTTTACCATCACCTGCTGTAGTTGCTCAGGCGAGATATAGAAGAGTATCTGCTCGAATCGACCATTCGCACCTACGGTGTTCTCCTCGTAGTGGAAACCCGCCTCGAGAAGGAAGACATTACCCTCGTTGATGGCGTAGGAGGTGTCGTTGTGGTAGAGGTACTTTGTACCCGAAAGGATGTAACCTATAGTCAGGCGTGAGAGTGTGGTCGAGCGAACTCCGCTATTTTCGCGTTCGGTAATCTTCACGACATCCGAAGGTGTCGCCATCGTCTGAAATTTTGTTTTAGAATTTTGCATAATAGTTTGTTATAATGTGGTTAATTTGTGGTTGTGCAGTCGGTGTGTGACTTTCACGACACAAATATATCCTAATCGGAGTATTCGCCTTGAGCAATATGCCCTCCTCGCGTAAAAATGTGCCTAAATGTGTGATTTGAAGACTAACCGCCCGATTTTTTAGGCGCAAATGGGGGAGTTGTCAAATTCTTTTACTATCTTTGTCTTGCGTAATATGTTTTTTATGAAGGAGATAGTTGTAGATTCACTTGATGGTTTGAAAGAGGTTGCCGAGGCGGTTGTAGAGTCGCTCGACGGTCGCAATGTTGTGGCGTTTTGTGGTGCGATGGGTGCCGGCAAAACCACACTTATTAGCGCAATTATGGAGCATCTCGGCTCTGCCGATACCGTCACAAGTCCAACCTTCGCACTCGTCAACCAGTACAACACTGCCGAGCGTGAGGCGGTCTACCACTTCGACTTTTATCGCATCAACCGCATCGAGGAGGTCTTTGATATGGGTTATGAGGAGTATTTCTATTCGGGAGACCTTTGCCTTATAGAGTGGCCAGAGTTGATTGAGGATCTTCTGCCCGAGGATGCAATGGTTGTCCGCATAGATGTACTCTCGCCAACCGAGCGAAAGTTTACCATCGCATAGCATATATATTATATAGGTATAAAATAAGA
>JAZQWU010000176.1:0-34979 GCA_045632505.1 Alistipes sp. | reverse complement strand
AGTGGATAAAGTTCGGAACGTCGTGGTTGAGCGTTGCCGCCTGGAACTGCGCTTGGAATTTACTCATTGCAACATACAAAACCTGCAACTCAGGGAATCGCTGACGCACCTCATTACCGATTGCGTGAGCAACGTGAGTCTTACCCAAACCCGAATCACCATAGATGTAAAGCGGGTTAAATGGAGTGTGACTACCAGGACTCACCGACACCGACATAGCTGCCGAACGCACCAAACGATTGCACTCTCCTTCGATAAAATTATCAAAAGTATAGTTTTTCTTGAGTTGCGGATCAATTCTTAGGCGATTTATGCCTGGAATTACAAAAGGATTTCGTATATTTGAGGTGTCAGTTGGCTGAGTAAACTGCGGCTCCGGTGTTGTAGTGCTGCTTTCACTCGGTACAACTACTGGGGTCTTTGGAATAGCATAGTACAAGCGCGCATCATTGCCAAAGACTTGAGCAATAACAGGCTTCAATACGCGGCTATAATTATTCTCAATAGTCATTGCAAAATCGCGACTTGAGACTTTGACACGGAAAATTTTATTCTCAAAGTCAACTGGAACAAGCGGCAAAAACCACTGCTTGAACTCTTCGGGCGAAACCAAAGACTCAATCTGGCTTAAGCAGCTTTTCCACATATCGTTACAAGTCGCAGTATTTGCAAGCATAAGTATCTTATTATCAATGTTTTGGATTAGTTCTCCGCCATAGACCACACACAACGTACGGTTTGACATTGCAAAGGTGAGAATAAAATTGTGGAAAAAAAAATGCGTCAACTATTGTTTATTAATTTTTATTTACTATGGAGAAATGCCGCGATTTTTTCTGGTAAAAATTTAACTCGCTGATACACTATATTTACAAATAATTTCACTATATTTGCAGAGATAATAAAACGAATAATTTCTATAAAAACTATAAACAAATCTAATAAAAGTAAAGTTATGGATAACTTGCAGCAATTAGTAATGTCGAAAGCCGAGAAGTGGCTCGGTCCAGATTTCGACGAGGCAACTCGCAAAGCAGTTCAGAATCTGATTGATAACGATCAGAAGGAGTTGGTAGAGAGCTTCTACAAGGACCTTGAGTTCGGTACTGGAGGTTTGCGTGGTATTATGGGCGTCGGTACCAACCGAATGAACAACTACACCGTAGGTTTTGCAACACAGGGATTGGCTAACTACCTCAAAATCAACTTCCCTAACGAGGAGATTCGCGTTGCAATCGCTCACGACTCACGCAACAACTCGCGCACTTTCGCCGAGCACGTTGCCGATATCTTCGCATCAAACGGATTCAAGGTATTCCTCTTCGATGAGTTACGCCCTACCCCAGAGCTTTCGTTCGCTATCCGCGAGTTGAACTGCCAGTCGGGTGTTATGGTTACAGCATCGCACAATCCAAAGGAGTACAACGGCTACAAGGCATATTGGAGCGACGGCTCACAGGTGACTGCTCCACACGATGTTAACATCATCAAGGAGGTTGAGAAGATTACCGAGGTTTCGCAGGTATTGACCGGTTTGTACGCTGAGAATATCACCATTCTCGACGAGGAGTTCGACAAGAAGTATCTCGCAAAGATTAAGGAGTTGCAGCTCTCGGCTGATAGCGTTGAGCGTTTCAAGGATATGAAGATTATCTACACCCCACTCCACGGAGCAGGTGTACGCCTCACCCCAATGTCATTGAAGAACTTTGGTTTTACCAATATCATCTCAGTGGAGGAGCAGACCGTATTGGATGGTAACTTCCCAACCGTAGAGTCGCCAAACCCCGAGAACCGTCCTACAATGAAGATGGCAATCGACCTCGCAGAGAAGGAGCAGGCGGACCTCGCAATGGCTACCGACCCTGACTCTGATCGTATTGGTTTGGCTTTGCGCAACTCGAAGGGCGAGTACGTTCTCTTGAACGGAAACCAGACTTTGGTGCTTTTGATGTGCTACCAGCTTACACGTTGGGCTGAGACTGGTCGTATCAAGAATGGCGACTATGTGGTTAAGACCATCGTAAGCTCGATGATGCCAGACGCAGTGGCTGAGGCTTACGGCGTGAAGTGCTACAACTGCCTCACTGGTTTCAAGTATATCGCAAAGATTATCCGCGAGAATGAGGGCAAGGCTCAGTATATCGGCGGTGGCGAGGAGTCGTTCGGCTACCTTGCAGGCGACTATGTACGCGACAAGGACGGTGTTTCGGCTTGTTCATTAGCAGCAGAGGCTGCAGCTTGGTGCCGCGACACAAAGGGCGTTACACTCTACGAGTGGTTGCAGGATCTCTATGTTAAGTTCGGTTTCTACCGCGAGGGACTCGTGAATGTGGTTCGCGAGGGCAAAGATGGCGCAGAGTTGATTCAGAATATGATGGTTGAGTTCCGTGCAAATCCTCCGCAGACAATCCTCGGCTCGAAGGTTGTTGAGATTTACGACTACAAGACTTTGGAGTTGAAGAACTCTCTCACTGGCGAGGTTAGCGCAATTCCTGGCATCGAGGATAAGAGCAATGTATTGCAGTGGATTACCGAGGATGGTACAAAAGTTTCGGTACGTCCATCAGGTACAGAGCCAAAGATTAAGTTCTACTTCGGTGTCAAGGCTGAGTTGCCTTCTGTAGAGGAGTTCGATAAGGTTCAGGCAGAACTCGACGCGAAGATTGAAGCACTCAAGGTTGAATTGAAACTCGTCTAACGCTCCTACTTATATATAATATAGAGTATGACAACGAAGGAACGCATTGCAAAAGCCTTGGCGCTCGCTACCGACACCAAGGTTTTTGAGATGGATAGCAATATTCTACACCTTGCTCCATCTATTTTCAAAGAGCAGTTTGGCGATGCTCGCGCAATAGTTATCGCCGACAAAAATACGTGGCGTGTAGCTGGCGAGGAGGTTTACAACCACCTTGTAAAGGCTGGCATCGACACCACTACACACGTCATTCAGCAAGACGAATTCCACGCTGAGTGGTGCTACGTTATGGAGGTCGAAGAGGCTGCAAAAGAGGCAGGCGCGATTATGGTATCAGTAGGTTCGGGCGTTATCAACGACCTCTGCAAACTCGCATCACACCACCTCCAGCAGCAGTATCTTACCATTCCTACCGCTGCATCAGTTGATGGTTACTCATCGTTCGGTGCATCAATCAGCTACGAAGGTTTGAAGCAAACATTCGAGTGTCCTGCACCAGTAGCGATTTTGGCGGACACCGAAGTCATTGCAAACGCACCAAAGGAGATGACCGCAGCAGGTTATGCAGACCTTGCAGCAAAGATTCCTTGTGGCGCAGAGTGGATGATTGCCGATATTATGGGCACCGAGCCAATCATTCCTGAGGCTTGGCACGTATTGCAGGATGTTCTTGACGAGCAGCTCTCTAACCCTGACGGAGTTGCCGCTGGTGATAAGGATGCCATCGCAGCATTGTTCGAGGGTTTGACATTAAGTGGCTTTGCTATGCAGGCTGCTCGTTCGAGTCGACCAGCATCTTGCGCTGACCACCTCTTCAGTCACTACCTCGATATGACTCACCATACCTACAATGGCAAGTTGCAGTCGCACGGATTCCAGGTGGCTATCGGCACACTCACAATGTGCGCATTCTTCGATGCGCTCATCGATATGGACTTGCGCAACATTGACGTTGACAAGTGCGTAGAGAATTGGCCTTCACTCGAGGAGGAGCAGCAGCGCGCGCTCGACATCTTCAAGGATTTCGTATCGCCACAGTTGGGTTACAAAGAGATTACCGTTAAGTACAACGACAAGGAAACAGTACGCAAGCAGCTGACTCTCATCAAGGAGCATTGGCCATTATTGAAGGCTGGATACCGCAAGCAGGTGTACACCTTCGAGAAGATGCAAGAGTGCTTCCGCAAGGTTGGCGCACCAGCAGATCCAACCGACATCGGTATAACTCGTCAGCAGTTAAAGGATATGGTTCCTTTCGTGCAGTTGATGCGTTGGCGTATGAATATGTTCGATTTGGCTCGCCGAGGCGGTTTCTACGATGAATTGGTAGAGAAGGTATTCGGCAAGGGCGGCGCTTGGGAAATTTCATAACCGATAAAAACTTATAGACGATGAAGAAGATTATAAAGAGTATTTTGTGCGCAGTAGCAATCCTTTCCGCTACAGCAACATTCGCACAGAAGCAGGAGATTCGCGTATTCTCGCACCGTGGTGGACGTATGGAGTTCGACGAGAATACTATGGCAGCATTCCAATCCAGCTACAACGCTGGATATCGCGGTTTCGAGGTTGACATCCGCTTGACCAAGGATGGTCAGATGGTTATCACCCACGACTCTACATTGGAGCGCACCACAAATGGTAGCGGCGTAGTCGAGGAGAAGACCGCAGACGAGTTGCGCGCTTTGGAAACCAAGAAGGGCGGCAAATTGGCATTCTTGCCAGAGTTGCTCGACTGGTTGAAGGATAAGAAGGGTTTGTATGTTGAGTTTGAGATGAAGACCAAGCCAGTACAGCTCTATCCTGAGGCTACACTTCAGGCATATTGCGACAAACTCTACGCAATGGTTATGGAGAACAAGCCTACTGATGCAGAGTATGTATTCACCTCAAGCGACTATCGCGGTTTGCGCTACTTGCAGCAGAAGTATCCGGGCGTAGATTTGCTTATGATTACCGGCAAGCCATTGAATGAGTGGACAATCCGTATGGCTAAGTCGCTCGGCATCACACGCATCGGCGCAAAGATGCCAGGAACTACTCGCGACGCGGTGAAGAAGGCTCACAAGGAGGGTTTGACCGTAAGTTTGTGGCCAGGCTACTCTACTGCAGACTTCGTTCTCGGAGCATACCTCGGAGCAGATTATATGTGCACCGACGTACCTCTCGCAGTTAAGAAATTTGCAGAGGAGAAGACTCCTTGGTTGAAAGTTAAATACTAAACAAATTAAACCAATATGAAGACTATTAAATTTTTGTTGGCAGTAGCATTCGCACTCGTTTCTACTGCATCGTTCGCACAGAAGAGCGAAATCATCCTCTTGGCACACCGAGGCGGTTGTGGCGAGGGTATGGAGAACACACTCGGCACATTCGAGAAGACCTTGGCTGTTGGTATCAAGGCATTCGAGATTGATGTTCGTATCACTAAGGATGGAAAGATTGTGCTTCAGCACGACGAGACCCTCAAGCGCACCGCAGGTGTAGACGTGAAGGTGGAGGATTTGACCGAGAAGGAGTTGCGCGCAATCACCCTCAAGGATGGCTCGAAGCTCTGCTTCCTCGATGAGTTCTTGAAGTTGATGGGCAAGCACCCAGGTCTCTTCATCGAGTTCGAGATGAAGTCGAAGAAGTACTCGGACGAGTTCCTCTATGGCACTGGTTATGCTGATAAGGTTGCAAAGATGGTTTTGAAGGCAAAACCAGCAGAGTCTACTTATGTATTCACATCGTTCGACACTCGCCCTTTGCGCTACATCAAAGCACACTACCCTACTGCTGAGACTGGTTACATTACAGGTGCTGGCGTTAATCACGAAACTATCGCTGTAGCATTGGCTATCGGAGCTACACGTATGGCTGCACATATTGACCGCACATCGCGTGCCGATATGGATCGCGCTCACCGCAAGGGTCTTCTCGTTAATTTGTGGCCAGGCAAGAGCGACGACTCGCTCCTTCGTGCTTGGTCGTTGGGCGCAGACATCCACTGCACCGACTACCCTGCTCATATGTTGGACTACGCTAAGAAATATTGCTCTTGGTTGACCATCAAATAATCAACAGCAAAATAACGAAGAGAGGCTACCCTGCGCAAGGATAGCCTCTCTTTATTTGTAGGACCTTTACAACGATAGCAGATAATTGTTATCTCCAACGCTCCTAAACCCCACCTTCTCAAAGAGCGAAATGCTCGCCAAATTCTCAGGCAAAATTGTTGCATATAGTCGTTGTAACTCTAACTTTTTTGCATACGATATCACCATTCGCAACGCTTTTGTTCCAAACCCTTTACCGCGATTATCTCGAGCAAAGATTAATATAGAGACCATTGCCTTCTCGCCATCATATTCAGTAAGGTCAACACAACCCAATCGTTCACCCGAAAGCGAGCAAATCATCAGGCGCAACTGCTCAGTTTGCGAAATGGGATATCGTTGCTGGTTTTCGACAAATTGAGCAACATCTTCGCGAGAATATTGCTCGTCGTAGACTCCATAGAGAGGTTCTGCAGTTGAGTTCTCCCATAAAAGGATAGTGTCGATATCCGAAGAATCGACACTACGCAAAATTATATTTTCGTCAACGATACGAATCACTGAAAATTACAATCCAATTATAGAGTTTCGCATCAACATCGCTACGCCCCAAGCACTTGCATTTCTGCCCATCTTCGATACGCGGAATTTTGTATCCTTATAGACCAAACTAAGCGAGTATTTGTTAGTGGCTGACTTCAACGGAAGCATTATATAATCGCCTGCAGCAGAGAGGTTTCCTCCTACAATAACGCTCTCCGGATTGAAGATATTGATAAGGTACGCAACCGCCTTACCAACCTTCTCACCAGCCTCTTCGATAAGCTCGATAGAGAGGTTATCATCATTGCGAGCTGCGTTTACAATATCATCAATATGAATCTGCTCCATCGCCTCGTAACGCTTGCGGAGGATTGTATTCGCACCATTGCGCACCAATTCGTTCATCTTCTCCTCGATAGCTATACCCGACACCTCTGTCTCAAGGCAACCCTTCTTTCCGCAGAAGCAAATCTTCTCGTTATCGAAGAATGGAATATGACCAAACTCCCCAGCAAAACCATTCTTACCATAATACAACTTGCCGTCGCTCACGATACCAATCGCCACACCCAAACCGAGGTGGAGATAGATCACATTACTCTCCGACTTCGAGCGCGAGAAATTGTACTCAGCATAGCATCGTGCGCGAGTGTCATTTTCCAACAACGCGCGCAAACCAAGACGATGCTCCAAGAGATCGCGCATATTCTCCTCTACAGAGGTGAAATAGTGGTAAGAGCGACCTTCCGAGGTATTAACACGGCCTACGATACAAACACCAACTCCCAAAATCTTAGAACGGTCATAACCGCAATTATTTAGGAAGTGTGCAACATTATCGCAAATCAAATCTAAACACTGCTCACGATCGGTCAACTCAAAATCTTTATAAGTTGTTTCGTAGACCAAATTATTATGCAAGTCGGTAATAACACAAATCATACGATCACGACCAACGTGCACACCTGCAAAGTAGAGAGCCGACGAGGTCAATCCATAGACATTCGGACGACGACCACCCTGCGTTTCGACCTTACCCAAATCCGAAACGATATCCTCATCAACCAGTTCCTGCACCAACTTCGTAATTGTAGGTATACTGATTTTCAACTCCTTAGTCAATTCCGCAAGCGTAATCTCGCCGTTAACAGCCATATAAGCGATGATATTTCGCTTGATGAGATTATTTTTGTGAGACAAGCCTTTATCAGACTCGTGATTGTTAAAAAAGTCAATTAAAGAACTCATTACCTTTCACTATTTTTAGTTCAACCTATGCAAAGATAATAAAAAAGACGGAATAAATCCGCCTTTTGTTAAAAAATTTTCAAAAAATATTTATAATTTTCAAAAACTCGCCAGACTCTCAACTTTTGCATCCGAAGAAACCTTGCCGACAAGGCCTTGCAACACCGTACCTGGACCAAGTTCCGTAAAATCGCTTATGCCATCCGCAACCATATGCTCAACGATTTGAGTCCAACGCACCGGCGCAGTAAGTTGCGCGATAAGATTTGCCTTTATCTCATTCGGCGATGTATGTGGCAATGCGTCAACATTCTGATAAATTGGACAGATTGGAGTTTTGAAATCAGCCTGCTCAATCGCCTCTGCCAACTCTTGGCGTGCTGGCTCCATCAAAGGCGAATGGAATGCTCCACCTACAGGCAACACCAATGCACGACGCGCTCCAGCCTCCTTCAACTTCACGCAAGCCTCGTTCACTGCATCGACCGCACCCGATATTACCAACTGGCCTGGGCAGTTGTAATTTGCTGCAACAACTACACCATCTACGCTATCACAAATCTGCTCTATAGTCTCATCGGCAAGACGAATTACTGCCGCCATAGTTCCAGGAGTCATCTCACAAGCCTTCTGCATTGCAATAGCACGCTTCGCCACCAATCGCAAACCATCCTCAAACGAGAGTGCACCCGCAACAACCAATGCCGAGAACTCACCCAGCGAGTGTCCAGCAACTGCAACTGGCTCTACTCCGAGCACCTTAGCGAGAATCACCGAGTGAAGGAATACCGCAGGTTGAGTAACCTTTGTCTGTCGCAAATCCTCAGCCGTGCCCTCGAACATAATATCCGTTATTCTAAACCCAAGAACATTGTTCGCCAATTCGAACATTTCGCGAGCTTCAGCACTATTTTCATAGAGTTCCTTGCCCATTCCGCTGAACTGAGCGCCTTGTCCTGGGAAGATATATGCTTTTTTCATTTTCAAACGCCATCTTTTAGGTTAAAACTTTGCAAATGTAGTAAAAACTACATAAATTTGTACGATAGAAGCAAAAAATTATAAACTCTAACTATAAAATGAAAAACAAATTCTACTTTTTACACCTCTTTTTGATGGCGATTTCCATCGCTTTCTCATCGTGTACACCAAATGGTCCTACGGGCGGTGGCGAGGAAAAAATCAGCATTATCATCTCGCAAGCAGCATCCTCTTCTACTGGCGCAACAGTATCGTGGCTTGATAACAAAGGCGACAACGAGAACTTTACTATCCGCGTCTACACCGATGCCGAAGGTCAGAACTTGTATCAAGAGTACGCGCTTACGTTCGACGCAAACGAGGATAATCGATTCTCAATCCCATACCTCGACTGCACAAACACCTATTACGTTCAGGTAGAGAACAATATTGGCTACAAGTCAAAACTTCTCGCATTGGCTCTCAATTCTGAGCACATTCGTCGAGAGGTTATCGCACAGAATTTCGACAACCTCTTTTGGGGTTACGATTACATCAACTTGGCAAATGGCGTAGTTCTTAACGAGGAGAACAAGCCCGCAAGTTACAACGTCGAGAACTTGACCGACGCACGCGCTGACTCCCACCCTACAACCAAGTTAGACGAGAATGGCGGTTTGTTATTCAAGTATCGCAGCGTAATGATTGAAAAGATGGGCTTCAAGGGTTGGTCTGGTTCGGAGGTCCGCATTCTCCCTGGTTATGCAAAACTTGGTAACTCATACAACGCTGGTGTATTGAAAACCCCCGCATTCTCAGTATTGGATACCGCAACCGAAAATATCGAAGTTCGCTTCAAGGCCTGCATCTTTGCATCGTCGCTTCAGTCTAACGGAGGAAAGGTTACAATGTCTATCCTCAAGGGCGACGGCGCAACCCTCTTCTCGAAAGATTTCAATATGAGCAGCATCAATGGCAAGCCGGCTTGGTCGGAGTTCAAATGCACAGTAGAGGGCGTAACCGCTGACTGCTACTGCGAAATCAAATCAACCGAGTCGGCAAAGCAGATTTGCGTTGACAACCTCGAAATCTCTCGTCAGTTGGTTATCCCTGAGGGCTACATCTATGGTTACACATACGACAAGGATAGCGGTGCACCTATCAAAGATGTTGCAGTCAGCGATGGATTCAACGTTGTGACCACCGACAAAGATGGTTTGTATATGCTCAAGCCAAGCTCGGATGCGTGGTATGTATACTACTCTGTTCCAGCAAACTGCGAGGTTCTCAAGAGTAGCAATGGTCCACGTTTCTACTCGCGAATCACCAAAGGCACTACAGAGTACAACTTCGAGCTCAAACTTTTACCAGGTGGCAAAAAGGAAGAGAAGTTCGCGCTTCTCACCTTTGCTGACCCACAGGTATCTTCAAGCACAAAGCTCAAGCGTTTCCAAAACGAGGCTATTCCATCTATCAAGGAGCACGCTAAATCGTTGGGCATTCCTTGCTATGGTATCACATTGGGCGATATCGTATCGACCTCGACAAGCGATGCCGACTTGGAGGCACCTCAAACACGCGGAAATACCGTACAATTTATGGAGCCTATGCGCGAGGCGATGCGCCCAGGAACAGTAGGATTCCCTATCTTCCAAGTTATGGGTAACCACGACTGCAAGTATTGCAGCCCTGAAGACCCAATCGTACCAGATGAGCAGAGCAGTACCTTCCAGTTACAGACACAGCGCGCATTTGAAACAACATTCGGTCCTATCAACTACTCGTTCAATCGAGGAGATGTTCACATCGTTGGAATGCGCGACATCGTTTACGACAACGCTACAACCACTCGCGACTACTATCCTGGATTCCTCAAGGAGCAGTACGAATGGTTGAAGCAGGATTTGGCGGTTGTACCAAAGGATAAGATGGTTGTATTGTGTGTTCATATCCCTCTTTACAACAGAGTAAGCTCTGGTGGTGCAAGTGGTCACTATGTGAAGGAGGTGCACAAGTTGCTCGACCAGTTCGAGGAGGCTCACGTAATCTCGGGACACACCCACATCCAGCGCAACTACATCCACTCTACTTATGACATCTACGAGCACAATATGGGTACCGTATGCGGCACTTGGTGGACATCGAACGTTTGCGGTGATGGTACACCAAACGGCTATGGCGTATTCATCGGTGAAGGCAATACCTTCAGCGATTGGTACTATATGGGCTACCACCGAGGTCAGAACACCCGCGCAACACAGATGCGACTCTATCGTGGTAATGCTATCACTGGCGCAGAGAAGGACGACAACAAGAACGGCGTAGAGGGTTTCTATAGTTTCAATTTTGGCGAGGATATTATCCTTGCAAACGTATTCAACGCCGATTCAAAATGGAAGATTGAGGTCTATGAGGATGGTGTGTACTCTGGCGATATGAAACTTATCACAAAGAGTTCGGCTACCTACAATAAGCAGATGACTGGAAGCTATACCTTCGACGACCCACGCCGTATCAAGGATGATGTTGAAGCAGCCAACGATATGTGGGTTGTAGGTATTCATATGGGCATTCAAGACCGATACAGCAAAACCGATAAAGAGCCAAGCAATGGTAGCTGGAGTGGAAATACACATATGTACAAGTATCAGCTCCAGAACAAAGATGCCGAGGTTAAGGTTGTTGCGATAGATTACTTCGGCAACCGCTACGAGGAGACCAAATTCTACGACTACCGCGATAATGCAATCGGTATTGAGCAGGTCATTAAATAAGTAAACTTACTTAGAAAAGAGATACAATTATGAAAAGATTTCTCGTATTGGTAGTTGCTACCATCGCATTTGCCTTCAATCTTCAGGCGCAGGATGTTATTCGCGTACTCGCTATCGGAAACAGTTTCTCGGAGGATGTTGTCGAGCAGCACCTTCACGAGTTGGGTAAGGCTCAAGGCACAACCCTTATCGTAGGTAACCTCTACATTGGTGGTTGCAGCATTCAGAAGCATTTGAGCAACCTTCGCTCGGGTAAGAATGCCTACCGATACCGCAAAATTGACGAGAATGGTAAGAAGCACACTACTCGCAAGGTTTCGATGCAGCACGGACTTGCCGATGAGCAGTGGGACTATGTTATGGTACAGCAGGTAAGTGGCTTTGGCGGAATATACTGTTCGTTCGAGAAGTTCTTGCCAGAGTATATGAAGCGACTTCGCGCCGAGCTTCCGAACAACCCTAAGTTTATCATTATGCAGACTTGGGCATACCAGAACGACTCTGTTCACCAGAACTTCGCCATCTACAACTACGACCAGACGAAGATGTACAAGGCTGTTGTAAAGACCTACGACAAGATATTCAAGGACAAGCAGTACGGATTCCACGCGCTTGTTCCAAACGGCACCGCAGTTCAGAATGGTCGCACCTACTTTGGCGACACTCTAACACGCGATGGTTACCACCTTGACAAACGGGTAGCTCGTTATCTTGGAGCCTGCACATTGTGCGAGGTATTGCTCGGTAAGTCGGTTGTAGGAAATAGCTACTATCCGGAGGGTATTACCCCAAAGGAGGCTTTGGCAGCGCAGAAGTCTGCTCACGCGGCAGTATTGAAGCCAAACAAAGTTACAAAGATTAAATAACACAAAATATAACTCTTTTATAGAATATACCAATATTATGGGAAACAAGATTAATGACCCTATTGCAAGGCTGATGGGTTTGCGCTACAAGTCGCACCCTTGGCACGGTATCGAGGTGGGCGAGAAGGCTCCCGAAGTGATTACCGCATTTATCGAGATAGTACCTACCGACACCGTAAAATACGAGTTGGACAAGGTTAGCGGTTATCTCAAAATCGATCGTCCTCAGAAATACTCGAACGTAATTCCAGCTCTTTACGGCTTCGTACCGCAGAGTTTTTGCGGCGAGAGCGTAGCTGAGTATTGTATGCAGCAGAGTGGTCGCACCGACATCGTAGGTGACGGCGACCCACTCGATATATGCGTATTGACCGAGCGCGATGTTGCTCACGGAGATATCATCGTAAATGTACGTCCTATCGGCGGATTCCGTATGTTGGATGGTAATGAGGCGGATGACAAGATTATTGCTGTTCTTCGTCACGATGTAACTTATAGCGGTTACAACGATATTTCGGAGCTTCCGAAGGCGATTGTCAACCGTTTGAAGCACTACTTCCTCACCTACAAGGATATGCCAGATTCGGAGTCGCAGAAGAAGGTGGAGATTACCCACGTATTTGGTCGCGAGGAGGCTTATGAGGTGATTCAGCGCTCATTGGAGGATTACAAAAATCACTTCAACGACTTAGATAAGATTTTGCGCCACGTTTAATCCAGCAAGCTATGTCTGTAGAAAGCAAAGTAAGAGCCGTTACTACGTTACGACTCAAGGAGATGAAAGATAGAGGCGAGAAGATTTCGATGCTCACCTCGTACGACTATTCAATAGCGAAAATCGTCGATAAGGCGGGTGTAGATGTTATCCTCGTAGGCGATTCGGCAGCGAATGTAATGGCTGGTTGGGAGACTACCCTACCTATCACTCTCGACCAGATGATTTATCACGCATCGTCCGTGGTGCGTGCCGTAGAGCGTGCATTGGTTGTCTGTGATATGCCATTCGGAACATATCAGAGTGACTCGCAGGCAGCACTCGACTCGGCAATCCGCATTATGAAGGAGACGGGTGCCGACTCTGTAAAGATGGAGGGTGGCGAGGAGATTCTCGACTCGGTAAAGCGTATCCTGGCAGCTGGCATCCCAGTGATGGGACACCTCGGACTCCCTCCGCAGTCTATCCACAAGTTCGGAACATACAGTGTTCGCGCAAAGGAGGAGGCTGAGGCTGAGAAGTTAGTTCACGATGCTAAGTTGTTGGAGGAGGCTGGATGCTTCGCTATCGTATTGGAGAAGATTCCTGCGGCATTGGCAGAACGCGTATCGAAGGAGTTGTCTATCCCGACAATCGGCATCGGAGCAGGTGGTGCTTGCGATGGTCAGGTTTTGGTAGTACACGATATGCTCGGCATAAACAAGGGCTTTTCACCGCGCTTCTTGCGCCGTTATGCCGACCTCTACACCATTATGACCGAGGCAATCTCGCACTACGTCGAGGATGTCAAGTCGTGTGACTTCCCTAACGAGAAGGAGCAGTACTAACCGAACTTAATTCAAACAAAATAACCTGTCTACGTTTGTAGACAGGTTATTTTGTTTGCGGTAACGAAGATCTTAGATATCGAAATCCGAATTATCTACTGGCTCGTCGTCCTCAGAGTCGTCGTTTGCCAACTCGTCTGCGCCCTTCAAATCGTCGTCATAGTAATCCTTATCGTCATCCTCACCCGAGAGGTCATCAATCTTCACATCAATCTTTACAAGATAGCTAATCTCCTCGGTCTCGAATGGTACTGCGAAGAAGAACTCTCCATTCGGTTTAGGGATTCGCATCATAAAATCTGCAAAACCTGCTGGATACTCAGCCTTAACCGCCTCCTGCAACTCTGGAGCCAAATTGTTAAAACTTACTACTAATCGTTTTTTTGCGCTTGGTGCCATATATAATTTCTGTTTGTTTTGTGTTAAACTTGGCGCAAATATATGGCAAGGAAATGAGTGTGGCAAATTTTCTCACTCTTTTTTTTCAACAATTAAAAAATTCTCGCTACCTTTATGCGGTGAAATATATTTATAGGTATGACATTATCGATTCACGCTGAAATAGTTGCCCTCAGAGAGGCTTTGCATCAACATAATCGCAAATATTATGTCGAAAATGCGCCCGAGATTTCGGACTACGAGTTCGACCAGATGATGCAACGTCTTATCGAGCTGGAGGAGGCTCACCCCGAGTATGAGGATGAGAACTCTCCGACTATGCGTGTCGGTAGTGACAAGACCTCCGAGTTCCAGAACGTGAAGCATCGCTATCCGATGCTGTCGCTTTCGAACACCTACTCCATCGAGAGCTTAAACGAATTTATCGACCGTATCGAGAAGGAGGAGGGCGAGACAGAGTTCGTCTGCGAGTTGAAGTTCGACGGAACAGCCATATCGCTAACATACGAGAATGGCAAGTTGCTCCGCGCTGTAACTCGAGGCGATGGCGAGAGTGGCGATGATGTAACCGCCAACGTGCGCACCATCGGCTCGATTCCTTTGACTCTCTCGGAGGACTACCCTACCGAATTTGAGATTCGTGGTGAGATATTTATGCCTTACGCATCGTTCGACCGCTTGAACGCAGAACGCGAGGCGGCTGGCGAGCAGTTGTTTGCCAACCCTCGCAACGCAGCGGCAGGAACACTCAAGCAACAGCAATCTTCGATTGTAGCAAAGCGCGGTTTGGACTGCACACTCTACCAGATTGCATCACGCGAGCTTCCATTCTCAACCCACTGGGAGGCATTGGAGGCAGCACGACGTTGGGGCTTCAAGGTATCGGAGCACGCGCGTATCTGTCGCTCAGCAGAGGAGGTAAAAGCCTACATCGAGCATTGGGACACCGCACGCAAGGAGCTTCCATTCCCTACGGATGGCGTGGTTATCAAAGTAAACGACTTCGCAAAGCGTCGTCGCTTAGGTTTCACAAGCAAGTCGCCACGTTGGGCTGTAGCCTACAAATTCAAGGCGGAGCAAGCATTGACACGTCTTGTGAGCGTAGATTTTCAGGTTGGTCGCACGGGAGCAATAACCCCTGTGGCTAACCTCGAGCCAGTATTGCTGGCTGGAACAGTCGTGAAGCGAGCAACACTCCACAATGCCGAGCAGATTGAGTTGCTCGACATTCGCCTTGGCGATATGGTCTACGTGGAGAAGGGCGGCGAGATTATCCCGAAAATTACCGAAGTAGAACTTTCGGAGCGCGGTGCCGATAGCAAGCCATTCGAATATATCACCAAATGCCCAGAGTGTGGCGCAGAGTTGGTACGCTACGAGGGTGAGGCGAAACACTACTGCCCAAATCAGGGCGGTTGTCGTCCGCAGATTCTTGGTCGCATCGTGCATTTCATACGTCGCAAGGCACTCGACATTGACGGCTTGGGCAACGAAACAGTAGAGCTATTGCACGAGAGCAACCTTTTGAACAACATTGCCGACATCTACGACTTGAAGGCGGTTGATTTAGCAGTACTACCTCGTTTGGGCGAGAAATCGGCGGATAACATCATCCGCAGCATCAACGCATCGAAGGAGGTGCCGTTTGCAAGAGTTTTGTTCGGTTTGGGTATTCGTTTTGTGGGCGAAACCACAGCAAAATATCTCGCAGCACATTTCAAGAACATTGATGCGATAATCACTGCAACCAAGGAGCAGTTGCTCGAGGCTGAGGAGGTGGGTGACAAGATTGCATATGCTATCATCGAGTACTTTGCCGACGAGCAGAATCGAGCTATTCTTGAGAGATTGCGTGTAGCAGGATTGCAATTCGAGGAGGAGGCAAAGGTGTTGCACTCGAACTGCTTGGAGGGTAAGAATATTGTCATCTCAGGCAAATTCCTCGACCACACACGCGACGAGTTGAAGGAGTTAATCGAGTTGCACGGAGGTAAGAACCAATCGGGCGTATCGGCAAACACAGACTTTATCGTTGCAGGCGAAAATATGGGACCTGCAAAGTTGCAGAAAGCGGAGAAGTTGGGCGTTAAGATTCTCTCGGAGAGCGACTTCATTGCACTCATAGGCGGAGAAGATACTCCAACACAACAGACCGTCATCCCTACCGAAGAGAAAAAAGAAGAAATAATTGTACAGGGAAGCCTGTTTTAGATAGTAAAAGTTATGAACAGAGATATTTTCAAGGGATTAGGAGTTGCACTCGTAACTCCATTTATGCCCAATGGTGCTATTAATTTTGCAGCAGTAGCGAAAATTGTAGACAACCTCATCAATGGTGGCGTTGACTACATTCTCGTTCTTGGCACCACAGGCGAGACTCCAACACTCACAACTGACGAGCGTAAGGCGCTTATCCGCTTCGTGCGTGACCGCGTAGCAGGACGAGTAGCATTGATGGTAGGCATCGGTGGCAATTGCACTCACGATGTTGTCGCTTGTCTTAAGAGTTGGGATTTGAGAGGTTATAGCGCAGTATTGAGCGTAAATCCATACTACAACAAACCAAATCAAGAGGGTTTGTACCAGCACTTCAAGGCTATTGCCGAGGCTTCGCCACTGCCAGTTATGCTCTACAATATTCCAGGCAGAACAGGCGTAAATATGACTCCTGAGACAATCGCACGTTTGGCAAATGATTGCGCGAATATCATCGGCGTAAAGGAGGCTTCGGGCAACCTCGAGCAGATGGAACAAATCAAAGCAATCACCGACGAGGATTTCCTCCTCATTTCAGGTGACGATGGTTTGACCGTAGAGGTTATCAAGCGAGGTGGCGCAGGTGTAATTTCGGTGTTGGCAAATGCCTACCCTGCCGAGAGTAAAGAGTTCGTAGCACTTGCCTTGAATAACAAGTTCGACGAGGCAGAACAGAAGCTGAATGCTTTCGACAATATCGTCTCATTGCTCTTCGAGGAGGGCAACCCTGTTGGTATCAAGACAGCGTTGTCGGTTAAGGACGTATGCTCTTCAACGATGCGTCTGCCACTTGTTTCGGGTAGCGAGACATTGCAAGCGAAGTTGAAATCTGCGATGGAGGCGTACGAAAAGTAGCACTCGAAGCGTTAATAGGTCGATATGAAGCGTATAATTATAACTCTCGCAGCTATGTTTGCCGTTCTTGTCTCGTTGGCAGGAACTCCAGACAACGACCTTATTTTCGCTAAAATAAACGATGTAAACTCGCCACTCTACTACCCCAACCTAATGTTGCGATACAAGGAGGGCAAACCGATGTCGGAGGAGGAGTACCACCATCTATACTACGGCTACGCCTTTCAACCAGCGTACAAGCCACTCGAGGTGAATCCGTCGATGAATCGCGTTCAGGAGATTATGGCACGCATCTCGATTGACAAACCCTCAGTACACGACATTGACGAGTTGATTGCAGCGGGCATTGGCGCAATGGAGTACGACCCATTCTCGCCGACTCTGCTCAACATCTTGGTCTATGCCTACGGAGCATCGGGTGATAGAGTCCGAGAGTTGGCATACTCCGAACACTTGAACGGCATTTTGCGCTGCATAGAGCAGTCGGGAGATGGACTGAAGGAGCGTTCTGCGATGCACATCATAATGTTCTCGCACGGCTTGGACTATATTGCATCGAAGAATATCGGCTATCGCAAGGCGCAGATTATTAGTCGCACCGCCGAGTTTGTGCCATTCGATTACCCTCGCGAGAAGGTTAAGGGCTACTACTTCGACTATAGCCGAGTATATTGGAACAAACCAGATAACTATACATTCAAGCGTGAACGAACTTGGCAGTTTAACAATCTTAAACCGCAAGAATACAAATAGAGAAATATAGACTAAAATATGAATAGATTTTTAATTTTAACACTATTCCTAACAACACTTTTAACAAGTTGCATAAACGGACCTAAGGCAAGTATCAACGACCTGCAGTTCACCAATGGCATTCGAGAGGGAAAACTCACGCTCGACGGAAGCGAGAATGTAAGCACTACTTTCTCATTCATTGCAAATCACGACTGGGCGATTATTGATTATAAAGGTTTCACTTGCGACCCTTCGAGCGGCGCAAAGAGCCTCAATGGTGAGCTTATT
This sequence comes from Alistipes sp., assembly GCA_045632505.1. Taxonomy (GTDB): domain Bacteria; phylum Bacteroidota; class Bacteroidia; order Bacteroidales; family Rikenellaceae; genus Alistipes. The sequence continues at coordinate 16,774 of JAZQWU010000176.1, read as the reverse complement.
ACTGTAACGGCGAAACCACTTCGCTCGAACAATACTGCCGACACAATCCGCTTAAGCGACTTGAATTTCAAGTTGTTATCTACTCGTTTTGTTGGAATTTCGGCATACCAGTTGCCACAGATTCGATTCCCTGAGGGCAAAAATAAGATTGTGCTGGCAGCTACAGGTAATTCGACGGCTTCGCTTAAAATTGCATCGAGTAGTGATGACATTGAACTTAAAATCAATGGCGAGATTGAGGCGACACTCAGCGAGAAAAACGACAAGAAGGAGCATACTATAACTGTGAAGGTTGCAACCGACAACGCAACTGCTACAGAGCAGCATTTGGGCACTATTGGATTTGTTGTAGATGGTGTGGATCAAGAGAGCAAAATCGAGGTCTATCAAACGGCTGCGCTCACCTTAGACCGTAGCGAGGTTATCCTTCCAAGTTGTGGCGGTGGGCAAAATCTACTTGAGGTAAATAGTGTGTTTGAGATAGAGGCTTCAAAATTATCTGAAGAGTTCACCCTCACTCGCAAGGGAAACACCTTCACCATTACGGCGCTGCGAGATAATAATGGAACAACAATATCGTCGCTTGGATCAATTGATATCTGGTTGAAAGACTCACCCGACTGCAAAACCACAATCGAGGTAAAGCAGCGCGCTGGCAAGGCACCGCAGACCGTCATCATTCACTTTATAGGTACGGCACTAAAGTACTACTTCAACCAGAATATAGATAAGATTCTTGAAGGTTTGAGCAGCAACATTCAAGGCAATGCACAAGTTCTCGCCATCACCACCGACTCATCATACAATGCGACAATGTATGAGTTGCGCTACGACAAGAATCTCGGCACTGCTGTGAAGGAGAAGGTGAAGGAGTTGTCGTTGTCTGTACCATACAACGCAGCTCTCTTCGAGGCAAATTTGCGCAAAGCATTGCAGTTTGCTCCAGCCGAGAAGTACGCTTTAATTCTTGGATCACACGGATTGGCGTGGGTTCCTAAATATCAGTACGAACCTGCTCCACAACAGCTCAAGCGCCTTGGATTCTGCACAGCAGACCTTTGGAAACGCAATCCAAATGCCGAAATGACGCGACATATGGGCGATGGCACAAAGGATAATTACAATACACTCTACAATGTGGAGGAGATTGCTGAAGCAATTGCTGCCAACAATGTAAAGTTTGAGTACATACTCTTCGATGCTTGTTTTATGAGCAATGTAGAGAGTGCCTACGCGTTCCGCAATGCAACAAACTACATCGTAGCATCGCCTTGTGAGGTTATGGGATATGGATTCCCATACGCCAAGATTATGCAGTACATACTCGCAAACAATGGCACATCGTACAACCTCGACAAGATTTGTCGCGAATATGTAAACTACTACAAGTCGGAGGCAGCAACTAAATCGGCGTGCGTAGCCATCACCAATACAGCCGAGTTAGAGGCATTAGCCCAAGCGACAAAGGCGGTAAATATGGTGGGCATTCAGAACAGTTTTTCGCTCGATAATGTTCAGTACTATGAGGGACAATCTCCTCACTCGTTCTACGACTTAGGAGATCTGGTCGAGCAGTCGTGTATTGATGCAAGCGTTGCAACGGCATTCAAAAAGCAGTTGGACAAGACCGTAACTTCGCGCTACCACACCGACCAATTTTACTCGGCATATGGAGCCAACGGAGTCTATTACCACGACATCAAGTACTATACAGGCATCACTACCTCGGCAATGGTCGACCACTACGAATACGACTGGAAAGAGACCGAGTGGTACTCAGCAACACACTAAAAGGAAGTTGCGAACTAAGAGTGGAGAGTTGAGAGTTTTCTCAACTCTTTTTTCTGTCAGTTATAGTCAATTCCTATTTGGGACTACAAAAAAAGAGCGAGAAAATCTCGCTCTTTTTTGATTGCCACGAGGCACACTACTTCAACTTGATAATCGCGTAAATTGGGTAGTGGTCCGACACGAACGGAACACCATAATAGTCATTGATGGTATGATACTCTACCACCTTCAAGTAGTTGCTACAATAGACGTGGTCGATAATTGAGTTCTTGGTAGTTACGTAGCCGTTATACGTAGTATCGTAGTCGGTCAAATTCGTTGGAGCAACCTCGCGTGCATTATACATAAAGCCCTCGATGGCATCCAACGCAACATTATTGGATTTGATGTTCAAATCGCCTGTCAAGAAGAGAGGATAAGTATCTTTCTGCGCCTGGAAATCTTGCGCAATGAGTTTCATTCCCTCAATCTGCGCATTCGCAACCTGATGGTCGAGGTGAGTATTGATGTAGTAGAACGTCACGCCCGATGGTTTGTGCTTGAAGATGCCCCACGTAGCATTGCGCGAATAGTTTGCACCAAAGCCCTTCGAAGGTGTATCTGGAGTTTCCGACAACCAGAAAGTACCACCATCAATCTTCTCTATTACATTTTTATTATATAATATACCCATTGTTTCGCCCGTGCCACTCTCCTTGCCAGTATCACGATTTACGCCATAGCCTTCGTAATCTGCAGCCAACTGCTCCTTCAAGTAGACCCACTGCGTAGAGTATTTCGCCTCTTGGAAGCCGATGATATTTGGCTGCTGGTCCTTGATAAGCGCGATGCAAGCCGCCTTGCGGTTATCCCAGTTATTTGTTTCGTCAGTCTCAGTAGTCTTGAGGCGAACATTAAAACTCATAATCTTGAGTTCATCTGCGTCTGCATACTTCTTATACTTTGCAGGGACTTCGATTGTATCTTCATAAGAATCAAATCCTTGCAACTCACCAACAACGCCCTCCCTATAGGTAATTGGCGCAAACTCGCGCACAACGCCCTTCGAAAGAGGCTCTTTTGGAGTCCACTTCGCTTCCATCTTTGCGCCCGACGTAGTGATAAACTCGACGCGACAAGTTCCGACATCCACCGCTGGTAACGCGATAAAGAGGTCGCTTGGATTCGTGGTCGAAAGAGCGAAATTCTCGGGGAGCGAATATCTTACGACATTCTTGCAGCCCTCTGTAGCGGTGATTGTTGCAGTTTTGCAATCAGCCGCAAATTCGCCCGAGAGTTTCGCGCCCGTAGTTGATACCACTACAACCTTATCCAGTACCACGCCTGCTGTTGACGCCTTAATCGAAAAATGCAAAATCGAAGCGAGGTGATTGAGCACTACCCCATCGCCGCTACTGGCAACATAGCCACACATTGGCGCACTATTAGTCGAAAAAGTGCCCTCTACATAGTTCTGCTGCGTAGGAAACTCTACGATAGGTGCCTCAGCGGTAGTCGATGCGCAATATGGATATGTAACGTGGTATGGGTAAGAGAGTTGAGTCGCAGATAATGCAAATTGCGCCGTAGCACGATTCGCAGCATCTATCTGTGCCTCGTTCGACACAACGCCATTCACCACAATCTTGTCGCCTTCGCTCCAATATACGGGATAGATGCCGTCCTCGCCCTTTGCGCCCAACGACACACGAGTTTGCTCGAGCGAAACGTTCAAGATGCTTGTTTCGCCAGTCTCAATCGTAGTATCGTCGGAAGGGGTTTGACATCCGACTGCGAGCAATGCAAATGCGGAGAGAAGAAGTAAAAAGTTTTTCATAGTAGTAGGTTGCAATTTATAAATCCCCTCCCCCTATGGTTGTCGGGGGAGAGGATAAACTATCTATCACACCAAATTAGTAGGTGCGGAGTTGGAATACAATCTTATTGCAGTACAACTCGCCCTCGTGCAAAAGGATTGACGGGAAGTTCGGCTGGTTTACCGCATCTGGGTGTACCTGGCACTCGATAGCGACACCAGCATAGTCCTCGTAGCGAGAGCCCGACTTGGTGATAGGACAACCGCCCGAAAGCCAGTTGCCGGTATAAACCATACAACCAGGCTGCGACGACAACACCTTAACCAAGCGACCTGTCTTCTCACAACGCAACTCGCCAACCTCACCGAGGATATTCTTCTGCCAGCCCTCCACTACGAAGAAGTGGTCGTGACCGCGGAAGAGGTCGATGTGGTTAAAAATCGAGCCAATATCCTTGCCCAGACGATTCCAATCGGTGAAGTCCTGTGCCGAGCCCTTCATCTCAAGCAACTTACCCGTAGGAATCTGCACCTCGTTAGCCTCCAACACATACTTGGCATTGAGTTTCAACTCGTGGTCGAAGATTGTTTCGCCACTCGCCTCGCCAGCCAAGTTCCAATAGACGTGGTTGGTGAGGTTTACTGGTGTAGTACCATTGCTCTTTGCGAGGTAGGTAATCTCCAAGTTATTCTCGTCATCGAAATCGTAGATAGCCTCAATGTTCACCTCGTGTGGATAGCCCTGATCGCCATCCTCCGAGAGCAACGAGAAAACTACGCGATTAGTCTCTACGCGAGACTCCCACAAGCGGTTAGCATAACCCTTTGTACCTCCGTGGAGGTGGTTAGGTCCATTGTTTACCTCGAGGCGATACTCTACGCCCTCGATGGTCATCTTGCCACCAGCAATGCGGTTTGCTACACGACCAACCGACTTACCACTTGCTGCACCATCGCCAAAGTAGCTCATTGCATCCTTGTAACCAAGTACAACGTCGTCGATATTGCCGTTGCGGTCAGCATACTTCACCGACACAATAGCCGCACCGATATTTGTAAGCTGCACCTCGCTACCGAGCGCATTCTTCAGCGTATAGATGATTATCGCTTCACCCTCTGGGGTTACGCCCCAAACGTTTTGTTCTATTGTCATAATTCTTAGGCTTTTAGCCATTAGCCCTTAGCCATTGGCTTTTACTTGTCAATTATTCGAGTGGTTGAACATTTGCCAAGAGGTAGTCGATACGCTTCAAGCACTCCTCCTTACCGATAAACGAAGTAACATCGTACATACCAGGACCCTTACCTGCGCCAACCAAAGCTAAGCGCAACGAGTTCATAATCTGGCCCATACCATACTCTTTCTCGGTAATCCAAGCGTGAACAATCTTCTCGGTATTCTCCAACGAGAAGTCGTCAATCGAAGCCAACACCTCGCGCAACTCTGCCAAGCGTGCAGGATTCTCGCCCTTCCAGTACTTCTTCAACTGCTTCTCCTCATACTCGGTTGGAGCAACAAAAAAGTATGATGTCAAATCCCACAAGTCGCTAACGAATGTCGCACGCTCCTTCATAATGAAGGCTGCCTTACCTGCGATTTCGTCCGATACCTCGATGCCGTGCTCGCGGAGGATTGGCTGATAGATTGCGCTCAACTCCTCTGCCGACTTGCGGTGCATATACTGCGCATTAAACCACTTTGCCTTGTCTGGCTGGAAGCGAGCTCCCGCCTTCGATACGCGGTCGAGCGAGAATGCCTCGATAAGCTCTGACATCGAGAAAATCTCCTGCTCGGTACCTGGATTCCAGCCGAGGAGAGCCAACATATTGATGAAGGCATCTGCAAAGTAGCCATCCTCACGATAGCCACGTGCAGTCTCGCCAGTTGTAGGCGACACCCAGTGCAATGGGAACACAGGGAATCCCATCTTATCACCGTCGCGCTTCGACAACTTACCACCGCCTGTAGGCTTCAACAAAAGTGGAAGGTGTGCGAACTCTGGCTGAGTATCAGTCCAGCCGAATGCACGATACAAGAGGTAGTGCAAAGGCAACGAAGGCAACCACTCCTCGCCACGAATAACGTGCGAAATCTCCATCAAGTGGTCATCAACGATATTTGCCAAGTGGTATGTAGGAAGAGCATCTACCGACTTGTACAACACCTTGTCGTCAAGTGTTGAAGTATTAACCTCTACATCACCACGAATCAAATCGTGCATCTTCACAACCTCGTTCTCAGGCATCTTGAAACGAACAACCCAAATATCGCCACGCGCGATACGAGCCTCAACCTCCTCCTTCGGCAACGAAAGCGAAGTTGGGAGGGTTGTACGCACCTTGAAGTTGTAAGCGAATGTTTCGCCACGCTCCTCGTACTCCTTACGCAACGCATCCAACTCCTCGGCTGTATCGAAGGCGTAGTATGCCCAGCCAGCTTCAACGAGTTGAGTTGCATATTTCAAATAGAGTTCGCGACGCTCGCTCTGACGATATGGCGCGTGTGGACCACCAACGCCAACACCCTCGTCAATTTCGATACCACACCACTTGAGCGACTCGATAATATACTCCTCAGCACCCGGTACAAATCGCTGAGAATCGGTGTCCTCGATACGAAGAATCATCTTTCCGCCGTTACGACGTGCGAAAAGGTAGTTATAAAGAGCGGTACGAACACCGCCAATATGAAGTGGTCCCGTAGGACTTGGCGCAAAGCGCACTCTTACTTCTCTCATATTTTTTCAGCTATTAGCCATTAGCCATTAGCTATTGGCTGAATTAAAAATTAAAAATTCTTTCCCAACAATTCAAAATCGTAAATGATTGAGCTATTTTTGTGCGATGCTAGGCGACGAAAGCGGAGCATACTGAAGCGTATGTGAGCATTTCGGCGTCCGACGCATTCGTGCAAAAAGAGCCAATCAGAACGATTTTATTACTCCCAGAGGTTACGTGGATAAACACCCTCCTCAATCAACTTCTCAATCTTCGCAACCAACATCGGCTTATCCTCCTTGTAGGTTACGCCAAACCACTGCGAAGTGGTCGAAAGAACCTTGAGGCGAGCCTCGTTAGCACCAACGAGCTTGTTAACCATCAAAGGAATGAAGAACTCTGCCTTGAGGTTGGTCTTAACATCGTCAGATGCGAGGAAGTTCTTGAACTCAGCCTCCGAGTGTGCAAAGTAGTCAGGAGTGAAGCCAAAGAAGTTCATCGAAACTGGGCAGTTCTCTGCAAGTTCAACATCGTCGCCCAAGTCGTGGAATACGATTGTACCCTCAGCGTTGCGCTCAATCTTGGTACGCTCAACCATCGAAGTGAGGAAGCCATTCTCGTCTACTGTACAAACACCACGCGATACAGTACCGTTGTCCGACAAGGTCTTATTAACCTCGTATCCAATCATTGCATACTCACCCTTTGCACCATCCAACTGCGAGAGGTACTCGCCCATTACGCGGTAAGCATCTGTACCATAGAAGTCGTCTGCGTTGATAACTGCGAATGGCTCATTAACAGCCGATGCACCCATCATAACTGCGTGGTTTGTACCCCAAGGCTTCTCGCGACCCTCTGGAACAGAGAATCCCTCTGGCAAGTAGTCCAACTCCTGGAATACGAAATCAACCTCGATGCGACCACCGAAACGCTCTGGAGTGAAAATCTCCTTAAACTCCTTCTCGAACGAGTGACGGATAACGAATACAACCTTGCCGAATCCTGCGCGGATTGCATCATAAATCGAATAGTCAATAATCGCCTCGTTGTTAGGACCAACTCCGTCCATCTGCTTCAACGAACCATAGCGCGAGCCCATACCTGCGGCAAGCACCAAAAGTGTAGGTTTTACCATAATCTTAAAGTTTTTATTGTTGTAAATTGTAATTATTTTTGCCTATTGAGTATAAAATACTCACAAAGATAGAAATTTTCAACGAAACAAAAAAGAGGAAACCGAAATTTCCTCTTTTCAAATATCATTTTATGCGATTCTTTACTTTGCGTGAGCCTCGAACTCCGCTACAACATTACCCAACGCATCCTTCGCAACAACCTTAATTGTAGCATCAGCATCTGCCGGAATATATCGCCAAATGTGGTAGCTACGCTTTGGAGTTTGCCATCCAGCCTTATATAGACGCTGACCTTCAGGAAGCTCGCCAGCTTCACTCTTTTTGAACGCATCCCAATACCAATCACGGAATGTCAAATCGTAACAACGTTTTACAACCTTACCCTTACCGCCAGTACTCTCTGTAAACTGACAAGTATATGCATTCCAGACATTTACAAGAATTGCTGGCTTATCCTCCGCAGTTACCAAAGCTTCCTCTGCTACGCGAGTCTGCTTTGTACCAGTAGTCTCGGTGATAGGATAGTTCCACTTGTGGTGGCGGTTGTCGTACACGCGATACTGCTGACCCTTGTTTGTTCCGTAAGGTACGCAAGTACGAGTGAACTTTCCATCATTAAACTTGTAATCTACGAAAGAAGCCGGCGTACCCTCGCAGTTATCGTATGTATACCACGCAGTACCTGCTGCCGTAGTGTGATAGAACTGATAGAGAGGCTTCTCGTTCCAAGTCTTCTTGATAGAGTGGTCCGAGTGGTGATGACCAATAAGCGCAAGCACCTCATATCCCTTGAAGTTATCCAACACCTTCTCCAAATCCATCTGCATCTTCTTGCCAGAATAGCCAAATAGACCGCAGTGAGCAACAATGACAACGCGGTCTACATCAGCCTTATTCACTGCTGCCATATCCTGCGCGAGCCAGTTGTGCTGATACTTATCAAGCTTGTACCAATAACCCTTTGTTGCATTAGGATCGGTTGTTGGACCCGAATCTTTGGTAATGACGTAGGTATTATCAAAAACTACATAGTGCTCACGACCGATATTGAACGAATAGTACTCAGGGCCCAAATCCTTATGATAGTCTGCTCGCGAAAGATATACGGTTTCATCGTTAAACATCTCGCCCTTTGGAGCGTGATTATGGTCGTGATTTCCGATTGCATTAAAGACAGGAATATCAACCTTTGTATCCTCCATATAATTTTTCAACGAGTATCCAGCCTCACGACCTTTCCAACCTGGACGAGATGAGGTCTGAGTCATATCACCCAATGTAACCATATAGACTGGATGCTTGCACTGCGCTGCATACTCATTAATAGCAGGAATAACCTTCTCCTTATAAATCGAAGTACCGCGATGATCAGCACGCTTGCTATAAACATCTGTCAAATGCGGATCACCCAAAGCAAGCACCGAATAGACGCTTTGATCTACTTTTGTAAGCTTAAAATTGTGTGTTTGTTTCTTCGCCTTAGGGTCAATGCGCTTGAAAAATTGCGGAGCGTTTCCGATACGCTCAACCTCATAACCCGAAGGGATTGAGATGTGCACAAATTGGCAGTGAGGGTCTTTTACATTGGTAGGCAAGACATACGCACCATTAGCGTCGGTTTTCACCATATTAATACCATCTGTAACTACCACACCTGCAACGCCTTTGCCCTCGCAAGTTACAGTACCAGTTACGCTCTTTTTTGCCGCTGATGCCGACATCGTGCTTACACACAGCATCAAGGCCGCAATAATAAGATTTCTTACTTTCATAATGTTTTAATAGTTAGTTGTTTATTTAATGTTATCTATTCTAATACTTTTGTTCTACTTTAGTATCTTCCATCGCCATAGATATAGGACTTGTAGCGCGACCAATTTTGAGCCTCTTTGTATGCATCAACCGACTTCTCTGGAACATAAATTTTGCAGCCAATTGGCTTATCCACTCCGTCGTCACTATTTTCGAAAACACTCTCTCCGAGCGTTGGAGGAGTCAGCGGTTTGCAATAGACATTCTTAAGAGCTTCGCAGTAGTAGAATGCATACTCCTCGATAGTTGTCACGCTCGACGGAATAGTAACATTCTTCAGGCGAAAACTCTCATAAAAAGCATCGTGAGCAATGGTGACAACGCCATCTGGAATAGTATATTCATCCAACCCCTTTGGCGCATAATGACGCAACACATTATCCACGATAAGGCAACGATTATCCTCCGATGCAAACTTACCATAATAGCCCCACATACCGCTACAACCATAGAATGCCGAGTCTCCGATAGCAGTCAAACTCTCAGGCAAGGTGATATCGTGAAGTACCGCACACGAAGAGAATGCCGCATCGCCGATAGTTTTCAGACGATTAGAGAGGGTCGCTTGCTCCATATAGACGCAAGCAAAGAATGCCCAGCCACCTAATTCGGTGACGCTATTCGGCAAAGATATACTTTTCAATGTTGTACACTCGCAGAACGCCAACTCGCCAACCTTTGTCACTGGCACATCGAAAAGGATTGTTCCAACACCATTTTCGTAGGTGTTCGACACGATATTTGCGCCAAATATAGTTGCATTGTATGGCGCTACAACATCATTATCAGTCGAGGTGTAGGTAAGTTTAAAGTAATCATCAAGCAATACTCCTTGCGAAACCGCAATCGTTTCAAACACATCTTCGTAACCTTTGGCAGAAACGACGATGTTTGCACTGCGCACCTCCGAAGATTCGTTCTTCGCAACCGAGAATTTCAATGCATTAGTACCTTTCGCGCCTTCTGCATTAGCAATGGTTATCCAATCGCAATCGGCGGAGGCTTCCCAAGCGCAATTCGCTTTTACCCCAACCTCATATAGGTCAACATCATACCACGCCTCAACACTATTCTGCGAGAGGAGAATCGAAGGTGTTGAAGATTTATCGTTATTACAACCGACAAATATCACCACCAACATTAGCGACAACAATTCAACCAACCTTTTCATCGTTTCACCTTTTAAATATCAAATTTTCTATCTGCAAATTTAACGATTTTATCATTTGTAACAAGCAATAATTCCAAAAATTATTCGTATCTTTACCGAGTTAAATAGATTTTTCTTGAAATGGGACTTTTTGATAAGATAAATTCGTGGTTTGGAAGCGCTGTCCGTAAGCGTCAGATTGCCGTTTTCGACAATAACGAGAAGCAATGGCACGCGGACCTTTCGCCTGCAATGCTCACCACAATTGGCGTGGCAGTCGTAACGCTCATTTTCGGAGTGCTGTTGATACTCGTTGCATACACCCCACTACTCGACTTGATGCCTGGTTACCGCACAAACGCTGGCCGTTCGCGCGAGATGCTCATTCGTAGCATTGTCCGCATCGACTCGTTGGAGCGCAAGATGAACGATATGCTCACCTACAACGAAAACCGCATCCTCGTCGTAAGCGGCAAGACACCTGCAATGCAGTCAGTAAAGAGCGACTCGTTGCACCGCAGTAAGACCTTTGTTGCTCCATCTAAAGAGGATTCGCTCCTCCGCAAAAAGATTGAGAACGACGAGCGTTACCGCCTCAATACAGCAACCGCAAACCCTGCAGCACAAAACACCTTGAATACCGTCGCTCCAATGTATGGACTCATCTCCGAGCGTTTCAATTCGCAAGGTCTATTAGGCGTTCGCATCAATGGCGCAAAGGATGCACAAGTTTCGGCAATAGCAGACGGCGTAGTCATCTTGAGCGAGTGGTCACCCGAAGCTGGTCATAGTTTGGTCATTCAGCACAAGAATAACTACATCTCTATTTATCGCCACCTTTCGGGCGTTCTCGTATCGAAGGGAGCACAAGTTCAAGGAGCGCAAGCAATTGGTTATGCCGGCAGCGACAATAACGAAGATTTGTCGATGCTCGAATTTGAACTTTGGCGCGAAGGCAAAGCAGTTAACCCCGAACTCTATATCATTTTCTAATAAAGAAGAAATCTAACGATGAAACAACGACTCTCCATACTCGGTTCTACGGGCTCAATAGGAGTACAGACTCTCGACATCGTACGCGAAAACCCAGACCGATTCGAAGTTGTATCACTCACTGCCCACAAGAATTGGCAAAAGTTGGCTGAGCAAGCCATCGCATTCGACGTCGACACCGTAGTGATTGGCGACGAGCAGTACTACAAACCTCTCTGCGAGGCGTTGGCGAACTATCCGATAAAGGTCTTTGCTGGCGACGACTCGATTGCGGCAGTTGCTTCGGCGACGAATTGCGACACTGTAGTGAATGCTTTGGTCGGATATGCAGGATTAATTCCGACGGCTCGCGCAATCGAAGCAAAGAAGCGCATTGCTCTCGCCAACAAGGAAACCTTAGTGGTTGGTGGTGCGACGATTATGCCAATGGCAATTCAGCACAAAGCGCCAATTTTACCGATTGACTCGGAGCATTCAGCAATATTCCAGTGCCTCATTGGCGAGAACTCTCCATTACGCCGCCTTATCATCACTTGTAGTGGCGGAGCGTTGCGCGATGTACCAAAGGAGATGATGGCCGAGATTACAGCCGAGCAGGCTCTGCGCCACCCCCGTTGGGATATGGGTGCAAAGATTACTATCGACTCGGCAACTCTCGTAAACAAAGGCTTTGAAGTTATCGAGGCGCACTGGCTCTTTGGCACTCCAGCAGAGAAGATTGACGTCGTCGTACACCCTGAATCTATCATTCACTCGATGGTAGAGTTCGAGGATGGTTCAATCAAGGCTCAGATGGGCGAACCCGATATGCGCACCCCTATCAGCATCGCGCTGATGTACCCCGAGCGTGCAGTACGCGACACCGCACCTTTCGACTTCGAGAAGAATTCGTCGCTCACATTCCGCGAGGTTGACCACGAACGATTCCCTGCGCTCGGCATTGCCTATGACTGCTTGCGCAAAGGCGGTTCAGCAGCAGCAACAATGAACGGAGCAAACGAAGTTGCCGTAGCAGCCTTCCTTGCTGGCAAGTGTCGCTATACCGACATCGTTGGTTCTATCGAATACGCACTCAACAAAGCACAATTCTCGGCAACGCCATCACTCACCGACTATGCAGACATCGACCTCGAGTCGCGAGCATTAGCAAGAGAGTTCTTGAAATTATAGGCAATATGGCAACACGAAATATAGATAAATCAAAGGTTGCGTTCAAGTCCGCCTTCTATCTCACTACACTAATAAGTTTGGGATTGTTGGTGTGGGCGTTACGCTATGCCTATCTATATTTCAATATTCCGCAAGCACTTTGGATTTGTCTATACATTGCCATTGCGATATATTTGATAGGTGCAGTAATATTTGTATACAAGAGACGAGGTTTTTATAGGTTTATATCTCACTGTCTCGCATTGCAACTCGTTCCGATATGCGCTACGATATTTATCTATCACCTGACATCCGAAAGCACCGTCTACACTCCAATTGAGGGAAGCGCAAGAGTCTACGAAAGGAGTTTTAATGACCTACAAGACAAGCAGAAGACGGCAGCCATCGCGAATGGTCTTGCGCCATTCAAATCGAGAGCCGAGATAGAGGAGAAATACAACAAACTGCGTCGCTCTCGTAAGTTGGTTCATATTGAGAGCAACCCGAAATATATCGTGCGCAATTTGACAAGTTCCTCACCCTATGTAGTACCAAAGGTGCGCGATTTATTGGACGATATAGCAAAATCGTTCCAAGAGAAGACTCAATCGAAGGCACGTTTTATGGTTACAAGTGTACTTCGCACCGAGGAGGATGTGGCGAAGTTGCGCAAGACGAATGTTAACGCATCAACCAACTCGTGCCACTGCAACGCCACAACCATTGATATTTCGTACGTGCGCTTTGAGGCCGACAAGCTGAGACCTCGCGATAGCTACCAATTACGCTTGGCATTGGCACAGACACTGCACGAACTCCGAAAGGCAGGGCGTTGCTACGTTAAGATTGAGCGCAAACAATATTGCTATCACATAACCGTTAGATAATTATAACAAACAGACAATATGGAAATTTTAGTAAAAGTTCTACAGTTTTTTATGAGCCTCACTCTGTTGGTGGCTATTCACGAGTTCGGTCACTTCATCGTGGCTCGCTTGTTCAAGATTCGTGTCGAGAAGTTCTACATCTTCTTCGACGCTGGTTTCTCGCTTTGGAAGAAGAAGTGGGGAGACACCGAATATGGCTTGGGTTGGTTGCCACTCGGCGGCTACTGCAAGATTGCCGGTATGGTCGACGAAAGTATGGATAAGGAGCAGTTGGCAAGCGCACCACAGCCGTGGGAGTATCGTGCAAAACCAGCTTGGCAACGATTCTTTGTGTTGGCGGCAGGTGTTACGATGAATGTAGTCCTGGCATTCTTCATCTACTGCGGCATCTCGTTCTCGTATGGCTCGCAGTACATCTCGAACGAGGATATGATTTACGGCTACGACTTCTCGCAGAGTGCCGAGCAGTTGGGATTCCGCGATGGCGACCGCATCGTAACTATCGGTGGCGAGAAGATTGAGAACATCAACTCTATCCTCCCGAAGATTCTCCTCGCGAAGGAGGATTGCGAGGTGGAGGTAATCCGCAATGGCGCAGAGCATAAGTTCGTGCTTAACAACGAGATTCTCAACATTATGCGCAAGGAGAACACCTTCGAAACCGAGCGCTTGTACACCCCATTGATGCCATTCGTTGTGGATAGCATCTCTTCACCTGCCGCCGTTGCCGCAGGCTTGCAGAAGGGCGACCGCATCGTCGGTATTGGCGAGGAGAGCGTTCCATATTTCAACCACTACGCAGACCGCTTGGCGAAGCTCGCTGGCGCGAATGCCGAGTTGCAGGTATTGCGTGGCGCAGATACTTTGGCTTTGATCGTTCCTGTAAATGCCGAGGGTAAGTTGGGTGTTATCAACAAGCCATTCTTCCGGTTCCGCACCGAGAAGTATAACTTCTTCCAGGCTATCCCTGCGGGCGCGAAGCTCACCGCAAAGACAATCAAGAGCTACTGGGATCAGCTGGTACTTATCGTTAAGCCAGACACTGGTTTGTATAAGCACGTTGGTGGTTTTATCTCTATCGGTAATATCTTCCCTTCGGAGTGGGATTGGCACCAGTTCTGGTCGATGACGGCATTCCTCTCTATTATCCTCGCGGTGATGAATATCATCCCTATCCCTGGACTCGATGGCGGACATATGATATTCACCTTCTGGGAGATGATTACCGGCCGTAAGGTTAGCGATAAGGTGTTGGAGGTAGCGCAATACATTGGTATGGCACTAATCCTCGCCCTTGTCCTCTTCGCCAACGGAAATGATATTTACAAATTGTTTGCGAAGTAGTATGGCAGAGGCAAAGAAAGCATACGTTTGTCGCGAGTGTGGGTACGATGCACCGAAGTGGCTCGGTAAGTGCCCAGCGTGCGGCAAGTGGAATACATTTGACGAGTTGGTTGTGGCGAAGAAGGGCTCTTCAGTGGCTGCGGCGGTGACTTCGTCGGCAGTTCCGAAAGCGAAGCCGCAGCGCGTACGCGACATCGAAACTGGCACAACCAAGCGCATTGACGTAGGTCAAAGCGAGGTAAATCGCGTATTAGGTGGTGGTTTGGTACCAGGCTCAATCATCCTTGTCGGCGGTGAGCCAGGCATCGGAAAATCGACTCTCGCCCTGCAACTTGCCTTGGCTGATAACGGTTTGCGCACGCTCTACGTGTCGGGTGAGGAGTCTGCCGAGCAGATTAAGATGCGCGCCGAGCGTTTGGGCATCCACAACGAGGAGTGCATCATCTACACCGAAACTCTGCTCGAGAACATCATCGCGCAGTGCGAGGCTATCAAGCCCGATATGGTGGTCGTGGACTCGATTCAGACCATCTACACCGACCTCGTGGAGGCATCGGCCGGCAGCGTATCACAGATTCGCGAGTGCGCCTCTACCCTACTCAAATACGCTAAGGGTAGCGGAACGCCCGTATTTATCATTGGTCACATCACCAAGGAAGGAACGATTGCGGGCCCGAAGATTTTGGAGCATATCGTCGACGTTGTGCTTCAGTTCGAGGGTGACAGCAATAACACCTACCGCATATTGCGAGGCATCAAAAACCGCTTCGGAGCAACCTTCGAAATCGGCGTTTTCGAGATGTTGGAGAAGGGCTTGCGCTCAGTTGAGAATCCATCAGAGGTACTCCTCTCGCACTACGACGAGCCATTGTCAGGCATTGCCGTGGCAGCTACGGTGGATGGCATTCGCCCATACCTCTTGGAGGTGCAAGCATTGGTTAGCCAGGCGGCGTATGGAACACCACAGCGCAACGCAACGGGCTACGACTCGCGCCGAATGAATATGTTGTTGGCGATTTTGGAGAAGCGCGTGGGACTCAAAATGTTTCAGAAGGATGTATTCTTGAACTTCGCAGGAGGCTTCAAGGTATCGGATACGGGATTGGACTTGGCGGTCGTGGCGGCGGTGTTGTCATCCTATTTCGACCGCCCAATAAACGAGGGCGTAGCATTGGCTGGCGAGATTGGTCTTTCGGGTGAGGTGCGCCCAGCACCACGCACCGAGCAGCGCGTCAGCGAGGCAGCACGACTTGGATTCAAGAAGATTATCGTTTCGGGCTATGCAGCATTGCCAAGCAAGAAGATTAAGAGCATCGAAATCGCTCGCATTAACACCGTGAGCGAATTGGCGCGACACCTCTTCTCGGAGCATCATCAGGAGTAGGCGTACACCTTATATATAATAACGGCTGGCGAAAATCTCGTCAGCCGTTATTCTTACGCCTCCACTTCGACACTAACTATCGAAATCGAGTGCGACACAGGCGCAACCTTTCGCAACATCGCCAAACCGCCACAATACTTATCGTTGGCAAGTCGTATGGCGTGCGACACCTTCGACTGGTCGTCAATGTGCTTGCACTCAGCATTGTAGGATATATTGAACGATTCGAACACGCTCTTGCCTTCGACCTTCTCGGTGTCGAGTTCGCCCGACATCTTAATTTCGAGTTTCAACAGTTTGACACGCTCCTTATCGGCAATGGCGAGCGTTGTCATACCAGCACACAACGCAGTCGAATAGAGCAACAACTCTTTAGGATTGAGTTTTTCCAATTCGCAGTGCTTTGCCAGAGCGAACTTTCCGCCCTCGCAGAGATTAATTGTAATAGATTGATGCATAGTGTTTAAATATTAAAGTACACTACGCACACCTGCAAATTGCGTGCAAAGAGTAACGAGTTCGGTACGCGAGAGGTTACTCAACCACAACTTTCAAGCCATCGTAGGCAAATTTCACACCTTCGGGTAGTCGTAAATTTGCCACACAATGCAG
>JAZQWU010000175.1:0-6465 GCA_045632505.1 Alistipes sp. | reverse complement strand
CGCAAGATGGGCAATGTGGGCTTCCTTCGTGCCCGCATCGAGTTTATCACATCGCTCTTCGCGGAGGGCGAGGTAGATGAGATTTGGATTACCTTCCCCGACCCACAGCTCCGCACCAAGCGCGCAAAGAAGCGCCTTACTGCACCAGTATTTTTGGAGCACTACTCGAAGTTGTTGGCGAAAGATGGTTGGATTAACCTCAAGACAGACTCGCAGCACCTCTTCCAATACACATCGGCTGTAATCGAAAAGTTCGGCTTGGAGTGCGAGGTGGCAAACAACGACATCTATGGCTCGGGCTATGCCGACGAGGTGCTCTCGGTAAAGACCGCCTACGAGCAGATGTACCTCGATAGAGGTTTGCCAATCACCTACACCCGTTTCCAATTGGGCGAACGCACCGAGTTCCCAATGTTCGACTGGGAGGGCGATGACATCCTCGAAAAAGATGCCGAGGAGGAACGCGCAATCCAGGTGACACGCCGATAAAATAAGTGGTTACAATACAAAAATAGGATGCTCAATTGAGCATCCTATTTCTATTTAGCAGAAATCACCTTTTAAGGCCATTTCATTACTTCGCTTTGTAGCCAATCTTCTCGATAAGTTTTGCTGGGTAGTCGGTGGTGATGTAGTCGAACTTGTGCTTCAAGAACCAATCCATATCCTCCTCCTTATTTACTGTCCAAGCATTGAGATGCACGCGGCGACGCTTGAAGGTCTTAATCCACTCTGGGTGTGCCTTGTAGAACATATCCTGATAGTCAACCTCCTTCAAGCCATTTGCGCGTACCGAATCTGGGTGCATATTAGGCAACTCCTTCTTGTACTTGCCAAGGTATGCCGTACGACGACCTGTAGTCTCGCGGATATACTGCAACGCCTTGATATTTCCACCGAGGAACTCACACCAAGGCATTGCACCCATCTCGTCGATAGTACGAAGGATAGCCTTGCTGAGGCGGAGTGAGTACTCGTCCGAAATCATTGTCTTAACATCGATGACCAACTTTGTGCGATTCTGCTTCATCACCTCGGTGAGATACTCGCGGAATGTAGGCATCTTCTCGCCATTCTTGAGTGGGTACTTTGTAAACTCAGCGTAGGTAGCCTCATTCACGCGCACGCCGTGCTGCTTAACGTCGTGAGTTACAACCAACGAGTCGTCAGCGGTAATATGCACATCGCACTCCGAGCCGTGAACACCCAAGCGCACAGCCTCGCGCCACGACGCCAACGAGTTCTGTGGCAAGCCCTTCTCCTTCCACGCACCACGATGCGAGATTACGCAGTTCTTGTGCCAATTCATCTTCTGTGCCGACACACCCATAGCGCACGACACAACAGCCAAAAATAGGATAATTTTCTTCATTGTACTTATGTTCTAAATTTGTAATTATCTGAACAATAGCGCGTGTACCTTCGCCATACTCCTATCGGCTAAGGAGAGCAGGCACCTCACAGCCGAGGAGTGACGCTTGCCCTCTTGTTGCCAGCGTGAGAGCAAATCGACACGCAAAAGATTATTTACGGGTACCTCCAACACCTCGACACCGCACTGCAAAAGGAGCGGCATCAAGCGAGCATAGACAAACTC
The DNA here is from genome assembly GCA_045632505.1 of Alistipes sp. Lineage (GTDB taxonomy): Bacteria > Bacteroidota > Bacteroidia > Bacteroidales > Rikenellaceae > Alistipes. The sequence continues at coordinate 4,868 of JAZQWU010000175.1, read as the reverse complement.
AAAGTCTGACTTGGCGAATTCCTCCTCATCCATCGCAAGCAGATACTTGCGGCATACGATACGAACGCGGTCTGCAACGATATTTCGCAGAAAGGCGACACGACTTTCGCTCTTCAATGTTCGCGCATTGGCAACAAAATAGTGTGCCATACCCTCGGTCACCGCCACCAACTGCGCAAGACTGCGCATCTGCACCTTCTCGTCCATAGTCTGCCCCTCGCGAGCAACATTGTAGCGATAGAGGGCTATATCAGCAAAGGCAATGGTCTGCACCCTAAAAAGCGGATAGAAGACCCACTCCTGGTCGGTGTACGATACTCCCTCGCTCTGGCGGTAGTTCATCTGACGGAGCAGCTCGGTACGATAGCAAACGCCGTGCATCATAAAAAATCGTATCGCACCGTCAGAGAGTACTTGTTCTGCGTCGTACGACTTACCATATTCGTAGACCTTACGCGAGTAGATATTGTACTCCACCCTATGCTCCTTGCGACGACCAAACTCCACAAATGGCGTTACGACCATATCCACGCCCTGCATATTGCGCAAGAACTCAAGAAACTTCGCAAGGCTCGGCGTGTCGAAGCAATCGTCCGCATCCAAAATCTTGACATACTCGCCACGAACTACGGGCAACGCCGCATTTATGGTCGAGCCATAGTTGCCATTCGGTTTGTCAATGACGCGCACCGTATCGGCATATCGCTCGGCATATTGGCGTGCAATATTGAGGGTCTTATCCTTGCTACCATCATTCACAACCACCACCTCCACCGCAGCCAACGACGGCGTGCGAAGTATTGACTCCACACACTGCGGCAGATATGCCTCCATATTGTAGGCAGGGATTATGATGGAAAGTCGTTTCATTCTTCGTTTCGTGTATCAAACGACAACTTATATGGTGCGTGGTTTATCTGCTCCTCCTCGGGGAGTACAGGGCGAAGATTTGGGTAGTGGTGGCGCAGATAGACCTCGATATTGCGAGGTGCTTTGACCATCATACCGCCAAACTCCATCTCCACCGGATTTTCGATGTCGGCGCGTGCAATCTGATCCTTCGGCATTCGTGCAATATTCACACGCGAAGTGTTGCAGCCGTTATATCGTCCCATCACGCGATTCATCTTGCGATACAATGCTTCGCGCGACATCACCGACACTATGGCACGAATTGCTGCACAACTAATCCACGACTTCGGCAGTGGAGCATCAATCTCGCACTTGCCACAATGCCCCCAAATCCATATTGCCTTGCCTATAAAGCAGTTAACCCAGAACTTAACTGCAAAGCGATGCAGTCGCTCGAGCAACGGATTGTCGGGAATACGGTCGAATGGGAAGACATCCACAAAGATGCCGTGATGGATATCCATATTGCGCCAAATCTCCTCTACGAAGAGGGTGTTATTGCGTCTTACCTTCGAGAAGTAGAACGGAGTATTATTCTCAGTTGCGAAGCACTCCAAGAAGTAGTCCGAAGAGAGGTGAGCAGGTGCCTCGCGCAAGAAACGTTCATAGTTCTCGCGCGTCATACCCACATCTATATCGTCGTCCCACGGCACAATGCCCTTGTTGTACAACGCACCGATAGCCGTACCGCCCTGAATGAAGTACGGGATATCCAGCACCTCGCACACACGAATAATCTCGGCGAGCGTGCGATACAACTCCTGATGGAGTCTTTGCAAATCCTCTTTCGCGTACTTCATACTACCCTACTGCACTAATAAGTTACAACCTCTGATATCGCTCTGCGAGATGCGACCTTCGATGCGGAACGAACCATCCTCATATCTAATGCCCATATCCTGCGTAGCGATGAAGGCGCACGAATCGCGGTTTGCCAAATCTATAATATCCAATCCTCCGCGACGGCCATCAGCCAAACGAGCAAACGGATTGTTCACATCGCGCACTAACACGCGCATCCACTTCGGAGTGCAGAACACTCCATCGCCAAACGAGTATGTCTGCGACATCAACTCCGCCATACCATACTCCGAATGAATCTTCTCCACGCCAAATGCCGAGCAGAGGATTCTATGGAGTTCGCTTTTGGGTAACTCCTTGCGCTTGCCCTTCATACCGCCAGTCTCCATCACCACGGTATTCTCGAGGTGCGGAGCGTAGTTCTCAGCAAGGTCGAGCAATGTATAAGTCACGCCAAGAAGGATCTTCGGATTGTCGTCGCGTGCCATATCGCGCAACAACTTCTCATAGTCGTGCAGGTAGAATCCACCACCGCTACACTCCTCGATAAGTTTCTCTGCCATATAGACCAATGACGACCCCTCGCGTTCGAGATACGATGGCAAAAGCGCATAGATGCTACACTCCTCCAACTCGCCATAGAAGTGGCGGAAAGCCTCCTTAAAAGCACGCTCATACAGTCCAAGGTCGGCAACATAGTGGCGCGACTGAGTCATACCAGTCGTAGCACTCGAAGTAAAGACCATCTGCGGTTCTGCCTCGCCACAATAGACCTTGTGCGACTTGAAGAGTTCTATTGGCAACATTGGGATATCCTCCACGCGCTGCACCGCTGCAACATCTACGCCAAGCAGGCGGATATACTCGGCATAGGGCGCACAATGCTCCGCCTGATGTCGGAACAGACGCAATGCCTCGCGCTCGAAATCAGCGTCGGAGTTTATATTAAATATCTCGTCATACTTTGCCATAGAACAAAGATACAAAAAAAACGGAAAACGTAGAGCGTAAAACAGAAAACTTTTTCCTTCGACAGCACAAAAAAAATCGAGGTGTCGTACATTAACGACACCTCGATTTTGAATATTTGGAAACGACTAAGCGTCTGCCAAAGTTGGATCGTAGTCCTGACGAATCGAGATCTCCAAGGTACGCTTGTCGTCCCAACCATCGATATACGAAATCTGAATGGTCACGATACGAGGCTGCAACTCTTTGTTAGCTGCAACGTGGAATGTCATAGTGCCATTGTTGAACTTGAAGCCACTAACGATTGTAGAGTCAGAAGTCCAAGCCGAAAGCTCGTGATCAAGGCAAGAGGTCTGCAAACGAACTGCTACCTCACCACCCTCATAAGATACTGGAAGACGAGTGCCATTCTCCAAAGTGAATCGCTCCTTGTCATCTGGGTGAATCGTGAGGAAATCCTCGAAACGACCATACTGCTTAATCTTGATGGTATCACGACGAGTATCTGCAGCAAGAACCAAGCGAGCTACACGCTTACCATTGTTGTTCTGCTTGTGGATGAAATCAATCATCTCGTTACCACGTCCTACACGAGTCAAAGCATCGGTATCCTTGAACGACAACCACTCCGAACCCGAAATGATAGTTGCGGTATACTCCACATTCGAGAGTACGCTCAACTCCACCTCACCCTCGGTGTTCTCGCACATCAAACTGCTGGTATTGGCACCCAACGATACTACTTGTACATACTCCGGATAGTACGGAGACGAGCAAGAAGCCATAAATGCCGAAACAGCCAATATTATTACAAAAATCTTCTTCATACTCTCAAATTATTTTGATTGTTGAATCTCGCATACGCGCATAACGTCGATATCTGTTCTACGAACTACGACGGTCGCGTAACGAACTGTACTACCATTGTTATCCATATACTCCAAAGGCAAGAAGGTAATACCCTTACCGCGAACCTTGCAGTACTGAATATCAGAACCATCCGAGCCATCAGCACCTCCAACGAAGATCTCAACGCCCTCAGCAACATACACCTTCTCGATGACAGTGTTACCAAACTCGTCCTTCATTGTCGCGCCGTTAGCATCCTTTACCTCCTTACGATAGAAATCGTTAAGCCAGCACCAAATCTCGCCCTCCTTCTGGGTCTCGAGAGTTGCCTCCCAAGGACCAAGAGTATTGACGTGGATGTAGCAAACATTCTCTCCGTTCAAGTCCTTCTTCGAAGATGTCTTTGGCAATGTCAAGTCATAGTTGCTCAAAGTCAACTCATTTGGGTCCATCTCGTAAGGCTGAACACACGATGTTGCAACATAAGCTGCAAACAACATTAAAATTATTGATATCTTTTTCATTATAATCCGTATTTATCGTATTCAGGGTTACTCAAATTGTAGTTCGAGAGAATAATCTGCTGGTCAGGGATTGGATAGTACTCACGGCAAGGACCCTCCTTAACGTATGTAATGATATCACAGTTCGAAGGAGTTGCGTTTGCCTTACCTGCCTTAGCGTGGTTAACAATCTGGTCGTACCAGATGCCCCAACGAACGAGGTTGTGGCGACGAGTAAACTCACCGAACAACTCACGTGCAGACTCCTGCTGCAAATCCTGCATAAACTGAGTCTCATCAGAGTGACCACCACTCAAAGTAGGGTTACCAGCACGCTGCTTAGTAGCGTTAAGATAGTCGAATGCCGACTCCCAGTTACCGCAACGCATATGAGCCTCAGCCAAGTCGAGGATTACGTGTGCAAAGCGGAAAATCTTCAAGTTGTTAGAATCCTGGTTGTAGATCATACCTGGGCACCAGAACTTATCGCCGAGGAATGGTACACCCTGAGCCGATGCAGTACTGTTGAAGAAGTGAACACCTACAGGGTACAACTCAGGGTTGTTGATGTCGGCATACTTATCCTTCCAGCCCTTGTAGCACCAAGCCAACCAGCCACCACCGTCTTCAACCTCTACGAGCTCGCCGTTGGCAGCCTTCGCAGTGTTGTAAACCGAACGACGGCTATCCTGTGCGTTGTATGGCATCAAGGTCTTGTGCATATAGTATGTAGGACGGTAAGGCGAAGTTGTACGTGCATTTACGCCCAACTCTGGAATACGAATACCGTTGTAGAAGTCATCCTTCTGCGACATATCTACGCCATCCTCCAAG
>JAZQWU010000174.1:0-6303 GCA_045632505.1 Alistipes sp. | reverse complement strand
GCAGTCGTTGCGTTATGGCGAGAACCCTCACCAGTCGGCAACATTCTATCGCGACAACTCTACCACTCACTTCTCGTTGGCTTATGCCGAGCAGTTGAATGGTAAGGAACTTTCGTACAACAATATTCAGGATGCAAATGCTGCGTTGAACATCGTTCGTGAGTTTGACGAGCCATTCTGCGTTGCGTTGAAACATATGAACCCTTGCGGTGCTGCAATCGGTGCAGACGCATTGGAGGCTTGGACTCGCGCTTACGAGGCTGATACAAAGAGTATCTTCGGTGGTATCGTGGCTCTCAATCGCGAGGTTACTGCGGAGGTTGCACTCGGTATGAAGCCTATCTTCTTGGAGATTGTTATGGCTCCATCGTTCACCGAGGAGGCACTCGAGATTCTCTGCGCTAAGAAGAACTTGCGCGTGTTGAAGGTTGATATGACTCGTACAAACGACGTTCATAATCAGTATATTAGCGTTAATGGTGGTTTGCTCGTTCAGCACCTCGACACAACTACAAAGGAGGTTGTTGCAGATATGTGCGTGACCGAGGCTAAGCCTTCGGCTGAGGTTTTGACTGACCTTAACTTCGGCTGGCGCATTGTTAAGCACGTTAAGTCGAACGCTATCGCAGTAGTTAAGAATGGCGCAACTTTGGGCGTTGGTGCTGGTCAGATGAATCGCGTAGGCTCGGCTGAGATTGCTCTCAAGCAGGCACAGGCTGCAGGCCACACCGAGGGACTCGTTCTCGCTTCTGATGGCTTCCTTCCATTTGACGATACTGTTGCTTTCGCCGCTGAGTATGGCGTAACCGCTATCGTTCAGCCAGGTGGCTCTGTTCGTGACGAGGATTCGATTAAGAAGGCTAACGAGCTTGGTATTACAATGCTCTTTACTGGAATGCGCCACTTTAAGCATTAAATTAAGAATTGAGAATTAAGAATTGAGAATTTGATTGTTTATATCAAAAAAAAGTAATCCTCAATTCTCAATTTTCAATCCTCAATTAAAAATGAAATTTTTATGAAAGTTTTAGTCGTTGGCTCGGGAGGTCGTGAGCACGCTATCGTTGATGCGTTGTTCCGTTCGCCGAGTGTAGATAAGATATACTGCGCACCAGGAAATGCCGGTATTGCAAAGCAAGCAGAGTGCGTAGCAATTAAGGATACCGACGTAGCGGGCTTGAAGCAGTTTGTCAAGGATAACGCTGTGGATTTGACCGTTGTAGGTCCTGAGGCTGCGTTGGCTGTAGGTATTGCCGACGAGTTCCGCAAGGAGGGGCTTGCAATCTTCGGTCACACCAAGTCGGCTGCTCGCATCGAAACATCGAAGGAGTTTGCCAAGGAGTTGATGGCGAAGTATGACATCCCAACTGCGGGATATAAGGCGTTCGACAACTACGACGAGGCGGTCGCCTATGTCGAGGCTCGTCCGTTGCCAGCTGTGTTGAAGTATGACGGCTTGGCAGCTGGAAAGGGCGTAGTTATCGCCGAAACAATGGATGATGCTCGCGAGGCTTTGCGCGATATGCTATTGGATGACCGATTCGGTAAGGGTCGTGTCGTCGTGGAGGATTATCTCGAAGGTCCGGAGTTCTCGTTGATGTGTTTCGTGGAGGGCGAGAATGTCTACCCTATGCCTATCGCACAGGATCACAAGCGTGCTTTCGATGGCGATAAGGGTCCTAATACAGGTGGTATGGGTGCATACACCTCGTTGCCATTTGTTACTGCCGAGGATTTGGAGTTCGCTATGGAGAAGGTTATGCGTCCTACTGCAAAGGCTATGGTTGCCGAGCGCTGCCCATTGACAGGCGTCTTGTATGGCGGTTTGATGAAAACTGCTCAGGGCGTAAAGGTTATCGAGTTTAACGCTCGCTTTGGCGATCCTGAGACAGAGGTTGTGTTGCCGTTGATTGATAGCGATATCGCAAATGTTTTCGAGGCGGTAGCTAAGGGTGAGACACCTGCCGAAATCGTTTGGAGCAAGGATGTTACTCTCGGTATTGTTCTCGCATCGAAGGGCTATCCAGGTGACTATGCGAAGGGTTTTGCAATTCGTGGCACCGAGAATGTGGATGGCACAGTCTTCCATATGGGTACTGCCGTTAAGGATGGCGAGTTGGTAACCGCTGGTGGTCGTGTCTTGTTTGTTGTAGCAAAGGGTGCAACCCTTGCTGAGGCTCACAAGAAGGCAAACGAGGAGGTCGCAAAGATTGAGTGCGAGAATTTGTTCCATCGTACCGATATTGGTCACAAGGCATTCAAATAGTTATGGGAAGCATTATTGACGGAAAGCAGTTGTCGTTGCGCTTGAAGGGCGAAATGGCTGAGGAGGTAAAGGCTCTCGGTGCGAAGTATGGTCGCGTGCCATCGTTGGCTGTGATTCTCGTTGGCGAGAATCCAGCAAGCCAGTCGTATGTTCGTGGCAAGATTAAGGCTGCTGAGGAGGTCGGTATCAAGAGTGAACTTATCACTATGCCAGCCGATACTACCGAGGAGGCTCTCTTGGCGGAGATTGAGCGACTCAATGCTGATAAGGATACCGACGGCGTGTTGGTGCAGTTGCCTTTGCCAAAGCATATCGACGAGGAGCGCGTTATTGACGCTATCGCTCTCGAGAAGGATGTGGATGGCTTCCACCCTGCTAATGTGGCTAATTTGTGGCTCGGAAAGCCTTGTATCGTGCCTTGTACTCCAAAGGGTGTTATGCAGATGATTGCCGAGTGCGGTTTTGATGTTGCGGGTAAGAAGGCTGTTGTAGTGGGTCGTAGCAACATCGTGGGTAAGCCAATATCGAAGTTGTTGCTTGATGCGAATGCAACGGTAACAATCGCACATTCGCGCACTCAGGATTTGGGTGCAGTATGCCGCGAGGCTGACATCTTGGTGGCTGCCGTAGGTCGCAAGCACCTCATCACTGCCGATATGATTAAGCCGGGCGCAATCGTTATCGACGTGGGTGTAAATCGTGATGCCGAGACTGGTAAATTGTGTGGCGATGTTGCTACTGCCGAGGCGCAGGAGGTGGCTTCGTTTATCACTCCAGTACCAGGTGGTGTAGGTCCAATGACCATCACAATGCTGATGAAAAACACTATCGAGTGTTACTTAAACCGAATTGTAAAATAAACAAATATAACAAACTATGATTGAAAGATATAGCAGAAAGGTGATGCGTGACGTGTGGACAGAGCACAACAAGTTCAGCGCATACCTCAAAGTTGAGATTTTGGCTTCGGAGGCTTGGAGCAAGTTGGGCGTAGTGCCAGCTGAGGATGTTCAGAAGTTGTGGGATAAGGCGTCGTTCTCGATTGACCGCATCAAGGAGATTGAGGAGCAGACTCGTCACGATGTTGTGGCATTTACTCGCGCCGTATCGGAGACCCTCGGAGAGGAGCGTAAGTGGGTACACTACGGCTTGACTTCGACTGACGTTGTTGATACCGCAAACGGATATTTGCTCCGTCAGGCAAACGAGATTTTGGAGAAGGACTTGGAGGCATTCCTCGCTGTTTTGAAGCGTCGTGCTTTGGAGTTCCGCAACACTCCTTGCATCGGTCGTACTCACGGTATCCACGCAGATATCACCTGCTTCGGCTTGAAGTGGGCGTTGTGGTACGAGGAGATGAAGCGTAATATCGAGCGTTTCCGCACTGCAGCTCGCGGTGTAGAGGTTGGTAAGATGAGTGGTGCGGTAGGTAACTTCGCAAACATTCCGCCAATGATTCAGGACTATGTTTGTGAGAAGTTGGGTATCGACTCGGCAAATGTTTCGACTCAGGTTATTCAGCGTGATCGCCACGCATATTATATTGCTACATTGGCAGTTATCGCATCGTCGTTGGAGCAGATGGCTCTCGAGGTTCGTAACTTGCAGCGTACCGAGGTACACGAGGTCGAGGAGGCTTTCGGTAAAGGTCAGAAGGGCTCGAGCGCAATGCCTCACAAGCGTAACCCAATTTCGTCGGAGAATATCTGCGGTTGCGCTCGCGTAATGCGTGGCTATATGGCTACCGCTTGCGAGAATGTGGCTTTGTGGCACGAGCGCGACATTTCGCACTCGGCAACCGAGCGTATCATCTTGCCTGATGCTACCGAGTTGTTGGATTATATGCTCACTCGCTTTATGGGCATCTTGGACAACCTCGTTGTATTCGAGGATGTAATGATGGAGAATATCTACCGCACTCGCAAGGTTATCTTCGCTCAGCGCGTTATGAACGCCTTGATTGATAAGGGATTCTCGCGTGAGGAGGCTTACGATACCGTACAGCCAGTTGCTATGCGTGCAATGGCAGAGCGTGCCGACTATCAGGAGTTGTTGGCTGAGAACGAGAAGGTGATGGCTAACCTCACTCGCGAGGAGTTGGATTCGTGCTTCACATTGGAGTACTATCTCAAGAATGTGGATTACATCTTCCGTCGCGCAGGCATTATCGAGTAGTCGAAAACGATAATATCCGAGAAAGAGTCCGTGTATATTTGCACGGATTCTTCTTTTTTATTACCTTTGTAAGGTAATAAGGCGATTAAAGCAGATGAATTTAATAAAAAGAGTTTTTGCGATTGTTATAGTGGTTGCGGTTGCTGGGATGGCCATTGCTACCGAGAGAACGATGGCTTTCAGTTCGACGCTGTGTAAGGTGCAGAAAGACAGAGGCTTTGCTGTGTCTATCAATGAAAACTCTGCCGAGATAAATCTGCATAAGGCGAAGAAGCAAACTCTCTGGATTCCGATTGAAAATTCGGCAAAGGAGTCATTCTTGGAGGTTGCTGGCAGTTCGCTCTATACTATACCTATGAGTGTGCGTCTTGCTACGACTAAGGTCGAAACCTATATGCCTCTGCTCTTGGACGAGAATACTACGACTATCAAATTTTCTGCTTGCAAAGCGGATATCGTTGCGTGGGATAATTTTAAGATGGGTAAGAATCCTAACCCTAAACTTGAGGATTTCCGTCAGAAGATTCACTTCACGCCGGAGCTTGGCTGGATAAACGACCCGAATGGAATGGTTTGGTATGATGGCGAGTGGCATCTATTCTTCCAGTACAATCCATTAGGTACTCGTTGGGGCAATATGTCTTGGGGCCACGCCGTAAGTCGCGATTTGGTTGAATGGAAGCAACTCCCTACGGTGATGTATCCCGACGAGCTGGGCGCGATATATTCTGGTAGTGCCGTTGTCGATAAGGACAATACCGCAGGATTTGGCAAGAATACGATGGTGGCAATCTATACTACTTCGTATCGAAATAAAACAGCGAAGTATCAACAACAGAATATTGCCTATAGCCACGATAATGGTCGCACCTTCACGAAGTATTCGGGTAATCCGGTGTTGCCGAGCCGTATTCGCAATTTCCGTGATCCTAAGGTCTTTTGGCATAAGCCGACTTCGCGTTGGATTATGGCGTTGGCGTGCGGAAAGGCTATGGAGTTCTATTCGTCTAGCGACCTTAAAGAGTGGAAATTTGAGAGCCGTTTCGGTGATAACTATGGCTGCCACTTTGATGTGTGGGAGTGTCCCGACCTAATTGAGTTGCCATACAAGGGCGGTACGAAGTGGGTACTACTCTGCTCTATAACCAAAGATGCTCAGCACGGATCGTCGGTGCAATACTTTGTGGGAGAGTTCGATGGTCACACCTTCAAATGCGATACCCCTGAGTCGTATACCGATTGGTTGAACTATGGTCGCGATAACTATGCCACCGTTACCTGGAGTAATGTCCCGGATGGCAGAACTGTGGCTATTGCGTGGCAGAATAACTGGAAATGCTGCAGTGATAAGCAATACCCTACTGTGGGTTATCGAGGTTATATGAGCCTCGCTTATGAACTCGGATTGACAGAGTATGAGGGCAAAGCAAAACTTGTGATGCGTCCCGCTCGTGAATATGATGACTACTTCCGTCGCAAACAGCTCTATCGCGATTTAACAATAGCGGGCAAGAGCAATTTGGTAGATTTGAAAAAGGTGGATGGTGCGTATCGACTGACGTTGGATATCGCAAAGATAGAGAATGTGTGTGGCGTGCGACTCTCCAACGATGAAGGAGAATATGTTAACATCTGCTTCGATAAGGCAAAGCGTGAATTCAGAGTTGATAGACGAGCATCAGGTAAGGTTGATTTCAGTAGCAAATTCCCATCTGTCTCGATAGCGCCAATGTCATCATCGGAGCGTCAAACGCTCACAATTATCGTGGATAGAGCATCGGTTGAGTGCTTTACCGATATTGCAGCAGTTTCGGATTTGGTATTCCCGAAAAGAGAATATAACCACATCGAACTCTACACCG
>JAZQWU010000173.1:0-6302 GCA_045632505.1 Alistipes sp. | reverse complement strand
CTTGGTTACAGCCTCCACCTCGCGCATAATCGAAGCCGCGCTGCGAGAGGAGATAAACTTACCCTGATGTGCCGAAATGGTGCAGAACGAGCAACCTCCGAAGCAACCACGGTGGATATTCACCGAGTGCTTAATCATCTCCCACGCAGGGATATCGCCACGCCCCTTGTAGCGCGGATGTGGTGCTCGCATATATGGAAGGTCGAATGCCGAGTCGAGCTCCTCGCTCGTAAGTGCCGAGTGCATCGGGTTTATAACGACATAGTCGTCGCCCGTCCTCTCGACCAGCACATTCTCGCTCTGCAAGCGGTTGCTCTCGATCTCCTCCTTCGTAAAATTCTCGCCAAAGGCGCGTTTATCCTTTTTGCACTGCTCAAACGAATGCAAGGCGATAACCTTCTCGCTAGGCAGAGCATCGACAAACTTTTTGTCCGCCACGAATCCCACCTGTTTCAAGCCACAGAGCAACTTGGCGTTGTAGCCATTACGCATTGCGCGTGCCACCTCGCGGATGACCCTCTCGCCCATACCATAGAGTAGGAAGTCGGCACCACTCTCGACCAAAATCGAAGGTTTGATGCCATCTTGCCAATAGTCGTAGTGGGCAAAGCGACGAAGCGATGCCTCAATACCACCAATCAGCACAGGGGTTGTCGGAAAGAGTTTTTTCAGAATTTGAGTATATGTCGTAACGGCATAGTCGGGGCGGAAACCTGCTGCTCCGCCAGCCGTATAGGCATCGTTCGAGCGAAGTCGTTTGTTGGCGGTGTAGTGGTTCACCATCGAGTCCATCACACCCGCCGTAACGCAGAAGCATAGGCGCGGAGTGCCGAACTTCTTGAAGTCTCGCAGATCGTCACGCCAATTTGGTTGCGGAACAACAGCCACACGCAACCCCTCATCCTCGAACAATCGCGACACCACCGCTGTACCGAACGACGGATGGTCGATATAGGCATCACCCGAGAAGAGGACTATATCCACATAGTCCCATCCGAGTTGTCGCATCTCCTTAACTGTCGTTGGTAAAAAGCCCATAAATTTCTTTGCTTTTAGCCATTAGCCATTAGCTTCATTTGCTGCTTTTGAGTAGTTGTCCCACTTTGCCAAGACCGCCTCAAAGTCCTTCGGCAAGCCGAGGGTGAACTCCTTGTACTCGCCGGTCTTTGGGTGTTCGAAGCCCAAGAGGCGTGCGTGCAAGGCGTGGCGAGGCATTGTTTCGAAGCAGTTTTCGATAAACTGCTTGTACTTCGAGAAGGTGGTACCCTTCAATATCTTGTCGCCGCCATAACGCTCATCGTTGAAGAGCGGATGACCGATATACTGCATATGTACACGAATCTGGTGAGTACGTCCCGTTTCGAGTCGGCATTCCACGAGAGTTACATATCCGTAGCGTTTCAACACCTTGTAATGCGTAACCGCGTGCTTACCCTCCGAGCCATCGGCAAAGACATACATCTGGTGACGATTCTTCGGGTTGCGACCGATGTGTCCCGTAATTGTACCCTCATCGTCCGCCAAATTACCCCACACGAGCGCAACATAGCGACGTTGCGTAGAGTGGAGGAAGAATTGGTGCGAGAGGTGCTGGCAGGCCTGCTCGTTCTTGCCCACAACGAGGATTCCCGAGGTATTTTTATCGATGCGATGCACCAAGCCAGCGCGCTCGTTGCCCTGCTGGAACAATGGATTATCCTTCAGATGGAAGGTGAGGGCGTTCACCAACGTTCCGCAGTAGTTGCCGTGACCTGGGTGTACGCACATTCCCGCCTCCTTGTTCACTACGATAACGTCGTCGTCCTCGTACATAATGTCGATTGGAATATCCTCGGGCGTAAGAGTCACCTCGTAGCGAGGGAAAGCCAATCGCATCGAAATCTTGTCGTAGGGTTTAATCTTGTACGACGCCTTCTGCGGTTTCTCGTTCACGAAGACACCGCCATCGTCGATAGCGTTCTGTATACGGTTGCGCGAGCAGTTTTCGATGTGCGTGGTGAGATACTTATCCAAGCGCATCATCGACTGCCCCTTATCTACAGTAATTGAGAAGTGTTCGTACAAGCCATTCTCGTCGGGCTCTTGGTCCGAAAGGAATCGGCGTGGCATAACGCCTACACCACCCTCTTCGTCGTCCGCCTCGAAGTCGAGGGCATCTACATCATCAAACTCTTCGTCTAAATATCTCTCGTCAGTCATAATCTTTGCTATTAGCCAATGGCTTCTTTAATTGACAGTTGACAATTGATAATTGACAATTAAAGGTATTTTTTATTTTAACTAAAAATCTCTCAACTTTCAACTCTCAACTTTCAACTGAAAAACTTCTAACTAAAAGAAGAAGTCCTCTTCTGTTTGTGGTTTGCCCTTCTCGGCGTTAGCAATTGAGTCGAGCAATCGTTGCTCCGCCTTGGCGATGGAGTCCGCCTCCATCTTTGCCTTCAACGCCTCCTCGATGCGACGCTCACACTCGGCAACAGCACTCTCCACCTTCTCGGCATCGAGCGAGAGGTACAACGACACGCGCGAACCATACTCCACCGCCTCGCTCGGCAATACCGACTGGTTGTAGACCTTCGCGCGATTGCGCTCGAGTGCTGGCATACCCTCGTCAAAGATAATCTCGCCAATATTCAAACCCGACTCCCAGAGTCGGCTCTTCGCCTCGAATAGGGTGCGACCAATAACCTGTGGCACCGCCGTAGAGGTGTCATTCACAGCAACACCCACGCTCAGCACTACGCCACTACCCTTCTCGGCCTTCAACTCGCTACCCTCGAGCACCTCCTCGCCATTGACATACTCCGCCAAGACATAGTTCGTAGCGATATCCTCGGCGTACTCGAGATAGTCGATGGTGAGACCTGCGGTCTCGAGCATATTCTTTGCCTGACGCAACGAGCGACCTGCCACATATGGCACAGTAACCATACGCTGACGCGACGAGTTGACCGTAACATATATCTTGCGACCTGGCTTCACAACGACACCGCCCTTAGGCAATTGGTCGAGCACCACGCCACCAGGGTAAGCCGAGACATAGAGCGAGTCGTTCACTATAATCTGCAAGTCACGACGAGAGGCAAAATACTCCGCATCGTTCATCTTCAATCCCACAAAGTCAGGCACAGTGCGACGTGCGCTATGACGTGTGGCAAATGCCATAACCACAAATGCGGCTATCGCCAATCCCAAAAAGACCAACGCAATAACCACGATATTGTATGCTATCGGATGCTTCTTTAACCAAGACCAAAATTTCTTCATCGTTTTCCGTTTTCCGTTTAACTCATTGTAGTGTGTATCTCTTTCGACCGCCTTGAAGCCTGCAGTTTCGCACATCCTCTCAATCTCACCGATGGTTAAGCGCGGTTTCTGATCCTTTGCTCCAGCCATCGAGTAAATCTTTGTCGAATCCTCAATCGTACCGTCGATATCATCCGCACCGAAGGATAACGCCAACTCGGCACTCTCCTTGCCGTACATCACCCAATACGCCTTGATGTGTGGCACATTATCCAGAATCAGACGACTCATTGCCAACGTACGCATATCGTCAACAACCGAGGTCTCGCCTATCACACCCAACTCATTGTTCGCGCTGCGGAACTTCAACGGGATAAAGGCATTCAAGCCGCCCGTTCTATCCTGCAGATCGCGCAATCGCATAAGGTGGTCGATACGATGGTCGATATTTTCTATGTGACCATACAACATCGTAGCATTCGAGTCGAAACCCATTTTGTGCGCCTTCTCGTGCATCTCCAACCACTCCGCCGAAGAGCATTTGCCCGGGCAAATCTCGGCACGAATCTTCTCGTCGAAAATCTCCGCACCACCGCCAGGGATAGACTCCATACCAGCCTCCTTGAGCAGCTGCAAGCCCGCCTCGATGGTCAAGCCCGCCTTCATAATCATATAGTGCAACTCCACCGCCGTAAAAGCCTTGACGCACACCTCGGGCATAATCTCCTTGACGCGGCGAATCATCTCGGCGTAGTAGTACAAATCGCGCTCGGGATGTACTCCGCCCACGATGTGAATCTCGGTTGCTCCGCACTCCTTGCGTGCCTCAACCTGCGCGAGCATCTCCTCCATCGAATAGTCCCACGCACCCTCCTCGCCTTGACGACGACGATAGGAACAGAAACGACAATTGAACAAGCAGATGTTGGTCGGCTCGAGGTGGAAGTTCTTGTTATAAAAGACCTTATCGCCACTCTTGCGCACCTTCGCCTCGGTTGCAAGGCGTGCCAACAACCACAGCGGAGCCTCCTCCCATAGGAGCTTCGCCTCGGCAGCATTGATACGCTCGCTGCGCGACAACTTTTCGGCAACACTATCTACGGTCATACTATTTCGGTGCTTTGCGATAGAGGTAAATCGCGATTACGGCATAGATTATATTTGGCAACCACACCGCCAACATCGGTGGCAATGTTCCGCCCTTGGCAAACTCCTCGAAGACGCGATTGAGCATAATATAGGAGAAGCAGAGCGCGATACCAATTCCAATATGCAAGCCCGTACCTCCTCGCACCTTACGCGACGAGAGCGACACGCCGATAAGTGTCAGGATGAATGTTCCAAGTGGATAGGCGTAGCGAGTGTGATGCTCCACCTCCAACTGTCGAATCGAGTCGGAACCCTTAGCGCGTTGCTGGTCGATAAAGTCGTTCAACTCCACGATATTCATCGTCTTAATCAGTGCCTGAATATTTCCAAGCTCAACAATGTCGAGGTTGAGCAAGGTGTCGAGGTTACGATGTTGCTCGAACTTCTCCAAGCCATCGTCAGAGAAGTGGCGAGTGACATATCGCTGAGCGGTCCAGCGCTTTGTCTCCTCGTCGAACTTAGCATCCGAAGCCTCCAATGTCGAGCGCATAAAACTACCCTCATACTTCTCGAGTGCGATATACGACGCCTGCGACGAACTCTTGCTGAAGCCTCTGATATAGAGGAATGTGCCTGGCTCGACCTGACGATAGATATGGCGGTCGTATTGATAGCGCTGACGACGTGGAATATATTGCTGCTCGAATGCCACACAACTACGTTGTGAGATTGGAATAACCCAAAGGCTCAATCCGAGCGAGACAATCGTAATGACCATCGCACCGATGAAGTAAGGCCACATCAGTCGGCGGAAACTCATACCACCCGAGAGCATCGCAATAATCTCGGTCTGGTAGGCCAGCTTCGAGGTGAAGAAGATGCAGGCGATAAAGGTAAATAGCGCACTAAACTGATTTATGAAGAATGGCACAAAGTTCAAGTAGTAGTCTACGACGATACTCTTGAATGGTGCGTGCGTTTGGGTGAAGCCATCAATCTTCTCGACATAGTCGAAGATGACCACCACCACAATAATCATTGCAATAGCAAAGATGTATGTTCCGAGGAACTTGCGAATAATGTAGCGGTCGAGAATCTGCAATCCCGGCCACCAGCTACGTCCTGTCTTATATTGCGGCTCCATCATAGTTCGAATTCAAAATTCAAAATTCAGAATGCAGAATGCAAAATTCAAAATTATTAGAAGTGTTAGAGGAATTGCAAAATCGGTTTTCAACTCTCCTCTCTCAACTCTCAACTAAAAAGTTTTCTGCTTTCCGTTCTCCGCTTTCCGTTTTCCGTTTTTACAATCGGCGACTGAGTTTTTCGACCATCACTTCCTTCCACTGTGCGAAGTCGCCAGCAATGATGTGCTTGCGAGCCTCGCCTACCAACCAGAGGTAGAAGCCGATGTTGTGCAACGATGCAATCTGCGCCGCCAACATCTCGCCACACACCACAAGGTGATGCAAGTAGGCCTTCGAGTACTGATGGTCAACGAAGGTTGGACCGTTCGGGTCGATTGGCGAGAAGTCGTTCTCCCACTTCTTGTTGCGGATGTTGATGACACCCTCGCTCGTAAAGAGCTGTCCGTTGCGACCATTGCGAGTAGGCATCACGCAGTCGAACATATCGACACCACGCGAAATAGCCTCCAAGATATTTATCGGAGTACCCACGCCCATCAAGTAGCGCGGCTTATCCTGTGGCAATACCGCATTCACAACCTCAATCATCGCATACATCACCTCCGTAGGCTCACCCACAGCCAAACCACCAATAGCATAACCATCGGCGTTATACTGCAAGACATTCTCCGCCGCCTTGGCGCGAAGATCTGGATAGCCACAACCCTGCACGATAGGAAACAATGATTGATAGTGTCCATACTTCGGCTGGGTCTTGTGATACTGGTTGAAGCAACGATCCAACCAACGCTCGGTCAAAGCCAACGACTTGGCAGCATA
>JAZQWU010000172.1:0-14870 GCA_045632505.1 Alistipes sp. | reverse complement strand
CCTAAGATGCGTATCGAGGAGGCAGCAGCTCGTACTCAGGCTCGTATCGACTCGGGCGAGCAGAAGATTATCGGTTTGAACGAGTACCGCCTTGCTAAGGAGGCTCCAATCGATATCCTCGCAGTAGATAATACTGCAGTTCGCGAGAGCCAGATTAAGCGTCTTAACGAGTTGAAGGCTAACCGTGACCAGGCAGCTGTAGATAAGGCTTTGGCAGCTATCACTGAGTGCGTTAAGACAGGTGAGGGTAACCTCCTTGAGCTCGCAGTTGAGGCTGCAAAGGTACGTGCTACCCTCGGTGAGATTTCGTACGCTTGCGAGGTTGAGGTAGGTCGCTACTCGGCAGTTATTCGTTCAATTTCGGGAGTTTATAGTTCGGCTATGAAGAAGGATGAGAATTTTGAGAAGGCTCAGGCAATGTGCGCAGACTTCGCTAAGAAGGAGGGTCGCCAGCCTCGTATTATGATTGCTAAGCTTGGTCAGGACGGTCACGACCGTGGTGCTAAGGTTGTAGCAACTGGTTATGCTGATATCGGTTTCGACGTGGATATGGGTCCTTTGTTCCAGACTCCAGCCGAGGCTGCTAAGCAGGCTGTAGAGAATGACGTTCACGTAGTTGGTGTATCGTCACTCGCAGCAGGTCACCTCACTCTCGTTCCTCAGATTATCGAGGAGCTCGCTAAGCTCGGTCGTGAGGATATCATCGTAGTAGTGGGTGGTGTAATCCCAGCACAGGATTACGATCAGCTCTACAAGGATGGCGCAGCAGCTATCTTCGGTCCTGGTACTAAGATTCCTGATGCAGCTATCAAGTTGCTCGAGATTTTGGCTGAGTAATTTCTGGTGAATAGCCGCAATCTGCGGCATAGTGTAAAAGGCTGCAAATTACTTGCAGCCTTTTACTATGCCAATGTGTGTTTTCGGTTTTTCGTGGTTATTAGAGTAGTGAATTTAGTGAATTTAATGAATCTCTAAATTCCCTAAATTCTCTAAATTCTCTAATAACCCCTATCAAAAAAAAGCAGAAAACTTTTCAGTTTTCCGCTTTCAGTTTTCCGTTTTCAGTTTTCCGCTTTCCGTTTGTTAAAAGCCCTGCTTTACCATAACGGTAGCCTCTTTGCTGAAGCTCTTTACTGTGACGTAAGCGACGCGCTCGAAGTCGGTGGTGTTTGGCTCAATATGCAACTCGATGGCTGAGGTCCACTGCGCCAAGTCGCGAGTCTTGGTCTCCTGCTCGTAGTGCTCGATAACTCGCACCAACTGACACCAACCTACGGTCGGCGTTCTATCGCCAGTTGTCGAGTCAACTTCCCAATTCTCACCGCCACGATAGGTGATGGTCACCTCGTGAACACCTGTCGAGTTCACCGGAATAATCAACTCTCCGCCCTTAACCGATACAGTATAACTGCTCTCCTCGAAATTAATAACCGGAGTGTCTGTAATCTTTGAGCAACCCAGCAATCCCATTGCCACAATTGCCAACATAACTAACCTTTTCATACTCTATTGTTTTATATTGTTATTTCTATTTTGCTAACTTAAAGTTTAATGTGCGGTACAGCCCCTGCGTGCGAATTTACGACGTGCGCGGTGCGATTCATATCGTCGATGGTGTGCAGTCTATTGCGCGCCGACAACGAGGTGTGTGCGAGCAATATAACAGCAATGGTTGTGATATATCGGAGTCGTCTCATATCCTATTCCGGCTGATATCCAGTATCTTCGAGTAGGTTGTTGCTATTTGCAGCCGCTACGGCGAGTTCATCGCAACGATTATTTTCGACCGTATCGGCGTGTCCCTTCACCCACACGAAGCGCACATTGTGCTTGCGGTAGATGCGCAAGAAACGAACCCAAAGGTCGGGGTTTTTCTTATCTTTGAAGAATTTCCTCTCCCAGCCGAATACCCAACCTTTCGTTACGGCATCGACCACATATTTCGAGTCGGAGTATATCGTTACATCCGAGCCCTCGAACTTCAACTTCTCGAGTGCCACGCACACTGCCATCAACTCCATACGATTGTTGGTCGTAAGGCGGTATCCCTGCGAGAGTTCCTTGCGGTGAGGACCGCTCATAAGCACTACGCCATAGCCTCCAGGACCTGGGTTGCCGAGTGCCGAGCCGTCGGTGTATATAGTAATTACTGGTGGCATAGTCTATCCGAGTACAATCTTCTCGAGTTCCGAGAAGTGGTTTATAATATATTTTGCCCCCGTTGCGCGCAACATCTCTGCCGAGTGGCTACCGAAGGTGACACCGCAAAGGTCGCAACCTGCGCCACGTCCCATATCCATATCGTAGGTCGAATCGCCCACAACCAAAGCCTCCTCAGCCTTGATGTTGTATCGCTCGATTGCCAAGAGTGCGATGTCGGGAGCTGGCTTGGCGTTCACCACATCGTCTGCACATACGATGCCATCGAAGTACTCCTCGATGTGGAGTCGTGCGCTGAGGCGGTTGAGTACGGTGCGGATGTTGTTCGATGCGATAAGCAACTTGACGCCAGCCTTGCGGAGTCGGTCAAGCGTCGCGATAACGCCGTCGAACAACTCGATGAGTGGCTCGCATTCGTTGCGGTATATTGAGTTGAACTCCTTAATCATCTGCTCCATTGTCGCATCGTCGATGTTGGGGTCGTTGGAAAAGCAACGGAATGCCTCGGGGAGAGCCAAACCGAAGTTGCGCTCCACCTGTACGGGGTCTATCGTGTAGCCGTGCATACCCAGCATCTTCTCCGATGCGTGCAGTATGGCAGGGATGGTGCAAGCTATCGTACCATCGAAATCGAGCATTACAACTTTGTAGTTCATCATCTTCTTATTGGGTAATGTTTACCAACTGCTCACGATAAGCGTCAAGGATGCGCGACTTCGAGATGAAACCGCGATAGTGGTTCTCCTTGTCCACTACTGGCAACATCCAAGTGCGGTTAGCCTCGAAGCGAGGCAACACCTCCTGCATCATCTCGTGTTCGAGAATCTTATCTGGCGGTTGAATCATATAGTTCGTAATCGAATTTCCGCGCTTCGACGGCTTGAACATATCTTCGCGTAGGTCGTCGAGTTGTACGATGCCGACCAAGCGACCGAAGTTGTCGATAACAGGGAAAATATTGCGGTGAGCAGTCGAGATGATATCCAATACGTCGCCCAAGGTGAAGTGCTCCTTGATGCGTACGAAATCGGTCTCCATCAGCTCATCGAGGTTGAGGAACACAAGCACCGACTGATCTTTGTCGTGGGTGAGCAACTCACCACGTTGACGAAGGTGCTTGGTGTAGATTGAATCCGGGTCGAGGTAGCGACCAACCGCAAAGGCGATACACGCCACAATCATCAGCGGCAGGAACAGTCCGTAGCCATTCGATAACTCGGCAATAAGGAAGATTGCGGTCAGTGGAGCCTTCATAACACCAGCCATAACACCCGCCATACCGACGAGAGTGAATGCGGCAATTGAGACTTCTGCACCCAACATATTGCAGACGATAGCTGTCGCTGCGCCCGAGAATGCTCCGACAAAGAGCGATGGCGCGAACGTACCTCCCACACCTCCTGCGGCGTTGGTCGTAGCCATTGCTATGACCTTGAAGAAGATAATCGCCAAGATGTAGATGAGTACCACCCACTCCGTTTCGCGGAAGTTGTAGAACAACGAGTTCTCGAAGATGGTGTACTTATCGCCGCGCATCAGCGAGGTGAATGCCTCGTAACCCTCGCCATAGAGCGGTGGGAATACGAAGATTAAGACACCGAGAATCACACCAGCGATAGCCCAGCGGTAGTATTGGTTTTTGATTGAGTTGACCAACTTTCCGACCTTCGCGTTTGCCGAGGTGAAGTAGTAAGAAATGCCTCCGCAGATTGTTCCGAGAAGGATAAAAAGCGGAATGTGCTTAATCTGGAAACCATCTGCTGCGGTGAGTGTCACCGAGATGATTGGGTCGAAACCGCGCAGCACCAATGCAATCGTAGTTGCCGTAACCGACGACACGAGCAACGGAATAACCGATGCTGAGGTGATGTCGAGCATCAAAATCTCCAACACAAAGACCACGCCCGTAATAGGTGCTTTGAAGATAGCAGCTACCGCTGCACCTGCGCCACAGCACAACAGGAGTGTGATGTTCTTGTAGTTGAGTTTTGCCAACTTGCCGACATTCGAGCCGAGTGCTGCACCCGTCAGTACGATAGGTGCCTCAGGTCCCACCGAACCTCCGAATCCGATAGTCACCGCACCGCCCACCATCGAGGTCCAGCAGTTGTGACCTGCGATGTTCGAGCCTCGGCGCGACATAGCGTAGAGTACGCGCGTAACACCCTCCGAGATATTATCCTTGACGATATATCGCACGAAGAGCGTGGCGAGAACGATACCTATGACTGGGTAGATGAGGTAGAGGAAGTGGAAGGTGTCCACGTCAAACCAGTTAACGAGTCCCTCCTTGATGAGGTGCAACAACATCTCGAAAAGATATGTCGCCACACCCGCCAAAGCACCCACCACGATAGCGAGTATGAGCAACATCTGTCGCTCACTCAGTCGCTTCGTGATACCCAAAAACCAACGGTAAATCTTCTCGCGGTTGGCAGGATTTATGTAATTGGAACGCTCAATCATTTCTAACGGAAAGCGGAAAACGGAAAGCGGAAAACTTTTTTACTTTGTAGCCTCTTCTCTGAATCGTCTTGCTTGCTCAGCGATCAACTCCTTGTCCTGGAAGTAGTTGATTTTCATTGCTTCGCGGACGTCGTTGAGCGTTGCGGCTGCGGTGGCGCGAGCATCGGCAGTACCTCGCTCGAGGATAGCGTAAACCTCCTCAATCTTCTGCTCCCACTCCTTGCGACGGGCGCGGATTGGCTCCAACAACTCCTCCAAAACGGCAATCAACAACTTCTTACACTTAACATCGCCCAAACCACCACGACGATAGTGTTCCTTCATCTCGTCGAGGTTCTTGTAGTCTGGCTGATACTTTTCAAAATGCTCATCACGGCAGAATGCGTCGAGGTAGGTGAACACGCAGTTGCCCTCCACCTTACCTGGGTCCTCGATGCGGAGGTGGTCAGGGTCGGTGTACATAGACATAACCTTCTGCTTAACCTCCTTTGGAGTGTCCGAGAGGTAGATGCAGTTGCCGAGCGACTTCGACATCTTCGCCTTACCGTCAGTTCCTGGCAAACGCATACAAGCCGAGTTTGTCGGCAAGAGAATCGAAGGCTCTACCAAAGTCTCGCCATATGTAGAGTTGAACTTGTGTACAATCTCGCGAGCCTGCTCAATCATCGGCTCCTGGTCAGCACCTGCAGGTACGGTAGTCGCCTTGAAGGCGGTGATGTCCGATGCCTGCGAGATAGGGTAGGTGAAAAAACCTACAGGGATACCCTGACGCTGTGTGGTGTCGCCCTCGGCGGTGTTCTCCGAGAAACCACGCAACTGAATCTCGGTCTTTACGGTTGGGTTGCGCTGCAAACGCTGTACGGTAACGAGGTTCATATAGTAGAATGCCAACTCGCACAACTCAGCCACCTGCGACTGGATGAAGATGGTCGACTTCTCGGGATCAAGACCGCACGATAGGTAGTCCAAAGCCACCTCGATGATATTCTGACGCACCTTCTCGGGGTTGTCGAAGTTGTCGGTCAACGCCTGAGCATCGGCAATCATAATGAAAATCTTCTCGAACTCGCCCGAGTTCTGCAATTCAACACGACGGCGCAACGAGCCGACAAAGTGTCCCAAATGTAAACGACCGGTTGGACGGTCACCAGTAAGTATAATCTTTCCCATAGTCTTTGTTTGGGGCTATTAGCCGTTAGCTATTAGCCTTTAGCTTTGTTTAGTTTTCTTATAATGTTTCGCGTGCGTGTGCGCACAATCGCACAAAGATAGAAAAAAAAGTTGAGAGTTGAGAGTTGAGAGTTGAAATTTTTTTGAAATCTTCTTTTGGTGCAACTTTTTAGATTTTGTTTTTATAGAATTTCTTTATATCTTTGCAATAACTAATAAATGAAAACCTATGACAATCATTCAGTTGGAATACTTACTTGCGGTGGCAAATTTTGGTAGTTTTTCTATTGCGTCGGAGCATTGTTTTGTGACGCAACCATCTCTGTCAATGCAAATTAAGGCATTGGAGGAGGAATTGGGTGTGATGTTGCTCGACCGTTCGAAAAAGCCCGTTGTGCCGACCGAGGCTGGAGAGGTTGTTTTGGCGCAGGTGCGCGAAACATTGCGTGAGTTCCACTCGATAAAAGAGGTTGTTCAGCAGCTCAAAGGCGAGGTGTCGGGAAAGATTCGTTTGGGTGTCATTCCGACCATCGCACCATACCTCTTGCATAAGTTTGTGCCCGAGTTTGTGCAACGCTATCCGAAGGTCGAAATCGAGGTGCGCGAGATGAAGACTGCCGACGTGATTGAGGCGCTCAATCGCGACCACATTGATGTGGCTCTGGTGGCGGGTGGAACGTGCGGTGACGGCTTTATCGAATACGAGCTTTTTGATGATAAATTCTACGCCTACGTATCACCTCGTAACTCGCTGTATAACAAGTCGAACGTGCGCTTTGAGGATATCAAAATTTCGGAGCTTGTATTGCTGTCGTCAGGTAACTGTATGCGCGACCAGGTGATTGAACTTTGCCAGGCAAAAAATGCCCTTCCGTCGCGCTATACTTTCGAGTCGGGACAGCTTGATACGCTGATGCGAATTGTCGATAATACCTCGCTTATGACCATCATTCCGAAGATGGCTCTCGACTTTGTTCCCGAGGAGCGCAAACGACAAGTTAAGACCCTTTTCAAGGGCGCTTCTTCGCGCAAAATTGCACTCGTAACACGTCGTTCGTATGTGAAGAAATCGATTGTGGATGCGTTGAGAGCGACCATCTCGGAGTACAAGTAGAGTAATTAGTGAATTTAGTGAAATTATGGAGTTTAGGGAGCGATTCTTAAACTCCTTTTTCTTTGAAAAAGCCAAAAAGCCATAAAAATGGAAAATTCTCAATTCTCAATTCTCAATTCTCAATTATTTTTATTATATTTGCTCGATTATTACGTATAATGTTTAAAAATATAGATATGGAAAGATTGATTAACACTATCGTTGAGGGTATTCAGGATAAGAAAGGTAAGGATATTGTATCTCTCGATTTGACTGGTTTTGACGGAGCTATCTGCTCGCACTTTGTGGTTTGTAACGCCGACTCTACAACTCAGGTGGCAGCTATTGCCGACGGTATCGAGGAGAAGGTTTACGAGACTTTGAAGGAGTGGCCTTGGCGCGTCGAGGGTAAGCAGACTGGTCTTTGGGTA
The DNA here is from genome assembly GCA_045632505.1 of Alistipes sp. Taxonomy (GTDB): domain Bacteria; phylum Bacteroidota; class Bacteroidia; order Bacteroidales; family Rikenellaceae; genus Alistipes. The sequence goes on along the minus strand of JAZQWU010000172.1, from coordinate 7,550 downwards.
GCACTCGACTATGTGGATGTTATCGTACACATCTTCCAGAGCGACTTGCGCGACTACTATCGCTTGGAGGAGTTGTGGGCAGATGCGCCTATGATTCACTACGAATCGGAGGAGTAAAGCTCCTTTTCGGATGTACTTTTCCGCCTCCGGAAATCGTTATAAGGGCGGATTATGTGTAATTTTTTAGTTTATGTCGAAGAAAAAGGGAAATTTTAATATGCCACGCCCAAATATTATGTGGTTGTGGAGTGCGATAACGCTCGTTATTGTTGGATACTGGATTTTCAACAACGACGAGGCTTCGCCTGTGAAGTCCGACTGGAACACCATCGAGCAGATGGTCGAGGCAGGCGATGTAGATAAGATTGTAGTGGTTAATCGCGATGAGGCACGCGTTGCTCTCAAGGAGGGCAAGGTTGACTCATTGCGCGAGGTTGATCTCCGCTATAAGAACTTGCCAAAGAGCGGTCATCAGTTCTTCTTCAATATCGGTTCGGTAGATTCTTTCAAGACCGACCTCGAGAAAGCTGAGGAGCAGAGTGGTCACAACGTGGTGCTCTCGTTCGAGAACGAGAAGCCTTGGTACGACTCGTGGTTGATGGGTCTGTTGCCTTGGGTTGTGATGGTTGGTATTTGGTTCCTCATTATGCGCGGTATGTCGCGCGGTGGTGGCGGTGCCGGTGGCGGCATTATGAATGTCGGCAAGGCACGTGCACAGGAGTTCGATCAGAGCGACCCTAACAAGCGCGTAACATTCAAGGATGTTGCAGGCTTGGAGGAGGCGAAGGTCGAGATTATGGAGATTGTGGACTTCCTTAAAAATGCCCCTAAGTATCGCGAACTCGGAGCGAAGATTCCGAAGGGTGCGTTGTTGGTAGGCCCTCCAGGAACTGGTAAGACCTTGTTGGCAAAGGCTGTTGCTGGCGAGGCGAATGTGCCATTCCTCTCGATTTCGGGTTCGGACTTCGTGGAGATGTTTGTTGGTGTTGGTGCTTCGCGTGTCCGCGACTTGTTCGACCAGGCGAAGAAGAAGGCTCCGTGCATCGTCTTCATTGATGAGATTGACGCTATTGGTCGTGCGCGTGGCAAGAATGCCGGCTTCTCAGGCAACGACGAACGCGAAAATACGTTGAATCAGTTGCTTACCGAGATGGATGGTTTCCAGACTAACGCTGGTGTTATAGTCTTGGCTGCGACAAACCGCGCTGATATCTTGGATAAGGCGTTGATGCGTGCTGGTCGTTTCGATCGTCAGATTGAGGTGGGCTTGCCAGAGTTGAACGAGCGTAAGGAGATTTTCGAGGTGCATCTTCGTAAGTTGAAGTTGGACAAGGATTTGGATCGCGAGTTCCTCGCAAAGCAGACCCCTGGTTTCTCGGGCGCAGATATTGCAAATGTATGTAACGAGGCGGCCCTCATCGCTGCACGTCACAATAAGGAGTGTGTAAGCAAGGAGGATTTCTTGGCTGCGGTGGATCGTATTATCGGTGGCTTGGAGCGCAAGAATAAGGTCATCTCGCCGATGGAGAAGAAGACCATCGCCTACCACGAGGCAGGTCACGCAACAGTGTCGTGGTTGCTCGAGCACGCCAACCCGCTTGTGAAAGTGACTATCATTCCGCGAGGCAAGGCGCTCGGTGCAGCGTGGTACTTACCTGAGGAACGACAGATTACCACTCGCGAGCAGATGATGCACGAGGCAGCTTCGCTCTTGGCGGGCCGCATTGCCGAGGAGAAGTTCTTCGGTCACCTCTCGACGGGTGCGTTGAACGACTTGGAGCGCGTTACGAAGATGTGCTACGCGATGGTGGCATACTACGGAATGAGCGATGAGGTAGGCTCGATGAGCTACTACGACTCGACTGGTCAGAGTGATATGGCATTCACCAAGCCATACTCGGAGCGCACTGCACAGCAGATTGACGACGAGGTGCGTGCCCTTATTGCTAAGGCTCGAAAAATGGCTGAGGATGTCATCGACGAGCACCGTGAGGGCTTGGTGCAGTTGGCAGAGTTGCTCCTCGAGCGTGAGGTAGTGTTTACTGAGGATGTGGAGAACATTTTTGGAAAACGGAAAACGGAAAGCGGAGAACTGAAAACTGATGATAACATATCAGAGCAGAGTGTTGAAGCATAAGAAACAAACTAACCTGAACTATGAGTGAGAAATTCAAGAATTTATTGGTGCGAACAATCAGCGGAGTAGTGTTGCTGCTCGTTGTGGTTGGAGCATTGCTGTGGTCGAAGTGGAGTGCAGGTGCGCTCTTTGCGGTGGTGATGGTAGGAGGCTTGGCCGAGTTCTATCGTCTCTGTCGCCAGAAGGGTGTTGAACCTATGGGTAGCGTAGGCGTTGCTACGGCGTTGGCAATCTTCGGTTTGGCATTTGCAGTATTTATGCAGTGGGGTACTCCTGCAACTGAGACTACCGCACGCATCGTGTTGGGCACGTTGCTCTATACGATGCTTATTGTGCCAGCAACCTTCGTGTGTGAGTTGTGGCGCAAGAGCGAGACTCCGATTGCGAATATCGCAACCACATTTATGGGTGTTATCTATGTCGCACTGCCAATGGCGGCGTTGTTGTTCATTCCGCAGTTGCTCGTCGGCAAGTGGTCGGCGTGCGCAATGATGGCATTCATCTCGATAATTTGGATTAACGATATCTGCGCATACCTCGTTGGTGTGACCATCGGCAAGCATCGTTTGTGCGAGCGCATCTCGCCTAAAAAGTCGTGGGAGGGATTCTTCGGCGGCTTGGTTGGTGCGGTAGGCTTTTCGGTGTTGTTCGGACACCTCTTCGGCGGTAATCTCCTCGTGTGGGGTGGTCTTGGACTCGTGACTGCTCTCGCAGGTGTGGCAGGTGACTTGGTGGAGTCGTTGATGAAGCGCGAGGTTGGAGTGAAGGATTCGGGCAAGATGATGCCTGGTCACGGCGGTTTCCTCGACCGCTTCGATGCATTGTTCATCTCGGTGCCATTTGTTGTAGTATATCTTCTTGTAATGTCATTATAGTAAAACCCTTAAAACTTATTTAATATGAGAATCAGTAAAGAAGGATTCAAGATTATAACCGTGTCGGGCGTTATATGCTTGGCGTTGTGGATGCTTATCTTCTATATGTTGATGGCGAATGACCGCATTTGGCTCCTCCTCCTACTTTCGGCATTGTTGCTCCTCTCTTGGGGCTTTATCATCTCGTTCTTTCGCTCGCCACGTCGCGTGCGTATCCACGACGATAACTTGGTATTCTCGCCTTGCGATGGTCGTGTGGTGGTGACCGAGATTGTGAAGGATGACGAGTACTTCGATGGCGAGGAGGTTATGCAGGTGTCAATCTTTATGTCGGTGACCAATGTCCATATCAACTGGTTCCCTGTGGGCGGTATCGTGAAGTACTTTAAGTATCATCCAGGCCGTTTCTTGGTTGCTTGGCATCCTAAGTCGTCGACCGACAACGAGCGCACAACAACTGTTGTCGAGACTAAGGATGGCAAGGAAATTTTGTTCCGCCAGATTGCTGGTGCTGTAGCACGACGCATCGTGTCGTATGTGAAGGTTGGTGAGGCAGCAGAGCAGAATAGTCCATTCGGATTCATCAAGTTTGGTTCGCGAATTGATATATTGCTTCCGAAGGATGCTAAGTTGCTCGTCGAGATTGGCGACAATGTGGTGGGTACACAGACACCTATCGCTCGTATCGGTGGAGTAGCAGAGATTTCGCTCGATACTCCAGAGGAGGCAGCGCTTGAGCAGAAATAACTGAAAACGGAGAATTTTTGTCCATTGAATAAGGCAAATGAATAGTAGTTCAAATAGCAATTATACGGTGCAAGTGTTTCTGCGCTGGGTGATGGGTATTGCAGCTGCGGTGACAGTGGGAGCGCTATTGTGGTACTTCCGCCAGGTTGTTGTCTATATCCTTGTGTCGGCGGTGCTGGCAATTGTGGGCCGACCTCTTGTGCGCCTAATCTGCAAGGTGAAGATTGGAAAATTTACTCTTCCACGCTGGTTTGCAGCAGGTGTGACACTCGTTCTGTTGTGGGTGGTTATCGGTGCGTTGTTGTCGCTGATTGTGCCACTTGTTGCGGGTAAGGTATACGAACTCGCCTCGCTCGATTTGCGCCAAGCATTGGAGGGCATTGAGGCACCTCTCGACCATTTGCAGAGTTCCATCTCTACAATATTCGCACTGCCCGAGTCGCACTTCTCCATCTCGGAGATTATCGTCTCGAGTTTGCGCCGATTCTTGAACTACGACACCGTAAATACCGTCGTTTCGTCGATTGTGAATACGGGTATGTCGGCGGTGATTGTCATCTTCTCGGTATCGTTCATTACATTTTTCTTCCTCAAGGAAGATGGCTTGTTCACGCAGATGGTGGCGGCAGTTTTCCCCGACAAATATTGGGACAATGTGAATCGCGCCATCGACAAGGTGACACTTCTCTTGTCGCGCTACTTTACGGGACTTCTGACCGAGAGCCTTATCATCTCGACCATCATTGCGGTGGTATTGCTTATCTTCGGAATGCAGATTGAGGATGCTTGCTTCATCGCGGTGATTATGGGTATGCTCAATGTGATTCCATACGCAGGTCCTGCGGTTGGTGCGTTGGTATCTATATTTATAGGTATCGTCTCGCCAATTGAGGGATGCACCATCGCCTATACTTTGGCGGTGATTATCGGCACAATCTGCGTGGTGAAGGGTATTGACGACTTCGTGTTGCAACCTACAATCTACTCGTCGAAGGTGTCGGCACATCCGCTCGAGATATTTATCGTGATTCTTATGGCTGGCTCGGTGGGTGGCATCGTTGGATTGCTCGTCGCTGTGCCATCTTACACCGTACTTCGCGTCTTCGCCAAAGAGTTCTTCTCGGAGGTGTCGCTGGTGCGTAAATTAACCAAAGAAATTTAATTATTAGCAATGATTGTTGTCGAAGGAGTCGTTATAGGGGGTAATCAGTTGGGACGCAAATTGGGCTTCCCAACGGCAAATATTGCCCTCGCTGACGATTTCGCGATTGCGAATGGTGTCTACTCGTCGAAGGTATATGTTGAGGGCAAGGAGTATCTTGCGATGACAAACGTGGGTGTCCGCCCATCGGTGGATGGCTCGAAACGACTGCTCGAAACTCATCTCTTCGATTTCGAAGGCTCGCTCTACGATTTGCATCTGCGCGTCGAACTCTACGACAAAATCCGCGACGAAAAGAAGTTTGGCTCAGTGGAGGAGTTGCGCCAACAAATTGAAAAAGACTCAAATAAAATAAAACAGCTAATGGCTAATAGCTAAAGGCTAATGGCAAAAAATTATGAAGAACATCCTCATCGTTGCGCCTACGGAGCGCGAGAACAAGAATATCCGCATCGCTATCGAGAAGAGAGGCGAGGCACTGAAGAATCGCTATACCGTTGCTTTCAGTGGTATCGGTAAGGCTGCAGCAGCAGCAACTCTCACACGCCACATCTTGACCGCCGAGCAACCCTACGACCTCGTTGCGGTGATTGGCTATGCGGCAGGAACACTCGGTTTCAAGCAGGGCGAGATTGTCGCTCCAAACCGCGTGCAGTACCACGATACCGACATCCCTGACGGCTTTATCCCCGAGATTACCGACCCTCGCACCTTGCTTGGTTCGGACGACGTAACCGTATTCACTGGCGACTCGTTCGTGAATGCTCGTTCGGTGGCGGATATTAAGGCGCGTTTTGGCGTCGAGAAGGCAATCTTCGATATGGAGATTGGTGCTATCGCTATCGCGTGCGAGATGTGTGGCAATGTGCCGTTGGTGGCTGTTAAGGTCATCTCTGACGTTCCAGAGGATGGTCACACCGAGTTGTCTTACGAAGAGTTTGCAAATACCTGGTTGGACTTTACTCCGATACTCGATAAACTGGAAGAGTAATAGTGAAACGCATAGGAGTTATATCGGATACGCACGGCACCTTTGACGAGGTGCTGCGCGAGTTTTTACGCGATGTCGACGAGATTTGGCACGCGGGCGATATTGGCTCTATCGAGTTGGCGGACGAGATTGCCAAGTTCAAACCTCTGCGTGCGGTCTATGGCAATATCGACGGTGGCGACACGCGCTACACGTTCCAACCATTCGCATTCTTCAAGGTGGAGGAGGTGCCTGTGCTGATGACCCATATTGGCGGTTATCCGCGACACTACTCGCCGCAAGCATTGGCGAAGATTCAGTCTGCCCACCCTAAGATTTTCATCTCTGGTCACTCGCATATCTTGCGTGTCGAGTACGACAAGGTCTACGAACTTCTCCACATAAACCCAGGCGCAGCAGGATGCTACGGATTCCACAAGGTGCGTACTGCACTGCGCTTCACCATCGATGGCGAAACAATCAAGGATATGGAGTTGGGAGAATGGCCGAGAGCTGGACATAAAAATTGTTTTTAAGCAGCGTTTGCTGCGTTAAACTTCGGTAGCCGAGTTGCTCACATACGCTTTAGTATGCTGCGCACTCGGCTCCTTGTTTGCCTTAATCCCTCTTCGAGGGCTTTTGCCTGCTCTCGCTCGGTATTGTCTGTAAACAGCCTTTACCCTCGCTTACCCGCAGCCTTACAACCATCTGCTTAAATTCCAATTTTTGGGGAAGTGGGGAGATGGTTTGGTAGAGTCGTTAGAGTCGTTAGAGTCGTTAGAGAAATTAAGAATTAAAAATTAATTTTGCATTTCTCAATTCTCAATTCTCAATTCTCAATTCTCAATTACTCTCTACTATCTCCTCACTACTAACTAATAAGAAAAAGAGCCCGAAGGCTCTTTTTTTTATTTGAGAAGGTTGTCCAATCTGTTGTAGATGCTGGTGCGGAGGTCGCGCAACTTGTTGATTTTGTCGCGGTTGCTGCGCTTCACATATCGGCAAGTGCCGACAAAACGCCAGAAGAGACGCATATAGTTCCACGCCAAGACAAACATAAATGGGAAGGCTACCAGATAGCCCAATGCCCACCATATATTTGCAAGGCACGCCAAAAGTACGAATGGCAAGATAAGGCAGATAGGCACCGATACGAATACACTCACGCCAACGTAAATTGAAGAGTGGAACATTTTATCCTTAATCCACGCCTTGAGGAAAATCTTAGGGAGGAGGAACAGCAATGCTGTCGGGATCATCGATACGATGAAGAGTGGCAACAAAATGAGCAACCACAAACCACGCAAAATTGCCATAGGCAACTTGTGGTTACGGATGAAGAGCCAGTCGCGAATCTTCAACTCCTTGAGTCCCTTCGAGAGGGTGAGGGTATCCTCGTAAATCTTCTCCATCTCCTCAGGATGCTCGGTTGTAGCCTCCTGTAATGCCGATACCAACTTCTGGTCCGAGAGCAATCGCGATGGAAGATAGTTGAACTTGAAGCCGTGCTCGATAGCATACTTGCGACCATAGCCGGTCTCGCGGAGGAAGTCGATCTGGTCGTAGTGCTCCAAGTCCTCGATGTTCAACATCAACGCCTTGATTCTCTCGCGTACGATATCATTGATCTCCAACATTGTAGCGCGTGGCTCCTCCTTA
>JAZQWU010000171.1:0-1731 GCA_045632505.1 Alistipes sp. | reverse complement strand
GTAGAACTCCTCGTAAAGATACTCCTCGTAGTTGCGACCAGTAAGACGCTCCACAAGGAATGCGGTGAGGTGGAAGTTGTAGCAAGAGTAACGGAACTTCTTAGGACCCAGCTTCTGAGTCAAAATGCGGTTGAAAATGTGTTCGCGCGAATCTTTGCGAACATAGTATCCGCATCCGAAATGATTTGGAAACTCCTCGCTCTGCTCTGTTCTAAACCATTCTGGATTCAACTTCTTGTCTTTGGTTACATAGATGCGAGTGTAACCCTCGTTACGCAAACCGCTCTGGTGAGTGAGAATCTCACGTAGAGTCAAATCCTCCTTGTTCGAACCCTTGAACTCCTCCAGATAGGTTGAGATGGGCTTGTCGAGGTCGAGCTTCTTCTGATCGGCAAGGTGCATCAAGCAGATTGTTGCCGCCATCACCTTCGTACACGAAGCCATATCATAGAGATGGCTATTCTCTACGGCACGCAACTGCTCGGTTGTGTGGTGTCCGTAGCTCTTGTGGTGTACGATTTTGCCTTTGCGGGCAACCAAGATTTGGCATCCAGGGAAGCAACCAGCCTCGATTGAAGCGGTAGCAATAGAGTCGATTGTACGGGCGAGGTATTCGCCATTCATACCCACACTCTCTGGTGTGCCGTAGGTTAAAACTGGGCTTTTGCGAGCAGATGCAGAACTCAGTGCAAGCAACGCAACTGCGAAGAATAGTAGTCGTTTCATACTTTTTGGGTTAAAAATTCTATACAAAGATATGTAAAAAAAATGAAAGCACATACCCAAAAGGTTGTATATTGAAAATATTTTATTATCTTTGCACGATTTATTGTGTATGCGCGAGTGACGCGCGTATGCGAGAAGCGACATTACAACAAATTATAACAATATTAATTAACAAAAAATTTAACTCAAATGCAAAGTAAAGGCGTAATTAAATGGGTGGCCATCCTTATGGGTTTGGCTTGCCTCTACCAGCTTTCGTTTACTTGGAAGACAAGAAGCGTTGAGAAGGCTGCAGTAGAGTATGCTAAATCGTTCCCTGCCGAGGAGCAGGCTTCGATGCAGCAGTATTATCTCGACTCAATCGAGAACAAAACAGTTTACAATGTAGGTCTTACATCGTTTACCTACAAGCAGTGCAAGGAGAAGGAGATTAACCTCGGTCTCGACTTGAAGGGCGGTATGAATGTAATGCTCGAGATCCAGGTGGAGGATGTTGTTAAGTCACTCGCCGGTGAGAGCCAGAAGGATCCTAACTTCGTAGTTGCTATCGCTGAGGCTAACGAGGCACTTCGTCAGGGTACAGGTGGTTACATCGAGACTTTGGCTGAGGCATACTCGAAGGCTTCGAACGGCCAGCCTTTGGCAGACCTCTTCGTAAGCCCTGACCGCAAGGATATCAAGTCGGGTATGAGCGATGCAGAGGTTGTTAAGGTGTTGAAGCAGGAGACTGACGATGCGTTGGCTGCTTCGTTCAACATCATTCGTAGCCGTATCGACCACTTCGGCGTAGTTCAGCCAAACATCCAGCGCCTTCCAAACTCGAACCGTATCTTGGTTGAGTTGCCAGGTGTTAAGGAGCCTGAGCGTGTTCGTAAGCTCTTGCAGGGTACTGCATCGTTGGAGTTCTGGACAACCTACAATGGTCAGGAGTTGCTCCCTGCATTGTATCGTGCTGATGCAGCTGTAAAGCGTTATCGCGATGCAAATAGAGAGGTTGAGGCTAAG
>JAZQWU010000170.1:0-3863 GCA_045632505.1 Alistipes sp. | reverse complement strand
AGGAGGCTGTGTCGTGCCGTAACAACGAAATTCTATATCTCACAAGCGATAATTTGGCTGTCGAACTTGGCAACGAGGTTGGCTTCGGTGCAACCTTCCAATCGAACACGCACAACGGAGTCTATGGTCGAATATCTTTTGTGGCGGACATAAACGCCATTGCCTGCAATGCCTTTAGCGGATGTAATAACTTACTTGCGGTAATTATGCCCGACAGAATCACTGCGATAGGTCGTGAGGCGTTCAAAGATTGCGCATTGTTGGCGAGTGTACGATTTCCTAAACATCTGATACACATAGGCGCAAAGGCGATGGCGAACTGCCCAAATCTGCCGAGTGTAACCATCCCTGCGAAGTTGGCATCCATTGGTGAGTCGGCTTTTGAGGGGTGCGAAAACCTATCGAAAATATATATCGAAAATATAGAGAAGTGGCTTAGCCTAACCTTCGGCAACGAAGGGGCAAATCCGCTATGCAATGGCGGTATGCTCTATTTGAGTAGCGATAGAGGAACTCCAATTGCCGATATCGTTATTCCAAGCGATATAACCGAAATCGGAAACTATGTATTCTGCGGCTATGGTTCGCTCTCTTCGCTTACGCTCCACTCGAAGGTTGCAAGCATCGGCAAACGAGCACTCTATGGTTGCGGTGGCGAGTTGCGCATCAGTTGCCCAATTGCCAATACAACGCTCGATGTTGAGGGCGCTTTCTATGGCTCAGCCTTCTCGAAAATTGTTGTAAACTCCCCAGTATCGCGCATCGGAAACTATGCATTTGCCAATCTTACATCGCTGGCGGAGGTCTCTATTTTGGGTAGTGTAACTCACATCGGTAATGGCGCATTCAAGGGGTGTAGTGGCCTCTCCGAATTGGTAGTTCCCTCTTCGGTTATAAACTTTGGAAATGCTCCATTTGAGGGGTGTTCGGGCAAGTTGATACTCAACTGCGGAGTGCCCGATTGCACCTACTCAAATGAACATTTCTTGCTCGGCGCGTTGTTTTCCGAAATAGTTGTTGGTGAGGGCGTTACGCAGATTGGTCGTCACGGATTCTACGGCTACGACAAGGCGGATGTTATTCGCCTCGGAAGTTCGGTGAGCGCTGTCGGAATAGAGGCTTTCGGTGGTTGTACGGGTGAACTCGTTGTTGACTGCTCGCTTCCATCCTCGCGTGTCACCACAAGCGGTGCGCTCTATGGTTCGAAGTTCAGCAGAATAACCCTAACGCCAAAGGTGCAGACGATAGGTACGAATGCCCTCTTTGCGTGTGAGGGCGAGTTGGTTGTTGAGTGCGCACTCCCATACTCCACAACTGCCTCCACTTCACCTATCTATGGCTCGAAGTTCTCGACCATAAAACTCCTCAATGCCGAATCCATTGGCGACTACGCCTTCCGAGGATATTCGACGTTGCAGAGCATCACTCTGCCCGAAAATTTGACATCTATTGGCGACTACGCCTTCGCTGGGTGTACCGCCCTCAAGGAGTTGTGCATTCCTGATGGCGTGACCGCTATCGGATCGTATGCTCTATACAACTGCAGTGCGCTGACGCATACTATTATAGGTAAGGGCGTTACGACATTCGGTCAGAACCTATTCTATGGTGCGACGGGCGAGATTGAGATAAGCTCCTCGTTGCCAAGCGTGGAGAGCAGTACTGCGAGCGTATTCTATGGAGCAAATTGTACGAAGATTGTCTTTGGCGCGACCGCAGAAACGCTGGGCGCATATGCCATTTCGTCGTGTCCGAAACTGACGGAGGTGGTGCTTGGAAGCGGTGTTACGCAGATGGAGAGTTGTGCCATCTACGACTGTTCGGCACTAACGCAGGTGCGCTCGTTGGCGGTAACTCCACCTGCCATATACTACTACTCGGCATACAAGAATAACGCTGCGTTGCCAACGTCGAATACATTGAAAATATCGGTTCCAAGCTCCGCATTCGATGCCTATACATCCTTCGCTTCGGGTAAGCCAGGAAAGTGCGCAGTGGAGAATTGGTACTACTATAAGAGTGCCATCGTGGCGGAATAATCCATTGTTTTACCATATTCAAACCACATTAGGGCTAACTATTGGCCCTAATTTTTTATTTTTATAATAAAAATAATTAACTTTGCACGATTTTGTGCGCTTACGCGCGTTTTTAAAGGAAACAAATTTTAATAGAACATACCTCCAATTATGAAGTTCAAAGAGTACAAAAATTTAGATCTTTCGGCTCTCGCCAATGAGGTTTTGGCAGAGTGGGACAAGAAGGATACTTTCGCAAAGAGTATCGAAACACGTGAAGGTGCGCCAGCATTTATCTTTTATGAGGGACCGCCTTCAGCAAATGGTATGCCAGGTATTCACCACGTTATGGCGCGTACCATCAAGGATGTATTCTGCCGTTACAAGACTCAGCAGGGCTACCGCGTAAACCGCAAGGCCGGTTGGGATACACACGGCTTGCCTGTGGAGTTGGGCGTTGAGAAGACTCTCGGCATCACCAAAGAGGATATCGGCAAGAAGATTACCGTAGAGGAGTACAACCGCCGTTGTCGCGAGGATGTGATGAAGTATACCGACGTATGGAGCAATCTCACACACCAGATGGGTTACTGGGTAAACCTCGATGATCCATACATCACTTACGACAATAAGTACATCGAGACATTGTGGTATCTCCTCAAGCGACTCTACGATAAGGGCTTGCTCTACAAGGGTTATACCATTCAGCCATATTCGCCGGCAGCAGGTACAGGTCTTTCTACTCACGAGTTGAATCAGCCTGGTTGCTACCGCGATGTTAAGGACACAACTTGCACCGCGCAGTTCCGCATCGTACGCAACGAGAAGAGCGAGCATCTCTTTGCAGGAGCAGAGGGCGAACTCTACTTCCTCGCTTGGACAACAACACCTTGGACTTTGCCATCGAACACCGCACTCTGCGTTGGTCCGCAGATTGAGTACGTTCGCGTGAAGTGCCAGAATCCTTATACTGAGGCTCGCCAGACCATCATTATGGCGAAGGACCTCGTTGGCTCATACTTCGGCAAGAAGCAGGAGGGCACTTTCGAGGCTGAGGAGCAGACCTTCAAGGGCAAGGAGTTGGAGGGCATCAACTACGAACAGCTTATCCCTTGGGTTAAGCCTATGGGTGATGCGTTCCGCGTAATCGTAGGTGACTACGTTACAACTTCGGACGGTACTGGTATCGTTCACATCGCACCTACCTTCGGTGCTGACGATGACCGCGTAGCTCGTGCTGCTGGTATCTCGCCTCTCTTTATGGTTGATACCGCTGGCAAGAACTGCCCAATGGTTGACCGCTCGGGTCGTTTCTTCCGCTTGGAGGACCTCGATGCAGAGTTCACCGCAAACTACGTAGACGTAGAGTTCTACAAGGAGTGGGCTGGTCGCTATGTTAAGAATGCATACGACGCTACACTCACCGAGAATGACGCTACACTCGATGTTGACATCTGCGTGATGCTCAAGGGCGAGAACAAGGCGTTCAAGATCGAGAAGCATACCCACTCATACCCACACTGCTGGCGTACCGACAAGCCGGTATTGTACTACCCACTCGATTCGTGGTTTATCCGCACCACTGCGCTCCGCGAACGTATGATGGAGTTGAACGACACCATCAAGTGGCAGCCTGAGTACACTGGCTCGGGTCGTTTTGGCAAGTGGTTGGAGGGATTGGTTGACTGGAACCTCTCGCGTTCGCGCTACTGGGGTACTCCGCTCCCAATCTGGGCTACTGAGGACTACTCGGAGTTGAAGTGCATCGGCTCGGTTGAGGAGTTGATGGCTGAGATTGAGAAGTCTATCGCGGCTGGCTTTATGACCGAGAATCCATACAAGAAC
>JAZQWU010000169.1:0-24128 GCA_045632505.1 Alistipes sp. | reverse complement strand
TCGGATGCCAGCGCGCGCCATCTTCTCGGGGCGCATCATAAAACCGATGGCTCTCAACCACTTGCGATGTTTCTCTTCGAGGGTGTAAAGCGGAGTGTCCACCGCACCTGGGTAGACCGTCGTTACTGTCACATTGTGAGGACGGAACTCATACCACAACGACTGTGCAAAGCTCTTCAAGTAGGCCTTGGTTGCTGCGTAGTACGAAACTGTAATAAATGGAGTCCACGCGGTCATCGATGACATAATCAAGATGCGTCCCTCTCCCCTATTACACATATCTGCGCCAAACAGGCGGCACAACTTCGATGGGGTTATGCAGTGGAGGTTTGTGATAAAATCCGCCATTGTGGGCTTGGTATTTACGAACATTCCGAACTGCAAAATTCCAGCATTGCTGACAAGTGTCGAAACTTCGATTTCGCGCTCCTTGCACCACTCGTAAATCTGCTCGGCAGAATCCGCCTGCGAGAGATCGGCATATAGCGGTAATGCCTCTACGCCAAAACGTTGCTTGAGGTTGGCTGCAACCTCCTCGTTGCGTTCGCGCTGATTGCTAACGATGATAATATTTTCGCCCTTTGCGGCAAATTGCTCGGCGTAGCAGAGTCCTATTCCCGAGGATGCTCCTGTGATAAGTGTGAATTTCATACCGCGAAGGTAATCTATTTTTGCCATTTTTCGTAATAAATGTGCGTTTTTCTTAATTTTTCGCGATTTTATTCCTATATTTGTCCACAGAAAAAAGCGAAAATAGACCAAATATCCTCTCCTGAATTTTCAGGGGGGGGGGTATTTTGGTTATATGTAATTGAATATCAGACACTTACAGCTTTTATATTACAAATAACTTTAATTAAAATGTACAAATTAACTAAACTTTTCGTGGCGGTTGTTGCCGGAGCGTTCGCACTATCGTGCGTCACCGATACAACCGAGGATCTCGGCGTAAAGCACGGAGGTCAAACTGAAATTACCCTTTCGCTCGAGGAGTCACGTACTCAACTCGGTGAAAAGGCTGACGGAATCTACCCTCTCTACTGGAGCGAGGGCGATGCTATTTCGGCAAATGGCGTTGCTTCTACAGCATTGAGTGCAACTCAGGCAGGTAGCGCAGCTGCAACATTCGTCATCAATGGCGAGGTTAAAGCACCCTACTGCATCGCCTACCCTGCAGCAGCGGCAAATCAAGTTCTCTTTGCTGCACAGCAGAGCCACGTGGGTAACACCACCTTTGGCGCAGGCGTTTCGACAATGTATGGTTACAGCGAGGATGGCTTGAACATCGAGTTGCAACACCTCACTGGCGTATTGAAGATTGGCGTTACCGGTAGCGCAGTTTTGTCGCACGCGCAGATTTCGACCATCGACCGCAAGCCTATCGCTGGTGCTTTCGATTTTGACTTCGAGAAGGGCGAGGCAACTGCAACCGATGCTTCGGAGAGCGTAATCAACTACTCGTTTGGCGAGGGTGTTCAGCTCTCTGACGAGGCTACTTACCTCCACGTAGCAGTTCCTGCTGGCGTTTACAACGAGTTGTATGTTACCTTGTTCGACAACGCAGGTGGCGTGATGTACGCAACCGTAAAGGCTGACGAGAGCAAGCCGCTCGCAGTTGGTAAGGTGCGTGCATTCTCGCAGAGCATCGCTTTCGTAGCAAAGAACTCAAACCTCTTTGTTATCAGCAACGCACAGACATTGAAGGCGTTTGCCGAGGCTGCTCCATCGTTGGAAAAGGATGCTTTGCTCGTTGCCGACATCGATATGTCGAACGAGGAGTGGACTCCAATCGAGGGCTACGCAAAGACAATCAACGGTAACGGCTATGCTATCAAGGGCTTGAAGGCTCCTTTGTTCGGTACAACTTCGGCAAAGATTAAGGGTTTGCACCTTACAGAATTGAACGCCGAGTGGGCAACATACACTAAGGCTGGTGCATTTGCAGTAAACCTCGCAGAGGGCGGTGTTCTTTCGCACTGCTCTACCGATGGAAAGATTCACATCAACAACACCACCTACGCTGAAGCTGTAGTTCGTCAGCAGTATGACTTTATTTATGGCGGTTTGGTTGGTTGCGCAACTGGTGCAACAATCGAGCATTGCGAGAACAATGCAGACATTACGATATCTGCGCTCTGTGATCAGTCGGTCGCTGCTTCGGGTAATCACCTCTATGGATTGAGTTTCGGAGGTATTGTAGGAGCCGCAGAGTTGCTCGATGGCGGTAGTGCAACATCCATTTCGCACGTTCGCAACAATGGCGACATTCTGATTAACAACACCGAACCTCTCGGTCGTGGCTATCACTGGATGGGTGGCGTATTTGGTCAGACTATCAACGACAATGCCCTTTCGGCATTCCACCACTGCTACAACTATGGTAGCATCAAGACCATAAAGGATTCTGCGGTGTCGGCAATCCGTTTGGGAGGTGTATTCGGCGACCTCGCAACCAACGCAATCGACACAATCGACTTCGTTGAGAATCACGGCGAACTCTATGTTCACGGAACTTTGGCAGCAAATACGCCTCAGGTGTATGGTATCGGTTACACCGCGTATGTTATTAATGGCGTAAACGACTGTCTTAATACTGGCGATATCACCGTACAGACCAACGCAAAGAGCAATATGTATGTTTGTGGCGGTATCTTGGGTATTACCGCTTCGAGCGAGACTAAGGGCCTTTGCCACCGTATGAAGAACGAGGGTGACATCACAGTTCTCCCTTACGACGAATCTTCGACAATCTCAGGAACTCTCACCGTAGTTGGTTTGACCAACAATATGAACTGCGGACTCGAGGGCACTGAGAGCAACTTGTCGGGTAATAGCGGTAACATCAGTGTAACCGCAACTTCGACTGGTAGCGTAAATGTTGCAGGTGTTTCGGTAACTCTTGGCGAAGGATTCTCGTTCAAAAATGTTGAGAATAGCGGTACTATCACCGTAAATTCAAACGTCACCGCCAGCAAGGGAGACATCTATATTAGTGGTATTAGCACAACTAACAAGGCTAATTCCAAGTTTACCAATATAATGAATAGAGGTAACATCACAGTAACCGGTTCGGCATATCGTCACGCAGTTATTAACGGAATCGGTAACGAGATGCGTTGTACAATGGACAAGGTTGTAAATAGCGGAAATATCGAGACTTCGCTAACAACGGGTAACAATATGTTGATCTTTGGTGGCGCTCGTTTGGTCTATCTCAAGACAACCGATTTCCACAATACCGGCAATGTAACCGTATCAGGAACAGCAACAGCAGGTATGGTGCAGGTGGCCGGCACTTTCGACACACTCGGAAACTATGCAGCTACAACCGACGCATCGAAACCTTCGAGCAATAGCGGTACAATCACTTGTACAGCTAAGGCATTAAGCAAGGATCAGACCGTAAGAGTTGCCGGATATGCGGCTGTATTGAACTATAACAAGGGTGTATCAAACATCTTGAATACAGGCGACGTTATCTGCGAGGCAGTAGCCGAGAATGCTGCACCAATTTATGTTGGTGGTTTGACTTGTAATGTTAACTACCCTCTCAGCAATGGTGAAAACAGAGGAAACGTGTCGTTCTCGGGTGTTGGAACAAACACCGTATATCTGACTGGTATTGGTATGACAATGGCTGCAGATGCCAGCCTTACCGATGTTACCAATAGCGGTAAAATTTCCTCGACCGGCACCCACCAGGCTCAGGTTCGTTTGGGCGGTATCATCGGTCTTGAGTATGCTTCGGCAGAGTTGATACGCGCAGTCAATACCGGTGATATCGAAATGAACGGAGAGGTCAATAAGAGTATTGGAGTCGGTGGTATTTGGCCTATTAACCAGAAGGCCGAAGTTAAGTGTGTTGATTGCCACAACAGCGGTGCAATTACAGTAATTAGCACAGCCGAGAATACCAGCTCGAACAATATCGCAGGTTTGGTGGGTTACACTGCCAAAAATATGACCTTCGATGGCTGCTCAAATAGCGGCAAGATGGTGGATGGCGTAGCCAAGGGTATCTATGTAGACCAACCCGTAAAGCACGGTTACTTCGACATTGCAGGTGGCGTAGGATATGTATACAAATCGAAGATTACCATTCTCAATGGCTTTACCAACTCGGCCGACATACACGTGAAGGTGACTAACACCTATGCAGGAACCTACCCTGTAGGAGGTGTATTGGCTGTCTACAACACCGCTAATGCAAGCTACGAGGGTTGGACTGGTACAATCCAGAATAGTGGCACTATCACTTATGACGGAGATGCAAGCGCGAGCAATACTCTCGCCGTAGGTGGCATTGTCGGAATATCAGGTGCGATTGCGTGCGAAGCAAACCTCGTAAATACTGGAAAGTTTATCATTAAGGATAGCGCAAAAATGGGTGCAACCTACGGATTCGGCGGTATCTTCGGTATCGCAGCTGGTTCGATTAAGGGCGCGAAGTGCTTCTGTAATGTTGAGGCTATCGGCAACGACTACGCATTCGGATTCATCACTGGCTCATCGCGTTCGGAAGCTGTGAAGGCACTCAACTGCTACATCGGCGGTGGCGTTGCAAGAAGTATGGAGGTTATCACCAATACCGATGGTGACCCTATCGGCGAGGCTCCAAGCTACCTCACAATGGACGAGGAGTCGTTCATCGAGAACATCTACTGCACCGCCGTATCGAAGGAGGTTGCTGCAGCAGATGGTTGCGGCTACATCTCGTCTATCGATGCAACACCCGTAGTTCCACAGGCAGAGTAAACAATTGAATTTGAAGAGTATGAAAAATAACGTATTCAACTATAATGCTCCCGCAGTGGAGGTTTACGAAGTAATCGTCGAGGGCGGTTACGGCAACAGCACCCTACTCCCAGGATTCGGCTCGGAGGAGGACGAACTGGTGTACTAAGAGAAAGGGGCTCGATGGGAGCCCCTTTCTCTTGTACACCAGCGTGTGTTACCCACCCCCTAAATCCCCCTCCTGTGAGGGGGACTTAACAATTGCAAGTTGAGAACGGAGAGTTGAGAGATTTTTCTTTCAACTCTCTTCTTTTTTTTACCATTTCTTCGCGCTATTCGCCAAATTTTTCATACTTTCGCAGTCGGAAACAGAACTAAATCGTCATTCCGAGAGCCGCAGGCTCGTGGGAATCTCCCTCTTTCTTATTAAATACAATAAGGAAGATTGCCACAGCTTGTTCCAAGCCTCGCAATGACGGCATTAAACTAAAGAATGTAAATTTATGATGCGAGGACTATCTGCTGTCGGACTTTTGGTCTGCTCAAATTTGTTTATGACTTTGGCTTGGTATGGTCAGGTGATGTTTAAGTCGCGCTTCGAGCGCATTGGCTTGGTGGCCGTGATATTTATCAGCTGGTTGGTGGCATTCTTCGAGTATTGCTTTATGATTCCTGCCAACCGCATCGGTAGCGAACTCTATGGTGGTCCTTTCAATATTTGGGAACTTAAAGTTATCCAAGAGGTTGTCTCGCTCACCGTCTTCGCGATTGTGGTGCAACTCATAATGAAGAACGAAGCCCTGCGCTGGAATCACTTCGCTGGCTTTATCTGCCTCGTCCTGGCAGTATTCTTCATCTTCAAAAAATAGGCGTGAGCCTATTTTTTTGTTTGTAATGATTGGCATTTTTTGAAAATCGAAGGAGATTTAACTTTTATTTCTTAATTGTCAATTTTCAATTGTCAATTTTCAATTTTATTTGTATCTTTGCGCCCAATAGTAAATAATTGAAAAATTTCTTTGAAAATGAGTGTAGAACAGTTTATGTTGGAGCAGGTACACGCTGTTGTATCTTATCTCTACGGACAAGTTGATTATTCGCAGATTCAGTTGCAGAAGACTCGCAAGGAGTTCGAGGGCGACTATACTTTGGTGGTATTCCCACTTGTGAAGATGGCTCGCAAATCGCCTGAGGCAGTAGCTACCGAGATTGGTGAGGTATTGCTCGAGAGGGCATTTCACATTGAGTCATACAATGTCGTTAAGGGCTTCTTGAATATTTCGCTCAAGAAGAGCTTCTGGGTGAATCGCTTCGAGAATATGGTGGCAGACGAGAACTATGGCAATGCACCTTCGACAGGTCGTACCATTATGATTGAGTACTCGTCTCCTAACACCAACAAGCCACTCCACCTCGGCCACATCCGTAACAACCTCTTGGGTTACTCGGTAGCGCAGATTCTCAAGGCGAACGGCCACAACGTAATCAAGGCAAACCTCGTGAACGACCGTGGTATCCACATCTGTAAGTCGATGGTTGCTTGGTTGCGCTACGGCGAGGGTGCTACCCCAGAGTCTACTGGCAAGAAGGGTGACCACCTCGTAGGCGACTACTACGTTGAGTTCGACAAGCACTACAAGGCTGAGATTAAGGAGTTGGTTGCTGGCGGTATGAGCGAGGATGAGGCTAAGAAGCAGGCTCCAATTCTTCTCGAGGCGCAGGAGATGCTCCGCAAGTGGGAGGCTAAGGATGCAGAGGTTCGCGCACTTTGGGAGAAGATGAACGGCTGGGTTTACGATGGTTTTGATGTAACCTACAAGACCCTCGGCGTTGATTTCGACAAGGTGTACTACGAGTCGCAGACCTATATTCTCGGTAAGGGCCTCGTTGAGGATGGCTTGGCAAAGGGTATCTTCTTCCGCAAGGAGGATGGCTCGGTGTGGATTGACCTCGAGGCTGACGGCTTGGATCAGAAGTTGTTGCTTCGTGGCGATGGCACATCGGTGTATATGACTCAGGACCTCGGCACTGCTTTGCAGCGTTTCGAGCAGAATGCGTTGAACGGCATTATCTACGTCGTAGGTAACGAGCAGAACTACCACTTCCAGGTGTTGAAACTCATTCTCAAGAAGTTGGGCTATGATTGGAGCGACGATATCTTCCACCTCTCATACGGAATGGTTGAGTTGCCAGAGGGTAAGATGAAGTCTCGTGAGGGTACTGTCGTAGATGCTGACGACTTGTGCGAGGCTATGATTAATACTGCACGCGAGATGTCGCAGGAGTTGGGCAAGTTGGACGGTTGCGCCGAGGAGGAGGCAACAGCAATCTCTTCGATGGTCGGCTTGGGCGCGTTGAAGTACTTTATCCTCAAGGTTGATCCTAAGAAGACAATGTTGTTCGATCCTCGCGAGTCGATTGACTTCAACGGAAATACCGGTCCATTCATTCAGTATACCCACGCTCGTATCTGCTCTGTACTCCGCAAGGCTGCTGAGCAGGGCATCGCATTTGAGGGCGAGAATATTGCTTGTGAGTTGTTACCAGAGGAGGTTTCGTTGATTAAGATGTTGAACGACTACCCTGCTACCGTTGCAGCTGCTGGTGAGGCGTTTGCACCTTCGATTATCGCAGCCTACACCTATGAGTTGTGTAAGACCTTCAACGGCTACTATCACGACCACTCAATCCTCCGCGAGGAGAATGAGGCTGTGAAGAAGATGCGTTTGCAGTTGGCACAGCAGGTTGCTCGCATTATCAACCGCTCGATGCGCTTGTTGGGTATCGACGTACCAGAGCGAATGTAATTTCTAATTGACAATTGATAGTTGACAACTGACAATTAAAGGATTAAAGATTAAGAATTAAAAATTCCATTTATTCAAAATCGGAGGTGATTGAGGAAATTTTGTGCATTACGCAGTGGCGGAAAGCGCAGCATAGTAGACCTATGTGAGCATTTACGACGCAAGTAAAGTGCAAAATTTACCAATCAGAACGATTTTTCTGCTAAAAGCACAGAGATTTATATGGCAGGATCGAATTTTGTAGACTATGTAAAGATATTTGCTCGCTCGGGACACGGAGGAGCAGGTTCAAAGCACTTCCGTCGTGAGAAGTTCGTCGCTTTCGGTGGTCCCGATGGCGGAGATGGTGGTAAGGGTGGCTCTATCATTTTGCAGGGCGACCAGCAGTATTGGACCCTTATTCACCTCAAGTATCAGCGTCACCAGTTCGCCGAGGATGGCGAATGTGGTTCGGGCGCACGCTCACACGGTAAGGATGCAAAGGATATTATCATCCCTGTACCACTCGGCACTGTGGCAAAGCAGGTATTTACCGATGAGGAGACTGGCGAAACCTACACCGAGGTTGTGGGCGAGGTGACAGAGCACGGAGAGCAACTCGTTCTCCTCAAGGGTGGTCGTGGAGGCTTGGGTAACTGGCACTTCCGCACCGCTACAAACCAGGTGCCGCAGTATGCACAACCAGGCGAGGAGGGCGCAGAGGGCGCATTCATCCTCGAGTTGAAGGTGTTGGCAGATGTTGGTTTGGTTGGATTCCCTAACGCTGGTAAGAGTACCTTGCTTTCGGTTGTTTCGGCAGCGAAGCCAAAGATTGCAAACTACGCATTTACCACCTTGGAGCCAAACCTCGGTATCGTTGAGGTACGCGATGGTCACTCGTTTGTAATGGCGGATATTCCAGGTATTATCGAGGGCGCTCACGAGGGTAAAGGCTTGGGTACTCGTTTCTTGCGTCATATCGAGCGTAACTCGAGTTTGCTCTTTATGATTCCAGCAGATAGCGACGATATTCAGAAGGATTACGAAATCCTCCTCGGCGAGCTTACGCAGTACAACCCTGAACTCCTCGACAAGAACCGCATCTTGGCAATCACCAAGTGTGATATGCTTGATGATGAGTTGATTGAGGAGATGAAGGCGCACTTGCCAGAGGGTATCAAGTCGGTATTCATATCGTCGGTTGCAGGATTGAATATCCAGCGATTGAAGGATATGTTGTGGGAGGCACTCCACGAATAATGCGAGGCTTCCGCTACATACTTGTCGCACTATTTCTTATAGGTTATAGAGGTCTCTCCGCGCAGGAGTTCGACCTCTATGATTTTAGATACTATAAGCGCTTTGAAAGTGTCGAGGAGTTGACCGCGCCCGATCCCGACTCGGTTGAGGTTGCGAAGTTTATTCTTGACCGCGATTTTTCGACTCGCGCCCTCGACTATAACTTCTCGGCCATCCGCTTCGCCAGACGCGGAAAATCGCACTATAAATCCGTAACGCGCCTCAATGGTTTGGAGGTTCCATTTGTAAGCGGAAGTTCCATTCGCGCATTGCAACTCAAGGCGCACCACTCCGCTTCGGAGACAAACCTCACAATAGACACACTGCGCGAGAATCGCACCTCGGTTGGTGTAGCCTTTTCGTCGCGCAATATGCCCTACTCACTTTCGCTTGTCACTACGCATAAACTGAAGAATGATTGGTCGTTGGCAACCAACATTTCGGTGCGTACAGGCCGCGATTTGCACGTTGAGGGAGTCTTCGGTAATTCGTTGGAACTGAATATGGTAGCATCGAAAAGATGGGGTGACAGGCAGTCGCTATCCTTCGCCCTCTTCGCCAAACCTTCGATGCGTAGTTCTCGCCAAGCATCTACGATGGAGGCATTCCGCTTGACGGGCGATAACCTCTACAATCCATCGTGGGGCTTTCAGGATGGCAAGGTGCGCAATGCTCGCATAAGACGCAACTTCTTGCCTACTCTGTTTGTCGGTTTCGATAGAGATTTGACCGAGCGCACCACGCTCAATCTCACCGCCTCCTTAACTGCTGGCATCCAAAAATATAGTTCGCTTGAGTGGTTTGATGTGCAGACGCCTCTGCCCGACAACTATCGTTATATGCCGAGTTATTTCAACGACGAGGAGGATGTCGCTGTCGCGACCGAGAATGCTTGGCGAAGTGATGATGCGCGCTATACACAGATTGATTTCGACCGCCTTATTGCTACCAATCGCCTGAATGGAGACGAGGCAACCTATGCCATTTCCGACCGCGTAAGACGAACTCTAAACGCCTCATTTCGTGGTGGCGCAACCACTGCGCTTGAGAAGGGAATACTCTCCTATGGCATTGAGGCGAGTGTTGCTAACTATCGCAACTACAAGCAGATGTGCGATTTGCTGGGCGCTAAGTATCTCGTCGATTTGGACTACTTCTTGCTCGATGACGATACCTTCGGCAACTTTTTGCAGAATAACCTCGCAACACCTAATCGCCGTATCGAGGAGGGCGATTGCTACGGGTATGACTATGCAATTCGTAGATACACTATTTCTGCCTTTGCGACCTATCACTACTCTACCGAACGAGTCAATGTGGATGCCGTTGCTAAGGTCGGTTATTGCGATATTTCGCGTTGCGGATTCTACCGCAAAGAACTCTTTGCTCGGAACTCGTTTGGAGCATCGCAGAGCATAAATCTCTCGCCATATCAGTTCCGCATTTCGGCGGGATATCTTCTTGCCGACAACCATTTCATCAAGGCGACGCTATCTACCGAGGCAGCCCCTTGCGACGAGGAGGATATGTTCTTGCAGAGCCAGTACAACAATCGCATAATTGACAACCCATCGCTACGCACATCCTATGGCGGTGAGGTGTGCTATACCTTTCAAAGACAGAATGTTGCACTCAGCACAACCCTCTTCCTAACGTCGGAGTTGAACGACACTCAGGTACGCCATATCTACGACGATTTGTCGGGCGAGTATGCCGATGTTGTGACGAGCAGAATAAATACTCTCTGCTATGGATTGGAAGTTGAGTCAAAGTATCTCTTTGCTGACCATTTTCGCGCAACTGCAGCGGCTATGATTGGCAGATGTAAGTATGCGAGCAACGCGCTTGTCTCCATCTACACCGACACAACAAACCTTCTCCTTGCCGACCGCGTAGAAAGCCATACCAAAGGCCTCTCGCTCGGCAATGCTCCACAGGTGGCAATTACGACAGGACTCTCCTATTATAATAGAGGCTGGAGCGCGAATGTCAATGCCAACTATGCGGGTTTGCGCTATATCGAACCATCGGCATTGATGCGTACAAATCGCATCCTGAATATCGCCTCATCTGCGGAGCGATACTCTGCTCTTCGTGCGCAAGAGCGTCTGCGTGATGCCTTTACAATCGATTTGTCGCTGTCGAAGAGCCTCTATTTGAGTCGCTTGAGCAAGCGAATTTATAGCACCGCCGCTGCGCCACGATTCGAGGATAAACATCAGCGTAGCCGTCTTGTCTTTCGTGTAGGTGTACGCAACTTGCTGGGTGCGACGGATATAATAGAAAACGCCTACGAATCTTCTCGTCTTCAACGATATAAACTCGCAGGCGAATATATCTACAATCGCCAGGCATCGCGCTATATGTACGCCTATCCGCGTACCTTCTACGCCTCTGCCAACTTTCTATTTTAGGCTAATCTATATAGGAGAAACCAACTCCTTTGCAGGTGGAGATATGCTCTTCGCCTATCTTGCTGCGTAGGTGGCGAATATGGACATCCAGCGTGCGCGAACCAACAACCACACCAGCGCCCCATACTGCATCGAAAATCTCTTCGCGCGAGAATATGCGTGATTCGGATAGGAGAAGTTTCAATATCTCGAACTCCTTTGTCGCAAGGCGTACCTCGTCGCCACTCTTTGTGATGAAACTATGACGTTCCTCGATAAGTCGTTGAGAGTTAGGGAGTACTACCCTATCTCCGCTCTCTATGCGCTTGCAGATTGCACCCACTCGCGAGCAGAGTACCTTCATACTTACGGGCTTGGTGATGTAGTCATCAGCTCCAGCCTCGTAGCATCCCACCAAGCTATCCTCCTCGCATACCGCCGAGAGAAATACAATCATCGCCTTTGCTGTCGTAGGGTTTGCGCGGAGCTGACGGCACGTCTCTTGTCCATCCATCTCGGGCATCATCATATCCATCAGCACAAGATGTGGACGAAACTCCAGCGCGACATCAATAGCCTCGCGACCATTCGATGCGCAGGTAACATTATATCCCTCTTTGGTGAGGTTGTAGTGGATAAACTCGCGGATATCCACCTCGTCATCAACTACGAGGATTCGCATATAGTTCTCTCTTTTATTAAAATTAAGGCGCAATGGGTATCATTGCGCCTTGTAGGTCGATTTGAATTGATGAGATTAGTCGTGCAATGCGCTCAACTTCTCGAACAATTTGCCGTAGCCCTCTACCATCTCGTTGCGGAAAGCTGCGTAGTACTTGCGTACGAGCGAAGCGTTCTTTGGCTCGGTAGGATTGTTAGCCTTGTGGTAAAGCTCGTTGCGAAGCTCAACACCCTCCTGCATAATTGCGAAGATCTCCTGCTCCTTGTCTGGACGGAAGTAAATTGTCATATCGCAATCAAATACCAACTCCTCGAGACGATAGTCAATCTCTTTCTTCAAAAATCTCAAATTTGCCATAATTCTCTCTTTATTTTGTATTTTTTAGATTTTTCACACCACAAAGATAAGAATAAATGAATAATCTCCAAAGATTTTTGAACTTTTTTATCTTTTGGCACCGCTTTTTACCACTTTTCTACCAATATACCACCTCGTATTCGCCTACGACGCCCTGCTTTTTCGCCTTGCGCTCGTTGCGCCTATCCTTGTGACTTTCCTTATCGTCGTGCGATGGCACCGCCACTATGATTCCTACCTCCTCGTCCACTACCACTTCGGGTTGTGTTGAGGTCTGCGTTGACATTGTTGTATCGGTCGGTTCCACAGTGGTGGTCTTGGTGAAGAACTCGTCAACGCCATAATCGAACTCGATGTCGGCATAACGCATCTGTGGCAGAATGTTGGCAGCAAGGTATCGCCACGCCTCCTTCATCTGGCGCAAGGCTGCCTCTTTCTGCTTCTCGGTGCGGTTGTTCGAGGTGAGAATGTCCAGCACCGACTCCTTGTGTGGAATTATAGACTGCTCCACCGCCTTGACGCAATCGCTCCAAAGGAAGGTTTTGTGCGTAGTGTCAATCTTCTTGTTTGGATGGTAGTTGTTCACCGCATATTGATAGAGAGACTGCGCTCGGTGCGATGCGAGGGTGTCATTCTGCTCGGTGTTGCCATCGGGTGAGGCGTAACCTACGATGTGAATGGCGGAGATGTGCATCGTCGAATCCTGCGTCTGTTGCATAAAATCCTTTAAATCCTCCATCTGCTCGGGATTGTCCGAGTAGGATGGCACGACATTGGATTTGTTGATGACGTAATGGACATCGAACGAGGCTTGCTTGCCTTCGTTGTGTGGGATTTTGTAACGCGACACGATGGTGTTGCCGTTGCGAGTCTGCGATACTAGCACCGCATTCGTGGTCGGTGCAGAGGATGATTGAGCCGTAGCACCAATAGCTAAGCCCAATGCAGAGATGGAGAGTAAAATCTTTTTCATAACTTTTGTTTTATTGGTTTATGCACAACCGAATAAAACAAAAATCAAACCAAAGATGCGACTCTACTCCGTTGCTGGTGTCTTCTCCTTGCGAACGATTTTGTAGCCTACAATCGCCATTAACAACGATACGATAGGACTCAAAAGGTTGAATATGCAATATGGAAGATAGGTCAATGTCGATACGCCTAATACGGTAGACTGTGTCATACCGCACGAATTCCAAGGTACAAGCACCGAGGTTACCGTTGCGGCATCCTCTACCGAACGACTCAGCAATCGCCCCTCCAATCCTCGCTTCTCGTATAGCTCGCTGAAGGTGTTGCCCGTAATAATAATAGAGATGTATTGGTCTGCGGTGATGAGGTTTGCGAAGATGCCCGTTGCTAAGGTCGAGGCCACGACACTTGCGGTGCGATATACGAACTTCGCGAACAATAAAGTGATTGCCGACAACATTCCGCTACCCGACATTACTCCACCGAAACACATCGCACACAAAACGAGCCAAATGGTGTTCAGCATACCCTGCATTCCCGAGGTTGCAACCAGTTCGTTAATCATCGCATTTCCCGTATCAATCGAGGTCGAAGTCGAGCAGACGGTCAGCAGTGCGCGGAAGGTTGCGAAGTCTCCTTCGCCGCCAATTGTGCGAACTATTTCGGGCTGTGCTACAACCATCGCAATGCACGCCATTACCACCGAGATGAAGAGTGTGACGAGTGCTGGCAAACGCTTGGATATCAAAAATATAGTAACGGCAGGTACGATGAGCAACCACACCGAAATGTTGAATGTATTTTGCAATGTTTCCGATAACTCTGCCACCTGAATTGCGCTATCTGCCGAGTGGAAAAAACTCACTGCGGCGAATACGAGAAGCGCGATTATAAACGAAGGTCCGGTGGTGAGAGTCATATATTTGATATGCTCGAAAAGAGGCACTCTTACCGTTGACGAAGCGAGCACTGTCGTGTCCGAAAGTGCCGAAACTTTATCGCCGAAATATGCACCCGAGATGATTGCTCCAGCAATCCATCCCTCCGAAAATCCTTGTGCCTCGCCAATACCCATAAGTGCCACTCCGATAGTTGCAATTGTAGTCCACGAACTACCTGTAACAACGGCAACTATGGCGCAGATAATGCACGCAACAGCAAGGAAAATTTTCGGGTGGATAATGTGTAATCCGTAGTACATCAAGGTCGGCACTACTCCACTCAACATCCACGTTCCTGCGATTGCGCCGATGAGCAACAATATGATAATCGCTGACGACGAGGTGTGGATATTTGCGGTTATGGCGCGTTCGAGGGTGCTCCACTTGCAGTGGCATAATGTCACAGAGATGAGCGCAGCAACCGACGATGCTACCAATAACGATATTTGACTGCCACCCTCGATGGCATCCGAGCCGAACACTTTTATGACGAGGGCAAGCATAGCCACCAACACTGCCAATGGTATCAGCGCAAGCCATATCGATACATCTCGCTTCTTGAAAATCTTGTTTTGCAATTTCATACGGCAAAGATACATATTTTGCACCAAACTTTTTATAAAGTTTTCGTTTTTCGTTTTCGGTTTTCAGTTTTTATTCGTATCTTTGTCGGGTTATACCATATAAGGTATAAAGTGTAAAACTAAACAGAGCATATTATGGCTACCAAAACTACTATCGAAGTTCCCGTAGAGGAGCAGAATGTTATGACAGATTTTGATTCACAGGTAAACGATGAGCAGACTGCCGTTGTGTCGGAGGTTGAGGCACCAGAGTCGGTTGTTTGCGATATTGCCGCACTCGACAAGGAGGGGGTTCTCTCTCGCCTTGCAGAGAAGGTTTCGGAGGAACCTTCTGCAGAGTTGCGCAACGAGGTCGAGGCTTTGAAGGTGGCTTTCTATAAATTACACCGCGCAGATATGGATGCACGTCGTAAGGCTTTCATCGTGGAGAATGGCGCAGATGCAGAATACAAACCGCAGACCGACGAGGCGGAAGTTCGCTTCAAGGAGTTGTACAACATCTACCGCACTAAGCGCGACGAGGCTACCGCCCTCTCAGATAAAGAGAAGGAGGATAACTATAAGGCGAAGTTGGAGATTATCGAGGAGTTGAAGCAGCTCGTTGACTCGGAGGAGACTCTCAACTCAACCTTCGCAAAGTTCCACGACCTTCAGGCTCGTTGGCGTAATATCGGACAGGTTCCGCAGTCGCGTGTTAGCGATTTGTACGAGACCTATAACCTCCACATCGAGAACTTCTACGACTATGTGAAGATTAACAAGGAGTTGCGCGACCTCGATTGGAAGCGTAACCTCGAGGCAAAGACCTCGTTGTGCGAGCAGGCTGAGGCATTGACCGAGGCGACAAGCATTGTCGAGGCGTTCCACAAGTTGCAGAAGTTGCACGAGGAGTGGCGCGAGATTGGTCCAGTTGCCGTTGAGCATAAGGAGTCTTTGTGGGAGCGATTCAAGAACGCTTCGACCACAATCAATCGTCGTCACCAGGAGCATTTCGAGGGTATCAAGGCTGAGCAAGTTCATAACTTCGAGCGCAAGTCGGCTCTCTGCGATGAGATTGAGAAGATGATTGCCGATGCCCCTACAGCGCACAAGGCGTGGAATAAGGTGAGCGAGCGCGTACAGGCTATTCAGGCTGAGTGGCGCACTATCGGCTTTGCTCCAAAGAAGGATAACAACAAGGTTTACGATCGTTTCCGTGCCGCGTGCGATAAGTTCTTCGAGGTGAAGCACGCATTCTATGCCGAGGCAAAGGATGATATGGCGAAGAACTTGGAGATTAAGAATGCTCTTTGCGAGCGTGCCGAGGCTATCGTCGAGCGTACCGATTGGGCAAAGGCAACCGAGGAGTTGTTGGCTCTTCAGGCTGAGTGGAAGAAGTCAGGTGCCGTGTCTCGTAAATATGCAGATGCAGTATGGAAGCGCTTCCGTGCCGCTTGTGATAAGTTCTTCGAGCGCAAGTCTCAGCACTTCTCGTCGGTAGATAACGAGTACTCGGCAAACCTTGCTGCCAAGAAGGCTCTCCTCGAGGAGATGGCGCAGGCGACAGTGAAGTCGTTCGAGGATATCAAGGCGTTCCAGCGTCGTTGGAGCGATATTGGCTTTGTGCCTATCCGTCACAAGGATGAGTTGCAGAAGCAGTATAAGGCGGTATTGGATAAGTTGTTTGCAGCGGTGCGTGGTGCCGATCGCGAGCAGCAGATGAGCCGTTTCAAGGATAGAGTGGCTTCGATGCGTGATGCTGGTGGCAAGCAACTCCGTTCTGAGCGCGAGAAGTTGTACAACCGCGTAAAGCAGCTCGAGCAGGAGATTCAGACCTTGGAAAACAATATTGGTTTCTTCGCTAAGTCGAAGGGTGCCGAGGCGATGATTGCCGCAGTCGAGGAGAAGATTGCTAAGGCAAAGCGCGATATGGCAGACATTATCGAGCGTGTCAAGTTGATTGATTCACAGGAGTAAATCAGAAATATTTAGAGATTCATTAACAATAAAAACAAAAGATGAAAGAGAACAAAAGTACGATTATAGGCTTTGTCCTTATGACTCTGGTATTCGTGGGTTATATGTTCTACGCGAATTTCCAGGCACAGAAACAGCAGGAGCAGCAGACCGCTGCGCAGATTGAGCAGTTTGCCGAGCAGGCATCTAAGGCTCTTGACACTCCAGCCGAGCAGCAGGTAGATAGCGCAAGCGGTACTACCAAGACCAAGAAGGAGGAGAACTCTTCAAAGTTGTATAGCGATGCCGAGAAGGTTGAGGAAGTTGTCGTTGAGAACGATGTTATGCAGGTACGATTCTCGACCCTCGGTGCTCAGATTATAGATGTAACCTTGAAAGATTACACCAAGTATGCACCAAAGGAGGAGCGCAACGAACTCGTTCACCTCTTTGCTCCCGAGTCGGCATTCTTCAATATGTCATACTACTTGAAGGAGGAGCTTCGCAATGTTGAGGTTTCGACTGCATATCGCAACTTCGAGTTGTTGCCAGTGGAGAAACTTGCTGATAAGAGTATCGTAACAATGCGTTTGCCTATTGGCGAGGGTTCAATCGAGCACATCTACACCATCTACAACGAGCAGAAGCCAGAGCGAGACTACTTGGTAGACTTTGAGGTTAAGCTCAACGACCTTGCTCCAATGATGGCAAACCAGAAGAGCATCGCAGTTGAGTGGCGCAACCGTTCGTACCAGAACGAGCGTAGCTTCAAAAATGAGAATATGTATACTACCCTCGTATATCACTTCCCAGGTGAGGCAGATGTTGAGGATTTGGGTATCTCGGAGTCAATCAAGAACAAGGAAGTTGCCGCTTCGGTTGATTGGGTGTCGTTCAAGCAACAGTTCTTCTCGTCGGCTTTGATTGGTCGCTCTACCACTTTGCGCCAGCCACAGGTGTCGTACACCACCGCCGAGGCTAAGTCGGGATATATGAAAGACTTTGCAATGGTGTCGTCGGTGGACTACACTCCGCAGACTTCGCACTACGACTTCTCGTTCTACTTGGGTCCTAACAAGTTCTCTTGGTTGAAGAAGTTGACCGACAACAACGGTCGCTCGCTCGAGATGGAGCGCATCATTCCACTCGGTTGGGTATTCTCTACATATGTTAGCCGTTGGGTTGTAATTCCAGTATTCGACTTCTTGCAGAAGTATATCGCATCGTTTGGTTTGATTATCTTCCTCCTCACTTTGCTCGTGAAGTTGGTAATCTTCCCTCTTACCTACAAGAGCTACCTCTCGACTGCGAAGATGCGCGTAATCAAGCCTGAGATTGATGCTTTGAACGCTAAGTATCCACGTCAGGAGGATGCAATGAAGAAGCAGCAGGAGATGATGGCTCTCTATAACAAGGCGGGTATCAGCCCTATGGGTGGCTGCTTGCCAATGTTGATTCAGATGCCAATCCTCATTGCAATGTTCCGCTTCTTCCCTGCAAGTATTGAGTTGCGTGGTAAGTCGTTCTTGTGGAGCGATGACCTCTCGTCGTACGATAGCATCCTCGACCTTCCATTCAACATTCCGTTCTATGGCGACCACGTTTCGTTGTTCTGTTTGTTGATGACCATCGTGATGTTCGTATATTCGTATATGAACTACAAGCAGCAGGGCTCGGCTCAGCCACAGATGGCGGGTATGAAGTTTATGACTGTATATATGATGCCAGCGATGATGTTGTTCTGGTTCAATGACTATGCGAGTGGTCTTTGCTACTACTACCTCCTCTCGAACCTCATCACCATCGTGCAGACTACAGTTATCCGTTTCACTTTGAACGATGATACCATTCGTGCCAAGATGACTGCTCGCGTAAGGAACAACAAGGGCAAGAAGTCTCGCTTCCAGCAGCGCTATGAGGAGTTGATGAAGCAGGCAGAGGCACAGCAGAAAAGATAATTGAGAATTGAAAATTGAGGATTGAGAATTAAACATCCACACAGATTATCAATTAAAAAAATGGAGTATGTAGCAAGCATATCCAACGAAGAGGTTTCCGCTTTGGAGGCAATACACTTTGACGGGCGCATCGTGGTCGTAGAGACCGCGGATGCGCTCGCAAAAGCGTGTAAGGATCTCTCCAAGCAGAGCATCATCGGTTTCGATACCGAAACGCGACCTTCGTTCCAGGCGGGTGTGACCAATAATGTCGCACTCTTGCAGCTGTCTACCCAGGAGTGTTGCTACCTGATTCGACTCAACAAACTCCCCCTCTCGCGCGAAATCATATATATATTGTCGAACGAGAAGATTACCAAAATCGGAGCAGATGTCCGCAACGACATCTCGGCGTTGAACAAACTGCGCCACTTTACGGCACGCGGTTTTATCGATTTGCAGAACGAGGTCGGTAAGTACGGAATCGAGAACAAGAGTCTGCGCAAGATTTCGGGCATCGTGCTGGGCAAGAAGGTATCAAAGGCTCAACGCCTGAGCAACTGGGCAGCAAAGCAACTAACACCTCAGCAGCAGATGTATGCAGCTACGGATGCGTGGGTATGTATCAAAATCTACAATAAATTGACGAAGTAACATTCGTCTTTTTTAATCTATACGCAGATGAAAAAACTATTGACATTAATCGCCACATTATTAGCCGTTTCGGCTATGGCGCAACCATCGCTCGACTATTCGAAGTTGGCGCAGCACCCTCGCCTCATTCTGAAAAAGGGCGACATCGAGGCTGTTAAGCAGAAGATTGCAACCGACGAACCTTTGCGCATCGTGCACGACATTATCGAGAGTCGTACCAACGAGCTTATCCCAGCCGAGCCTACCCGATACAGAATGGTCGGCAAGCGATTGTTGGGACGTTGCCGTGCGGTGTTGGAGCGTGTTTGCTTCTGCTCGTATATGTATCTCATCAGCGGAGAGGATTTTTATGCTCGTCGCGCCGAGAAGGAGATGCTTGCAGCTGCAGATTTTGTCAGCTGGAATCCGTCGCACTTCCTCGATGTGGGCGAGATGACAACCGCGTTGGCTATCGGCTACGACTGGCTCTACGACTGGCTTTCACCCGAGAGCAAGAAGATTATAGAGGATGCAATTATCGAGAAGGGTTTGCGTGCTTCGGATAAGAAGAGATGGTGGTCGCGTTCGCACAATAACTGGAATCAGGTTTGCAATGGTGGATTGGTAATGGGTGCGTTGGCTGTCTATGAGAGAGTCCCTGAGGAGGCGCAGAAGGTTATTGCTGAGGCTTTGGCAGGTAACCCTAAGGCACAACAAGCGTATGGTCCCGATGGCGTCT
Organism: Alistipes sp.; assembly: GCA_045632505.1. GTDB lineage: Bacteria > Bacteroidota > Bacteroidia > Bacteroidales > Rikenellaceae > Alistipes. Next base: position 4,136 of record JAZQWU010000169.1, on the reverse strand, counting down.
ATCCTGAAGGGTTTGGCTACTGGGAGTATGGAACGTGGTACGAGGTGATGCTTATTGAATCATTACGTACCGCACTCGGCACAAGTTGCGACTTGGAGAAAGCTCCTGGCTTCTTAGAGTCAGCAAAGTTTATGAACTTTATGATGACACCAACGGGTGCAACATACAACTTCTCTGATTGCGGCAATCCGATGAATATGGTGAACCCTCTACTCTACTGGTTTGCCCTTGAAACCGGCGATATGACGCTCGTATGGCAAGACCGAAAGATGATTTTGAATGAGGAGCGTGTTCGCGGAATTGGTCGTCATACGCCAATTGCAATGTTGTTCGCTTCGCGATGCAACACCAAAGATATCAAACCTATCAAGGAGAAGTGTTGGTACGGTCACGGCGAGCAACCTGTATTCCTCTATCGTAGCGGATTCGCATCGAAGGAGGATAGCTACCTTGGCGTAAAGGGCGGTAGCGCGATGAATAGCCACGCGCATATGGATGGCGGCTCGTTCATCTACGAATGGGGCGGCGTTCGCTGGGCTGCAGAGTTGGGTAGTCAGGATTACCACTCGCTCGAGTCGAAGGGCATTGGCATCTGGAAGAAGGGTCAAAACTCGCAGCGTTGGCAGGTATATCGTCTTGGCAACTATTCGCACAACACCCTCACCATCAACGAGCAACTCCACCAATACAAAGGTCGAGTTCCGATGACGAAGGTTATTGATAAGAAGAAGATTCACGGAGCAGAGTTCGACCTCTCGTCGTTGTTTATCGATATGTCGAGCGTATTCCGCACAATCTATATCGACAATAACGACAAGGTGACTTGCATCGACAAACTCGTGAATCAGAACATCAACTGCAACGTGCGCTGGAATATGTGCACCTTTGCCAAGGCAGAGATTATCGACGACCACACCATCTCGCTCAAGCAGAATGGCAAGGAGGTAATCTTGCGCGTGGTTGCACCAAAGAACGCAAAGGCATATATCAAGGATAACAACTCGGGCAACTGGTACGACGTGAAAAACAAGGGCTCGCGCGTAGGTTTCTCGGTGGATATGGCACCAAGCACCAAGTGTGCGTTGAAGGTTGAAATCGTACCTCAGAAATAACGTCAAACAATGAATAAAGAGATTTTCCGCATAGCGATACCTAATATTATATCAAACATCACCGTTCCGTTGATGGGATTGGTTTCGACTGGCATTGTCGGAACGTGGAGCGGCTCTGCCGAGATTATAGGCGCGTTGGCACTCGGAGTGTCAATCTTCAACTTCATCTATTGGAACTGCTCGTTCATACGTATGGGCACAAGCGGTCTGACCGCGCAAGCCTTCGGAGCAGGCGACTTCCACGAAACTACCGCAATGTTGGTACGTGCCGTGGTTATATCGCTGGGATTGAGCGCGTTGGTATTGATATTTCAACGTCCACTTGGCGAATTGTCACTATGGCTTATGGGCGGAGATAATGTCGTGGCAGAGTACTTCTTTGCACGCATCTGGGCCGTACCTGCGGGAATCTTGTTATTTGGACTCTACGGCTGGTTTGTCGGTATGCAGAATGGCGTGATACCGATGGCGGTTTCGATTACGGTAAACGGACTCCACATCATCTTTGGTTGGTGGTTTGTCTACTCGTTCGATATGGGCATCGTGGGTATAGCCTACGCCTCGGTCGTATCGCAGTGGATTGGTCTTGTGCTGGCTTCGGTATTGATTTTTATCTACTTCCGCAAGACGATGCGCAAAATCGTGTTGCGCGAGGTGTTGGATTTCTCGTCAATGAAACGATTCTTCAAGGTCAATGGTGACATTATCGTGCGCACCTTCTGCAACGTAGGTGTCTACACCTTCTTCACTGCAGCCTCGGCACGAATGGGCGATGCAGCGATTTTGGCCGTAAACACCACATTGATGCAGCTTTTAATGCTCTTCTCCTATATGAACGATGGCTTTGCATACGCTGCTGAGGCGATGACGGGTCGCTTCATCGGCGCAAAAGACCTAGCATCGTTGAAGAAGTGCTTGCGTTATTGTGTGGTGTGGACTTTCGCCACTGCAGCGATTGCTATTACGGCGTACCTCGCAGGTTGGGAGTGGTTATTCACCTTCTTCCTCGGCAACGCATCGGAGCAGGAGGTTGCAAATGTCTTGGCGACTGCCAAGGAGTATATAGGTTGGATTGTGGTGATTCCGCTCTTCGCCGCTATGCCATTTATGCTCGACGGAGTATATGCCGGAGCAACCCTTACTCGAGCAATGCGCAATTCGATGGCGTGGGCTACGGTCATATTTTTCGGCGTATATTATGCTCTACTGCCTCTCATTGGCAACAATGCTTTGTGGTTTGCATTCTTACTTTACATCATCTTCCGCCTCGTGTTGCAATACTTTATGGCAGACAGATTGAGAGATATTTATCGTCAAATTGAAAAAATTGCATAGAACTATATCTATAATTGGAATAGAATCACTATCTTTGCATATTAAATAAATTTTACATTTCACAATGAAAGAGAGAGTTACACTTCACGACAAGAACTTTGAGGTAATGATACCAGCCGAGGAGATTGACAAGGCCGTTACAAAGGTTGCGGAACGAGTAAACGCAGACTACGCATCTACCGACAAAGCACCTATCTTTGTAGGCGTGTTGAGTGGTTCATATATGTTCCTTGCCGACCTTGTGCGCAAGACAACATTCAACAACGAGATTACCTTTGTTCAGGTTTCGTCTTACTCGGGAACACAGTCTACTGGCGAGGTTAAGCAGAAACTTGGTGTCGACTTCGATATCGAAGGTCGCGACATCATCATCGTTGAGGATATTGTTGAGACTGGTCACAGCATCAACTATATGATCAACTATCTCAAGTCGCTCAACCCTCGTTCGGTTGAGGTCTGTACCCTCTTCTTCAAACCAGAGAAATATCTCTACGATATTCCAATCAAGTATTGCGCAATGAATATCGGCAACGAGTTTATTGTTGGATATGGTCTTGACTACGATCAGCTTGGTCGCAACCTCAAAGATATTTACGTTTTAGCGAATGACTAATAACGAAGTTTTGGAGGGCGGTCGCAAGTTGCCGCTCGTAGAAGATTTTTATACAATTCAAGGCGAGGGCTTTCATACAGGAAAGCCCGCCTATTTTATTCGCCTTGGTGGTTGCGATGTAGGATGCGCTTGGTGCGATGCCAAGTACACGTGGAATCCGCGTATGTATCCGCCAACCCCCATCGAGGAGATTGTTGAGCGTGCCGTAGCGTGCGCTGCGCAGTCTATCGTCATCACTGGTGGTGAACCGTTGCTCTACCCTCTCGATTTCCTTACTCAGTCGCTCAAGGAGCGTGGTTTGGCAATCTTCCTCGAAACATCGGGTTCGCACTCATTCTCGGGCGTGTTCGATTGGGTGTGTCTCTCACCAAAGCGCAAGTCTGCTCCGCTGGAGGAGGCTTATGGTCGCGCCAACGAGTTGAAGGTCATCATTCAGTCGGAGGATGATTTGAAGTGGGCAGTGGAGTGCGCTGCAAAGGTTGGTAAGGATTGCTTGCTCTTCCTCCAGCCAGAGTGGAGCGTTGCCGAGGAGGTGATGCCTATGCTTGTGGAGTATGCCAAGAGCAATCCGCAGTGGAGCATCTCCATCCAGAGCCACAAATATATGAGAATACCTTAATATCTGCGAGGTATGAAATTAAAGAGGGATGTAGAGCGTTATATCGGAGAGACAATCTCTAAAGGCAAGGAGTATGCTTGGCGCATAACCGTTGCTGCGGTTGTCTTGCTGGGTGCGGTGCTTATTTTACGCCCTCTTGTATCGTTGATTAGCAACTCGATAGAGATTCGTCAACTCAACAAGGAGAAGGCGCTCTATAAAGCGAGTATTCAGCGTGATAGTTTGATTCTCGAGAATCTCAAGAACGATGAGTTCCTGGAGCGTTATGCCCGCGAGAAATACTTTATGCAGGGCAAAGGTGAGCAGGTGTTTATTATTGAGTAGCCACTAGAAGTGGTGATATCCACCCCAACCAGCCGAACTATACATCACATCGCCATTATCTTGTTCGATGCCTATATGATAGACATCGTAGTTAGGTTTTGTGATTCTACCTATATTATATAGCGGTTTACCG
>JAZQWU010000168.1:0-7492 GCA_045632505.1 Alistipes sp. | reverse complement strand
TATGGTGTTGTTCGCCGTGCTCGTATCTACTACTTCCGTGAGCTTACTGGTAAGAAGGCTCGCATCAAGGAGCGTCGTCACGCTGCACCAAAGGCAGAGTAGTAGCACTGCGACTTTCAACAAAAAGAGGTGTCTTTCCTTCGGGAACAGACACCTTGCTTTTTTAATTGATAATTGATAATTGACAATTGACAGTTAATAAATATTAATTCTCAATTTTGTATTCTGCGCTTACTCTCTGCACCATAAATTGGAATTTAAGCTGATGAGAGTAAGGCGCATAAGAGAGCCACTGCGCAGCATACTTGAGCGTATGTAAGCAAGTGGCTTATCGAAATGCAACGCAGCTATCGCTGCTTAAATTTCAATTTATAATACCGCACCCCACTCCTTGAGAGTTCCAACCAACTCGGCAGTATTAATATCCTGCACTGCCTGGTTGTTTGCTACAGCCATAGCAGCGGCAGCACCTGCAGCCTGACCAGTTCCCATACACGATGCCATAACGCGCAACGAGGCGAGAGCCTGGCGGTCGGTAGAGATGCAACGACCTGCAACGAGCAAGTTCGGATAATTAGGTGCAATCAAGGCGCGATATGGCACATACGCAGGCTTGGTCAAGTCTACGCGGTGCTGGTGTGTACCCTTGCTTGCGTGGAGGTCAATCGGATGGATACCGCGCGAGATGCTATCCTCGTAACGAACAGCATTTACATACTCGTCAGCCGTTACGGTGTGCACACCGAGGATACGGCGCGACTCGCGAATACCAGCCTGTGGTGCGGTAGAGGCAACATAGCAATCCTTAAACTCCTTGAAGCTCTCCTTCAACACCTTCGTGAAGGTGAAGATATCCTCGCGCAACTGGCACTCCACTGCGCTGAAGTTACGATTATTGGTCGAGTCGGCAGCCCGGCGAGTGATATTCACCGCTACACTACCCTCGTGCATAACATTATTAAACCAAGGGCCGCCGAAGTCTGGCAAATCTACGCCCGCAGCCTTCATCGCCAACAACTTCTCGCGCACTGGCTTGCACTGGCTTGGTCCATTGATTCCGTTGTGGTACATACACTTGTTGAGCAACTCGCTCTTGGTATCTACGCCCGAGAGGATGAAGCAGAACGACGACGGTTGCACCTCGCCATCTGGGTTTGGCTGCATCGGCACCTCCGCCATATGAGCCAAGTCGCCATCGCCCGTACAGTCGATAAAGACCTTCGAAATGAGAGTCTCAAGACCATTCTTATTCTCGATGATTACCGAATCAATCTTGTTGCCCTCCATCTCGCAACCAACCATTGCCGAGTGAGTATAGATGTCGATACCCGCCTCCAAAATCATACGCTGGCAGCAGAGTTTATAGAGTTCAATATCAAAGTCGATATTTGCCTTTGGCCACTCGATGAAAGCTCCGCCCATAGACTCGAGTCGCTTGACAAACTCCCACGGAATACCGCCAATAACCAACTCATTCTTCAAAGCGAATACGCTTATCGGAGCAACGTAGCCAATGGTCGCCATACCGCCGAAGAAGCCGTAACGCTCGATGATTGCCACCTTTGCGCCCTTGCGCGCCGCAGCGATGGCTGCGATAAATCCCGCAGGGCCACCACCCACAACCACAACGTCGTACTTGCCAGCTACGGGGGCAATTCGTCGCACCTTGCGGCTCTCCTCATCGCTCAAACACGATGTGAGGCTTGGAGCTACAGCCACAGCTGCCAATGCTGCGGTTGCCTTCTTCAAAAACAGTCGTCTTGAAATCTTTGTCATAGTATCTAATTTTTACTCTTTTCTACTTTCGCCACCACCTTGACGCTCAGCTCATACAAGAGCCACATCGGCACACTCACCAACGAGAGTGTAATAGCGTCGGAGGTTGGGGTAATAATGGCAGCAACAATCAGAATCACCACCACGGCGTGCTTGCGGTAGTTCTGCATAAACGAAGCCTTCAAGAAGCCCAACTTTGCAAACAACCAACACAGCACTGGCATCTCGAACACCACGCCGAGCATAAGGCTCATACCAAGCAATGTCGAGATATAAGAGTCGAGCGATATCATATTGGCAACATCGCCAGCCACCTGATAGGTTGCCAAAAATCGGAATGTAAGCGGAAATACAAGGAAGTAGCAGAGCAGTACTCCGAGCATAAACATAACGTAGCCACTACCTACAAAGCGGTAGACGTAGCGTTTCTCCGCACCATACAACGCAGGCGAGACAAACTGCATCAGCGCGTACAAGATATAGGGCGAGGCACACAGTAGACCCGCATATAGGGCGGTCTTCATATGGATGATGAACTGTTGTGCCAGCGAGATGTTTATCAACTCCACCGAAAAGGATTCGGAGGTTGCTCCCGTAATTGATGCCAAGTAGTTGAGCAGACGATATGTCGCAAAATTGCTCTCGGTGGGTGCAAGCACCACATCGAAGAGCAGACTCTTAAAGCAGAACGCTGCAACACCAAATAGCAGAGTCACACCTATAATTCTTACAAGTGTGCTTCGCAATTCGTCGAGGTGATCCCAGAATGTGAGTTCTTCTTTCTCGCTACTCATAGACCGTCACCTACTCCGCCTATTTCTCCTCGTCGTCCTTGATAGAGATTTCGTCCTTAACCTCGTTGATGCCCTCCTTGAACGAGCGAACGCCCTTGCCGAGGCCTTTCATCAACTCAGGAATCTTCTTACCTCCAAAAAGGAGCAAAACGATAAGTGCGATAATTACAATTTCGGTGATACCAAGACCGCCAATAAACAAAAGTTTCATCTTATATAGGTTTTATATTATTTGCAAATATAGTAAAAATTATAGAATCCGCAAAATTCTACTATCGCTTGCGCGGCACAAACCACTTCATAAACCACGCGATAAGGATGGTGATAGCAGCGAGTGCCAAACAGCCCACCAGCAACCACACGCCCATACCATTCGCGAAGAGAATCGGTGCGAAGGTTATCAATGCTATCTCGAGTGGTGCAATAGGCAGGTATGCCAACGCGTAATCGTCCATCGCCTTGCTCGACAACTTAGGGTCTACGATGCGCAACAACGCAATACCCATAGCCATTGTGCCTGTCCACCAACCCCACGCAAAGATGGTGCGTTCGAACCAATAAGTTTTGGAGAGTCTGCGACCGAAGTAGAAGGTGATAAAGATTGTTACTATCGTTCCCAGCACCACCAATACGATGAGCGGAGCGGCATACTTCACGATTACGCTCAACTTGATTGAAGCCACACCGAAAGCGACAAGCAGATCGGTAGCCATACTACCGATGCGGACAGTCGTCTGCGGACATACATACTCCGAAATCTTAGTCAAGTCGAGTACGCGCTTGAGCAACAAGCTCACAATGAATGCACAGCTGAACACTGGCAACTCGAGCATCGGGAAGTGACTCTTGATACCACGACTACAGAGGTAGCCAATCAATGCCGAGACGCAGACCAACGCGGTGTGGTAGGTCAGCGAGTCGATAGATATTGACGAGGTGGTAGCCGAGCCGATAGAGGTACGCTTCTCGGTAGGCACGAGTCCGCTTCGGAGTTCGTCTGGCAACTCCTCGAAGTCGGCAATAAAGGCGGTCTGCTTGTTGCGTGTAGCCCACTTAACAAAAATAAGTCCGCCAGCGATTGCCATAATAACACCCAAGGTAGCAGTCATCATACCGAGGCTTCGAGCATCCTCCCAGTTCAAGCCCTCGAATGCCGAGCCGATAGCTGCCGCCGTACCGTGTCCGCCATAGAATCCCGTAGGGAGCATAATACCGAAGGCATCGTGCAAGTGAGGCCATATAGCCTTGATGACGAACAATCCAATCAAGCCCACTATACCCCACTGCAACAACATTCCCAACTGAGCATACGCCCACATCGGTCCTGCGGTGCGGACAACCTCCTTCAGCGGTTTGCTCTCCGACGAGAATGGCAACGCAGCAAAGACTATTGCGATAAGGATTGCGGCATATGTTCCCAATTCATTTGAGAATGGCAACCATCCAAGACCATTAGGTCCGAATGCCAAACCCAACAGACCCGCAATAAGGCTCGGTGGAATGAAAAGTTGCTGAATCAACTGCACCTTTGCTCGCAGAATTTGACCAACGAGCAGTAGCAACGATATAAGTCCTAAATCGACAAAAAACGCCCAGGGTGTAAAGTTTTCAAACAATGTCATAAATCTCAATAGTTCATATTATTGCAAATTTAGGTAAAAAATAGTACATTTGCAATATAAAGATTCAAAAAACGACGAAATGAAACTCCTAAAGTTGACGCTGCTTGCTATTATAGTGGCGATATCGGCATCTGTCTCGGCACAGCCAAAGATTGGCGACTACGAGTGGATGAAGCAAATTCGCACCGACCATCCGCGAATGTTCCTCACTGCGGAGGATATACCGCAGATTACAAAAGCTGCCAACAGCTACGAGAATTACTGTTTCCGCACAATGAAGAGACAGATTGACAAGCTCATAGGTCAAGAGATTGTCTTCAAAAATCCATTATCTCGCACGGGAGAGAATACCCAGAATGACCGCTATGGCGAACGAGTATCGGAGGCTGCAATGTTGTGGCTCATCACCAAGGAGGAGAAGTACCTTGACTTTACGAAGTCGCTGTTATACAAGTTGATCGACTATTACAAGCTACGCGTAGCAAACGACCTCAACATCACGTGGTTCGCATTCCCCGTACTTTCCACACTCTGCGCCTACGACTGGATATACAACGACCTCTCCGCCGAAGAGCGCGAAAAGATGGGACGCGAGCTATACTACGCCACCTACAATGTGGCTTGGCACGGTTCGGGTTACCGCGAAAAGCGTTATCGCGAAAATCCGAGCGGTTACAACTCAGGGTTATACGGCTCTTCTATGTTGCCATGGTATATCGGTTTGACCTTTATACACGAAGGTATCAACGACAAGGAGTGCAAAAGAATGCTCTACAACGGCTACGACCTCCACCAGAAGATGGCGGAACATCGTGCCAAGTTACTCGGCAAAAATGGCGGTTGCAGCTCAGGCACTATCGGCTACGGACTCGGCTACTACCCTTATGCCGAGTACGACTTCATCTACACCTTCCGTTCGGCAATGGGCATAGATATCACACCACAGATGGAGTATATGATTGGATATCTGCGTTATATGGATTGGATTCGACTGCCCGACAATAAGGAGTTCGGCATTGGCGATGCGAACCACATAACCAACGGATTGCCAAGTGGCAACATCGTAATTCACATCAAGACCATTGCAAATCTCTTCGGCAAGAATCACCCCGAACTCATAGAGTGGGCAGGGGAGCTATTATCGCGTTACAACGCCAAGGAGCGTTCGGTGCGAATGACCTTTATACCATTGCTGAACAAGTTCCATTTCGCTCGTAGCGAGGATGTAGTCTCGACCACATCAAACAATAAGTCTATCTATTTCGATACTCTCGGCCAAATATATATGCGTTCGGGGCAGGGCGATAACGACACCTATGCAGTATTCCTAACCGAACGACTTAGTAACCATCATCAGCATTTCGACATCAACAACTTCATCATCTATAAGCACGGTTACCGCGCACTCGACTCGGGCACACGACCACAGCCGGGCTTGCATCTCTCGCACTACTACGCTCGCACCGTAGCTCACAACTGCGTAACGATACGAATGCCGGGCGAGGAGATGCCGCACTATTGGGGTGCAGCTGCTGCAAATGAGGATGCCGACACTCCCGTACCAAACGATGGCGGTCAGTGCAACAGAGTAGATGGCAAGTTGTTATCATACGAGGAGGGGGCCGATTATGTTTATATTGCCTCAGATGCCACAAAGTGCTATCACGAATCAAAAGCGGAGCAAGTTGTTCGAGAGTTCGTGTGGTGTGCACCCGATATCTTCGTAATCTTCGACCGCGTAGTATCGGACAAATCCAGCTACCCTAAAAAGTGGCTCTATCACACCGCCGCCGAACCGACAATTAAGGGCAACGAATTCGCAGAGGTATCGCAGGGTGGCAAGTCGATTTGTCGCACACTCCTGCCTCAAAAGGCGGTCATCAGTAAGATTGGAGGCGAGGGCAAACAGTTCTGGTCGGACGGCAAGAATTGGCCACTACCCGACCCGAAGAAGGAGGATCGAAGCCAAGTTCACGTTGTAAACCGAAAGGCAGGCAACGATCACCCTCTATTCGGCCAGTGGCGCGTGGAGATATCGCCAAAGAAGAGTGCCGAGAAGGACTATTTCCTCCACATTCTTCAGGTGGGCGATGAGTCGTTGCAGTCGCTACCAAAGACAAAGTGCGAGGATGGCAAGGAGAGTGTAATTTTGTCGTTCGACTACGCAGGTAGCACATATACGCTCACCTTCGACAAGACAAAGCAATATGGATGTAAAATCAAAATAGCGAAATAGTGAATAGAGTTATAAAAGGTATCGCAATAGTTATTGCGTTTTTGATGGTGTTGCCCTCGTCGGCACGCAACAAGCAGGGTTATGTGGTTGCAACCGACCATATCAAGGCAAAGGAGTGGCGTTCGGGCGATGTGAGTGATGCCCTGCAACGCATCATCGACGAGAATCCCAATCGCACAATCTTCTTTCCAGATGGCGAGTATATCATATCAAAGCCGATACTGACCTCGTCCGAGCCGACAAAGAGTGTATCAATCTCGCTCTCGGCATACGCAATTATTCGCGCAACCGAAGGGTGGTCGCACGACGAGGCAATGATTCGATTGGGCGCAAAAGACAAAGCCAACAATATCAAAGTGCCAGGTAGCAACTACTACTTCGAAGGTGGTATTATCGACTGCAACGGAGTAGCAAAGGCAATCTCGATAGATGGCGGTCGCGAAACTGTAGTGCGCAATTGCTCGATAAAGAATGCACTGCTCGGTCTTCACATCAAGCGAGGAGTAAATAGCGGCTCGTCCGATTGCGATATCAGCGGAGTGAACATCACGGGTTGCGAATCGCCACAGTCGGTTGGCGTACTTATTGAGGGTTACGACAACACCCTCACAAATATGCGCATCGGAGGTGTTCACATCGGTGTCATCATCAGGTCAGGAGCAAATTCGTTGCGCAACATCCACCCATTGTATTATAGTCGTAATGCCGAGTATGCCTCAAGCTGCGGTTTTGTGGATGAGTCGGGAAACAACTACTACGACTTCTGCTATAGTGACGAATTTGCCACTGCATTCCGCATCACAAGAAGTCGTCGCAGTAGTTACACAAACTGCTTTGCCTACTGGTACTCGAAGCGAGGCTCAAAGCACCTTGTATTCAAGGCAGACGGAGCATTCAACGCCTGTGTAAGAGGTTTGGTTGCGGGCTTTGGAAGACATAACGCCGCGAAGGAGAACAAAATCCTCGAGTGCGACAAGAGTGGCGGCAAAGGTGTATTCGACAATCTATTCATACGCGACACAAGTGTTATGACCGACCATTCGCACGAAGCGTATATTAAATAG
>JAZQWU010000167.1:0-12592 GCA_045632505.1 Alistipes sp. | reverse complement strand
TCTTGTCTTTGACTAATAATTGTCTTTGAAAATAAATTTTCAGTCATTATTAGTCAAACCCAAACAATCTCCGATTGTACTGCCTCTGCTCGGTCTGCTCAAACCTGCTGCCGCCGTTCGAATCGGTGGTGGGTGTTTTTTTATAGGGGCGTTAGAGTCGTTAGGGGTGATTAGAGAAAAAACCTTAATAACCCTTAACAGCCTTTAATCAGCTTTAATATCCCTTATGACAACAAAAAGAGCCAAGCGCAATGCTTGGCTCTAAGTTTTCCGTTTTCCGTTTTTTAGTCTGACCAGTCCGATATTTTCTTGTTGCAGATGCTCAAGAAGTCGCAGTACTTACAGCCCTTCTCGCCCTCGCGCTGTTTGAACGGAGTCTCGCGGTCGAACATCTCAGTCAACTTCTGCGTCACCTTCTCCTCGAACTTATCGGCAATCTGCGAATAACACGCAAGTTTTTTATCACTGCCCAGCAACGTCTCATCACCCGTCAACATTGGGTCAAAATCTGGCGCTTTCATATAGCCGATATAGTACAACTCTGGTCGTACATCGCGGCCCTCCATCTTACGGAGCATCATCGCATAGAGGAGTGTGTTGATGATATTCGACTTGTTGCTGTTCTTATCCTCGTTGTCGAATATATCGTCCAAGTTCTCCATACTAAGCTCCATCTTGCCGGTCTTGTAGTCGATAACGCGCAACAATCCATTATTGAGCGAATCGACGCGGTCGGCACGACCCTCGAACTTCACCTTCAGCTTCTCGCCATTTGCCTCAATCGGCACGCCCATATTGAGAACATACTCGGTATTCATAACGCTAAAGTCAGGGTGCGCTTTATCGTACTCGAAGAGATTATCCTTCAAGAATTGAAGCACCATATTGCGAACGATATGCAACTCGCCACTCAGTTCGTGATGCAAGCCTGTCTTATCGCTGAAATAGACCTTACCAATGGCATTATCCAAGCAACGCTCCACCTCACCACTTTCGAGCAACTCCTCGAGGCGTCTCTTAGGGTCAGTATCTCTTAGCATCTGCTTATAGAGCTTATCTGCCGCCTCGTGGAAGATATTTCCGAAGATGAGATTATCTACATCCTCCTCCAATTCGTCCTCGACATACAACCCCTCAAGATACTTCAGATAGAACGAGAACGGACACTTGACATATGTCGAAAATGCCGTAGGCGAGAGTTCTTTGTCACGAGTGTATCTCAGCAACTTTTCGTAGACCTCATCGCTCTTCTCCCCCACGATAGGCTGGTTGTCCGAAACAGCAACCTTAACGCCCACATTCTTGAATTTAATCTTGAAGTCTGTCTCATACTCTATCTGTCGGATATATCGGCTCGGCTCGCCCGTACTCTTATCGTCGGCAGCCGAAGAGTATATCATATATAGTTTATGCGCTCGCTGGATAAGGCGATAGAAGTAGTAGGCATAGACACCTTCGTGATGCTCCGCCGTAGGGATATTGAAGCCGAAGCGCAAGCTATATGGCAAGAACGACTTATCGGTAGCTCTGCTACCTGGGAAGTTGCTATCGGTCATCGAGAGCAGGATAACATTCTTGAAGTCGAGGTTTCGGGTTTCGAGAATACCCATAATCTGCAAGCCCGACAATGGTTCACCCGTAAATGGTACCTTCTCGGATTGGAGGTGGCGACGAACAAGCGAACGATAGACCTGCACCGATACATCGATACCGCAATCCTCAACAATATTCTCCAACTTAATCAAAGACTCAGCGGCCAATGCGAGGAACTCCGAACGGAATGCCGCCTCCTCGCCTTCGTATGCCGCGCCAGCGATATGGTCGAGTACCTCCTGCAGATACTTCGACAATGACTGCCAATCCTCAACTCTGCGGAAAATAGTCTCCAACAGAGGTGTAGCCGAGAGTTGTGAACGGGTAACACGGAAGAGTCTCTTCTTCACGATATCGGCACGCAATTTAGAGTATACCTCGCTATTCACATCGTTGAGATATGGGTGCGCAAGCAGACCATCCACATCGGCATAATAGAATATATCCTCGCCCGCCTTGTTCACATCGGCGCGATTCTGCAAATCGAACAATCGCTCGATAAAGGAGTAGGTAAGGGTGTTACGAAGAGGGAGTCCCATCGTAACATTTATGGAGGTCGCCTCCTTCACCTCGCCATCCGCCTCCTCGCGTGCCACCTTAAACTTCTCTGGAATGGCATAGAGCAACGGCATCAGCAAATTCTCGTCCGTTAGGACAATGGCGGTATCCTTATCGATTTTGCCATCTTTACTCTCTGCGGCAATCTTCTCCAAGATGTCGGCAACGACCTGGCACTGTGCCACATTTGACGAAGTGGAGATGACATCTATTGAAGCAATATTTTTGAAGTTATCGTGCGTAATGCCCTCCTCGCAAGGGAACATCTCTATATTCTTGCGGATAAACATTCCCGCCTCTTGGTACTCATTCTTTTGATAGTAGAGATCGTAGTCCGAATAGAACTCCGCCTGTCCACGAGTTTGCAGATGTTTCAGCAACCTCTTCTCGCACTCGGACAAGGCATTGAAGCCGATGAAGACATACTTGTCGCTCTCCGACAACGAAGCCTCGCCTCGCTCCAACTTTTCGACCGCCTCGCGGTATATCATTCCCGTATAGCCGAGATTCGAGTCGCGCAAAACAGCGCGGAAATCGTTATAAATAGACTCAAGCAACTGCCATACCGAGAAGAACTCCGCCTTCGGACTCTTCTTACCCGACGACTCGTCATTATTGATATACTTGAGTGTTCCCCAGAAGCGGTTTATCAACTCCACCTGATCCTTCTCGAGATAACTCAAGTCCGACTCTATCTCCTTCAAGTCGCTGATATTAGTGAAGAGTTGCGATGCGTTGACCATATATTTGTCAACCATATCGAAGTCCGAAACGAGCATCTCACCCCAGTGATAGAACTCGTCGAAGGTCTCTTTGCGATGTTTCGTATAGACATTGAATAACTCCGCTATGAGGCGCAGTTTATCGGCCTTGCGCAAGCCCGACAACTCCCCCATCAAATCGTCGATGGAGATGTAGTTCGGCTCCCAAATAGGGCGTGTCACAATCTTCGACAAAGCCTCGGCAAAGAACAATCGTGCGCGCTTTGATGGCAGCACAAGTATCTTCGACGACAACTCATCACCATATTTCTCGTAGAGTCGCAGTGCAACCTCTTCAATAAAAGTAGCCATAGGAAATTAGTTGATATTGATAATGTCGCCTCCGAAGATTACGGCGTGGTCGCGCAAGATTATAGGGTGGCCCTTATAGAGTAACTTCGCGCCCGTCGAGGTTGTAGCCTCGAGGCGCTCGGAAACAACCAAGCGAATCTCGGCTGAGTTCGAGCCATCGATGGTTGACGATACTGTAGAGAGTCCACTGCAATCAATCTTTGCGGTAGATGCTCGCATAGTGAGGTACTTGGTCGAGCCAGTCAACGACAAACGACTCTGTCCAGTACACTCGATAGCCACATCGAGAGTCTCTATTTCGAGCGATACGATAGCACCACCCGACACCGACAAATCCAAGATGTCGCGCTGAATCTTTTCGGTAAACTCCGCCTTCGCGTGAGCAATCTTGATGTCGCTCAACGAGTTATAGTAGATGGTCACCTCGGTCAATTCAGTACGCTTTGGGTCGGGGCGCTCGCTCACAACGAGAGTACCCTTCTTATCAATCTCGAACTTGAACTTCGAATCGATACTGCCCTTTGTGTCGTAGATAATGCGAACACTCTCGGGTGCATCGGTCTGGGTGAAGACAACCTTCATCGGTCCGTCAATCTTCACGCTATTGAATGGACGAAGCCAATCGGTCTTCACGATAGGCACCGCCTGCTCGGGAGCAGAGGGCGACGTGAATGATGTTGCGTTATTTTGTGCCGAGGCAACAAACGCAACAAAACAAGATATCAATATTAAGAAAAACCTCTTCATACGACGACAAAATTTCTAATTTAGGTATGCAAGTTACAACTTTTTTTTGGAAATAAGCAATTTTTTAATCCAGAATTTATAACTTTACAAAAAATTAGCAGATTCTATGTCTACAACCATAATAAAACCCGCTGAGATTGTTCCCGCAAGTGCTGGATCGGGAAAGACCTATCGTATCGCCCACGAGTATGTCTACGATGTACTCCGCGACAGATTACAAGACGATGGTAAAGAGCGTTTCGACCCGACATTCTACAAGCGTATACTTGCCGTAACCTTCACCAACAAGGCGACCGAAGAGATGAAATCCCGAATTTTGGAGGAGATTCATCTGCTCGCCTCGGGCAAGAAGAGTGACCACCTTGCCGACCTCATCAAGGAGACTGGGCTCAGCGAGCAGACATTGCGCGAACGTGCCAATGAGATTCGTTCACGCATCTTGCACGACTACTCGCACTTTACCATTTTGACCAACGACACCTTCTTCCAGCGTATTCTGCGCGCTTTTGTTCACGAGTTGGGCATCGATATGAACTTCACCACCGAGTTGGACACTGCGCCGATATTCGACCAGAGTGTTAATGCGCTGTTGGAGAAAGCGGCCACAGATGAGGAGTTGCAGGATTGGTTGATAAGTCTGCTGAATGATGTCATCGAGAATAAAGACGACGCAAATACAAAAGTCAAAGATAAGTCAAGACCAAACTGGAACATCCGCACCGCACTCGCTTCGCTCGAGAAAGAACTCTTCAAAGAGGCGAACAAGGAGATTATCTCGCGCATCGACAAGCAGAAGTTACACGAGAATGTCGAGGCCTTCAAGAAGTTAGTCGATAATACGTCAGACCCTACTAAGGAGTTGGGTAAGAGAGGTGTTGAACTGCTAGAAAAGTACGATGCTTCGTCTGAGTTTTTCCAAAGTAAAATCCGAAACTTCTTCACAGAAATTGCCAACGGGAAAAAAGAGATTACCGACGCCAATAAGAAGCAATGCTCAAATTCTGCAACAGAGTGGTTTTATAAAGGAAAAGTCAACAAAGCACAACATCTCATACCTATCGTAGAGAATGTGTTACAACCTCTTTGGTGCGAGATATGCGATAAATTCGCAGAGGTGGAGGCTCTCAATAATACGCTTAAAACTCTCTTGCTTCAATACCGCAGTTTCTCGTTGCTTGGCGACTTGAGCGATAATATTGAAGAGGTCTGCTCGAAGGAGAATTCGATGTTGCTCTCCGAGACCAAGCACACCATTTCGACCTTCATAGGTGATACGGATGCTCCATTCATCTACGAAAAGGTGGGTGGTTACTTCGAAAAGTTTATGATTGACGAGTTCCAGGACACCTCTGCCAAGGAGTGGAAGAACTTCCTTCCGCTGCTGCTCAACTCTATGTCGCAAGCAAAGGAGAAAGACCGATCGGTGCTTATCGTGGGCGATGTGAAGCAATCTATCTATCGTTGGCGTGGTGGAGACTGGCGCATTCTCGGCCAGCAGATTGACAAGGATCTCAAAGAGTGTAATCGTGAGCCACTAAAATACAACTGGCGCAGTCTTAGGAATATCGTTGAGTTCAACAATCAGCTCTACACCCCTCAAGATAAGGAGAATGTCGACTCGAACAAAAAATCTATCGTAGCAAACGAGAACGAGCGACTCAACAAGATACTCGTAGATGCACGCAAGAATGGACTGATAACCATCGAGACATACAAGGAGTTATACGACACTTTGAACAACGCCTATAGCGACTTCCACCAAGATGCAAAACGCGAGACCAAGAATCAAGGTTATGTCTACATAGCCGCTGGCAAGGCTGACATCCAAAAGGGGGAAATTCTGCAAGGAGAGAGCGGAATGCCACTCTACATCGAGCGCATAAGGGAGGTGTTGAAAAAGGAGTTCAAACCTTGCGACATTACCATCGTAGTTCGCACAAACAAGCAGGCGATGGAGATTGCCGAGGAGATGCTCCGCTACCGCAGTCAATTCCCTGTGGATTTCGAAATCACAACCGAGGAGGCATTGAAGATTGCTATCTCACCTGCAGTGAAGTTTATCATTGCTGCAATGCGCCTCGCCATCAATCGCAGCGATAAGAGTTCGCTGGCACTCTACAACCAGACTCTCGGCAACAAATTCGGAGCAGACATCTCCGAGGAGGAGACTAAGTTCCTCGACACCATCAGCGTGATGTCACCCGAGGATGCCTTCGAGCATATCACAATACGCTATGCCGATATAATGAGGGGGCAGACTGCGTATGTAATAGCATTGCACGACAATATCTTACGCTTCTCAACCGGCAAGGTTGCCGACATCGCAACCTTTGATACTTGGTGGAAGGAGAAGTGCGACACTCTCTCAGTCAGAGTGGAGCGCAGTGACCGCGCAATACAGATTCTTACAATCCACAAATCAAAGGGTTTGGAGAATAAGGTCATCTTCATTCCTCAGTGCGATTGGAGCGTGAAGCCAAAGCCTGGAAGTATCGTTTGGGCAAAGCCTGCAGATGGTGCATCACTTACCGCCATCGAGGCATTCCCTGTGCCATACAACAAAAACAGTAAAACAACCTTCTTTGCCGAGGATTGCATTCGCGAAGAGATTTATAGCAGCGTCGATGGTATGAATATGCTCTATGTAGCAACAACTCGCGCCAAGGAGCAACTTCACATATTCATACCTAACAAGGGGCTAAAGGAAGGGTTGCTCAACAAGATGGTTACCGACATCTTCGGTTCATTGATGAAAAATGCCGAAAAGGGCAACTACCGCTACTACGAACTCGGCGAATTCGATGGTCCAGAGCCTCCAAAGGAGAGCAAAGAGAAGAAGGATGAGAAGGTGATTGAGCGCGAGATTATCGAAGAGTATAACGCATCGCCAGTATCGGTTAAGTTGCGCACCTCGGTTTCGAAATACTTCGAGAACGAGGAGGCGGAGCTCACACCGCGAAGCACTGGTATTCTCCTCCACCGCGCATTCGAGAACGCCATCACTCGCGAGGATATCTACACCGCATTGGAGGATATGGTGAAGGATGGAACGCTCAAGAGCAAGGATGTGGCAGAGTTGAAGCAGAAGATTACCTCGATGCTCGACAATACGGTTGCTGGCGAGTGGTTTGACGGCAGTTGGAGCAACCTCTACCGCGAGCGCAACATCATCCGACCAAAGGAGTCGTCGAAACGCCCTGACCGCGTATTGACTCGTGGCAACGAGGCGGTTATCGTCGACTACAAGTTCGGAAAAGAGACCGACGACCACCACAATAAGATGAAGGAGTATATCGAGAATGTTCGCAGTATGGGATTCACCTCTGTGAAGGGATACCTTTGGTATGTTCCGAGAGAAAAGATTGTGCATATCGAAAAATAGTCATATATTTGTCGTATGAAATCGAAGATTTGGGAGATAATACCGAAAAGTTTCAGAGCGAAAGGCATAGGCGTTTCGCTCACAATCTTTGTTAGAGCATTGCTAAATTTCGTAGGTTTGGCGGCTCTGTTGCCAGTATTATACCTTATCCTCGACTCGGAGAGCATCCACTCTAACACACTGCTACACAACATCTACGAGGCGTGCGGATTCACCGCCGAGAGTCATTTCATCATCGCAACGGCTGTAGCGGTCGTGCTATTCATCGTGGCGAAGAGCATCGCCAACATCTTGCTCTATCGCATCGAGCGCGATTACATCTACTCGCTCTACCGCTACCTCTCGCGCCGATTGTTTGTCGGCTACTTCAAGCGAGGTTTGCAGTTTATCAAGGGGGAGAATTCGGCCATTTTGTCGCGCAATGTAAATGTAGTGTGCTACACCTTTATTACCGGCATTTTGCGTTCGCTAGCAACCCTCGCAAGCGAGGTATTGCTCCTGCTGATGATATTCGGCTCTATCGCCATCTACTCGTGGGAGGCAGCGTTGTTGGCAATCGGCGTTTTCATCCCTGTAGCGTGGCTCTACTTCACCTTTATGCGCCATCGCCTCGACGACTATGGTACACTCGAGAACGAAGCTCAGCGTCGCAAGTACCGCGATGTAATTGAGACATTCAGAGGCTTTGCCGACATTCAGATTAACAACGCCTTTCCGCACCAACTCTCGCGCTTTGATACGGAGTTGAACACGATTATTTCGGTAGGACAGAAGAACGCAACAATCTCGATGTTGCCTCAAAACCTCACCGAGATTGGCTTGGCGGTGGGTATGGCACTACTTCTCTGCTTGGGCGCAATCCTCGACTCGGGCGATATGAAGATTCTCTTCGGAGTCTTTGCCGTAGCGGGATTTCGTCTTTTGCCTTCGGCACGCAACATTATGAATGCGTGGAGCGCACTGCACTACAACCGCTATACGGTAGATGTTCTCAGCACCGCAGATATCGCAGATGATGTCTACATCGACAACGAGATGAACACCATCGCTTTCGAAGATTCAATCGAGTTGCGCAACCTATCGTTCCGCTTCGAGAATGGCGAGAAGGATACCTTGCACGACCTTTCACTCACCATTCGCAAGGGCGAGAAGGTGGGCATCAATGGCGAGTCGGGCGTAGGTAAGACTACCCTACTCAACATCCTGCTCGGTCTCCACACCCCAACCGAGGGTGGCATCTATGTCGATGGCAAGTTGCTCGACGAGACACTCTACCGCAGTTGGCAGAATCGCATAGGTTACGTCTCGCAAAACACTTTCTTGGCAGATAGCACAATCGTTGAGAATATCGCCTTTGGCTACGACGCGAAGGAGATTGATATGGAACGCATCGACTCGGTTATCGAGGCGGCATCGCTCAAGGAGTTTGTAGCATCGTTGCCAAACGGCATAAACACTCGCATCGGCGAGTGCGGAGCATTGCTCTCGGGAGGTCAGCGTCAGCGCATAGGTATTGCTCGCGCCCTCTACAAGCAGGCGGACATTCTCTTCTTCGACGAGGCAACATCCTCGCTCGACAACGCTACGGAGCAGAGCATCAATAGCGCAATCGAGCATCTCTCCTCAGCGGACGAGAATCTCACAATCGTTGTGGTGGCACACCGCGAGAGTTCGTTGGGCTACTGCGACCGAATCATCACTTTGGAAAAACAAAACAGCTAATATGGATTATAGAATAGCCGATTTTTTACTTCGTACCGTGGGTGCGCATAGCGACATCGCTGCGTGCGGACTGCGCGGTTTCAAGCCCTTTGAGGTTGAAGCCGACACCACCGCCGAGCCTACGATGGTATTGAATATGGAGAGCCTGACCGATGCGTCGCTCTACCCTACTACGAAGGTTATTCACACGTTCGAGTTCGAGCAGGAGTATGCTACGGGCGAACTTTCGCGATATGCTACGGGCTACCGCTTCGAGATGAAGCACGACGACAAGTGTTTCCTTCTCATCAAGGAGGATGGCTCTAACATCGTAGAGAGCAACCTTGGCAGTTACGAGGAGGCTGACCCCTCGATGGTACGTTTCGGCATCTGGATTATGTTCGGCATCATCATCGCACCGCTCGGTGCGATTGCCATCCACTCGTCTGTAATCGTCAAGGACGATGCAGCACTGCTCTGCCTCGGCGAATCGGGTACTGGAAAGAGCACCCACACACGCCTCTGGCGCGAGAATATCGAGGGTGCACGACTGCTGAATGACGATAGCCCTATCATCCGTATGATTGACGGCAAGAGCATCGTTTACGGCTCACCGTGGAGCGGCAAGACCCATTGCTATGTCAATAAGTCGGTGCCAGTCAAGGGATTGATGCGCCTCTCGCAAGCTCCGCACAACAAAATTCGTCGCTTACCAGTTCTCGCCGCTATCGGCGCAGTTCTTCCTTCGTGCCCTCCGGCTTTCGCCTACGATAGCACCTTGCAGGATGCTATCTGCAACGCCGTTTCGGACATCATCTCTTGCACACCAGTCTACCACTTGGAGTGTCTACCTGATGCTGCAGCGGCAGAGTTATCCTATTCGACCATCTTCGCAAAGTAGAGTATGGAGCAGAAGGTACGTACCATATCCAACCGCGAAATCTTCTCTATCGCACGCGACACGTTGCTCGAGGGCTCTACCATACGCATCACCGTCAATGGCGAGAGTATGCTACCCTTCTTCCGCAGCGGCTCGACCATCACGTTGCGCCCCATACGCGAGGAGGATATACGCAAGTATAACGTAGTTATGGCAGATGCGGGTCACGCCTTTGTAGTGCATCGCATAATCGCGATAGACAACGAAAACGTCACACTCTTGGGCGATGGCAATATCTATGGCACAGAGCGTGTTACGCGCGACAAGATATACGGCACGGTCGATTGTTCTCCGTTGCACCTTTTCTTCGCAAAGATATGGTTATGGATGCGACCAGTACGTCGTTTCCCACTCGCCATTTTCCGTAGGATAATGTAGCGTATTGGCTCGCATTTTGCACCTTAGGGCGATATTATGGGAGAGTTCCGCTATAATATCGCCCTTATTGTGTCGAACATACTCTTCGGAGTGTCGTTTTCGCTCTACGTATCGTTGTTGCGCGACATCCTCTCGTTCGAGCAACTTTTCGCACTGCAACTGCTCTTCTCAACCATCGTATTCGCTCCGCTCGCCATCGGCAAGGCGAACTTCCTCGCACTCTCGCTCAACGACTTCGGCTCAATCTTCATTGTGGCGTTGTTGGTCGTTTTCGGATGGTGGTATCTGCTTATCGCTGGCGCATCCTACTCCAATCCGATTGATGCCTCGACCATCACCACTATAGGTCCTATATTCACCCTCATCGTAGCGATGATTGTCGAGTCGCGCCGCGCCACCAAGGGCGAAGCCGCAGGCATACTCATTGCCCTGCTTGGCGTTCTCACCCTACTCTACGATCGTGGTCGCTCGCTCGTCAACGACGGCGAGGAAGGTTACGGCAACTCGCTCATTCTCTGCGCCGTAGTGGCAATAGCCGCCAACACCGTACTTATCACGCCCGTAGTCCGTCGCCACGGCACGGTGGTGGTGATGGGATGGTACTACATCATCGGCTCGATGCTCGCCCTACCACTACTCGTCGCGGAGTTGCCACACATCCCCTTTACTGCATTTTCGCAAACAGCTCTACTCGAACTTGGATACATCCTACTCCTCGGCTCGTGGCTGCCGATATATCTGCTCTACGATGGCTCGGAGCATCTGACACCTACCCACACCGCACTCTATCGCTACATTCAGCCCATCATAGCCACCTTGCTTGCGGTTATGCGTGGGCAGACAATAATAGACCGCACCAACATTGTCGGTGCGGTACTAATATTTATAGGTATGTTGTGCGTAATTCGCTTCACGCCTCGGTCAAGCGTTCCTACTCGCGGATAATCTTAAACTCGTTATCCTCGCCAA
Organism: Alistipes sp.; assembly: GCA_045632505.1. Taxonomy (GTDB): domain Bacteria; phylum Bacteroidota; class Bacteroidia; order Bacteroidales; family Rikenellaceae; genus Alistipes. Next base: position 1,251 of record JAZQWU010000167.1, on the reverse strand, counting down.
AGGCGATAATCGAACTCGGCTGACCTGTAGGGCGTCCTTGGAATCGCGGATTGACCATAAAGTCTACCCCCTCGATAATCTCCTTCTCGATGTCGCGCACACTGCGTGGCGTAGGCTCGCCCGAGATATTTGCCGAGGTCGAAACGATTGGTCGTCCGAACTTGCGGAGCAACTTGTGGCAGAACTCGTGGTTAGGCACGCGCACGCCCAAGGTCTTCGCCTCGGGGATAAGATTCTTCGCCAAGCCCGTAGCACCTGGCAAAATCAAGGTCAATGGCTTGGTCGCCATCTCCATAACCTCAAATGCGATGCCTGGAGCCTTATCTACATAGCGCACCACCATATCGGCATCGCGGCACAACACTATCATTGCTTGCTTGTTCTCGCTACGCTTCAAGGCGTATATTTTTGAGACAGCCTCCTCGTTCGTAGCGTCGCAACCAATGCCCCACACCGTATCGGTCGGATAGAGGATGATACCGCCCTTGCGCAGTACCTCTATCGCCAAATCAATCTCTCTCTCCATTCTCTACTTCTTTGGCAAAACCTCAATCCAATAGTCGTCTGGATCGTTGATAAAGTACAAGCCCATCTTGTGGTTCTCGTAGCAAATCCAGCCATTCTCGCGGTGGTACTCGCGAATTGCGTCGTAGTCACCTGCTACACGAAGGCATAGGTGGGTTTCGTTGTCACCCAACTCGTAAGCACCCTCCTTATCGCGCAACCAAGTGAGCTCCAAGAAGAAATTACCGCTATCGTCACCCAAGTAGACGAGAATGAACGAGCCGTCCGATGCCTCCTTGCGCTTAACCTCCTTCAAACCGAGTGCCTTCTCATAAAATGCCATACTACGCTCCAAATCGGTAACGTTGATGTTCATATGGTCAAATGTGCTTTTAATCTCCATAATCGTTATAATGTTTTTAAGTTTACTTCTCCTGAACTACTGTGATATCTATCGATTTGTTGTTTACCATTCCATAGACATACAATTTGCGTTGCTTGCCTGTCTTGTTAGGCTCGGCAACCAAAATTATCTCATCGGTGTTCTTTACTGCCGATGCGGTGAGCCAATCGTAGGTTACAGTCATAAGTCCTGCAATCTCTACAGCCGACTTCTCGTCGCCATTACCATCTCCAATCGAGAGAGTATAAATATCCTCATCGCCATCAACCTCCTGGGTGCCACCGGCTGCCGAAAATACCACTTTATTATCCCAGCCCCACTTATCCTCTTCGCAAGAGTTGAAC
>JAZQWU010000166.1:0-2046 GCA_045632505.1 Alistipes sp. | reverse complement strand
TCTCAAGCTCGAAGAGTGTGGAGATTATGGCGGGTTATCTGCGAGGTGCTACGGGTGACTTTACAATCGCTAAGACTGCCGATGCTACATACGATGTCTCTATAAATGTTAAGTTGTTGGGTGTGCAGTATGTTGTCAAGTTTGCGGGCAAGAGTCTATCGGTTGATTATGCTCCGGAGAAGAAGATAAACTATTTCGACTATAAGGGTGCGGAGTATGCCGTAACCTCGGCTCTGCTTACACAGGGCGAGTCGGTGTGGAGCTTGGAGTTAGCAAATGAGAGTGGTAAGAGCGTAGTACTCAATGCTCCGAAGGAGTTCTTTAATAGTGGCGATGGTGGACGAGGCTTTTCGCAGAGTGCAGGGTTTACCGTAGAGTACAATGGAGTCGTATATAGTAAAGCAAATGGCTACTCGGGCACAATAATCTCGACCTTTGACACTGCGACCAACAATTTGGCGTTGGACTTCTTCAATAATAGCGAAGTGAAATTCAACTATACAGGTGTAGTTGAGGTTAAATAGTTGTAGTATGCTGAGTAGAAAATTGTCATTTATAGCAGCCCTTTTTGCAACGCTCTTTTTGTTGGTGGGGTGTTCGGCTGAGAGCAACGAAGGCGGAGTGGATAAAGGAGGTAAGTATGGCACTATCCAATTTGGAGAGGAACAGATACCTATAAACTCGGTGCAGAGCTACGATAATGAGGATATGCTTTTGGTTGTGCTGTCGCCATTGACCGATCCGTCGAATCTGACGACAAATGCGATATTTGGCGTGAAGAGAGAGCTATTAGGCAAAGAGTTGGATGTGGAGCGTTACTACTGCAACGACGACTATATTATTGTCTACGAGGATCCACAGTGCTACTATGCGCCATTCCGTCGCCCACAAGCGGGTAAAATCAAGATGCAGAAGAGTGGAGGAATCGTGAGAGTTGATGTCGATGTCATACTTTTCGATGGTACGCCACTGCGCTACAAGAGCGAAGCACTACCTTTGAAATAAAAAAAGCCCTCGAACTTCGAGGACTTTTTTTTATTTGAGAGTCGACTACTCCTCTACGATTGTTACCGAGAAGATCAAGTCGCCTGGGCGAATGTCGTCAATTACATCCTCGCCCTCTACAACTTTGCCGAAGCAGGTGTGAACGCCATCAAGGTGCTGAGTGTTGCGACGGTTGTGGCAGATAAAGAACTGCGAGCCACCGGTGTCCTTGCCTCGGTGAGCCATCGAGAGCACACCGCGATCGTGGTACTGACGCTCAGCGTCGGTTTCGCACTTGATTGTCCAACCTGGACCACCTGCGCCATTGCCGATAGGGCAACCGCCCTGAATCACGAACTCAGGAATCACGCGGTGGAAGGTTAAACCGTCATAGAAACGCGACTCCGCCAACTTAACAAAATTTTCTACTGTGATAGGTGTCTCCTTCTCGTAGAGCTCCACCTTCATATCGCCCTTTTCGGTCGAGATAATTGCGTATTTCATAGTGTTGTTATTTTATAATTTATTAATCTCTGCAAATTCTTTTAACTGTGCTACCAACTTCGGAAGTCCGATGGCAGCGCGCTCCTTCTTGTGGAAGACCTTGTTGCGCAAGAATGGAATCTTCGGCACCGATGGATCAACCACATAGATTGGTACATCGTTGTTCTTCACCCAACCGACCAACGATGCAGCAGGGTAGACCGCCAACGAGGTACCCACGATAATCAGCATATCGGCTTGCTGAACCAACTCCTTTGCCTTGTCGAACATCGGAACGGCTTCGCCAAAAAATACGATGTGTGGGCGTAATAAATCGCCATCTGGAGTGGTCTCCTCGAGCGTCTGCTCGCGCGTACCAATATCAACGATATAGTCATCGCCACTCTGACCACGCAACTTGGTCAACTCGCCGTGGAGGTGGGTGATTTTGGTCGAACCCGCCAATTCGTGAAGGTTGTCGATATTCTGCGTAACTATCTCTACGTCAAAATATTTCTCCAACTCTGCCAACGCCTTATGACCTGCATTTGGTTGCTTGCCGGCCATCTCCCTGCGACG
>JAZQWU010000165.1:0-12632 GCA_045632505.1 Alistipes sp. | reverse complement strand
CTAAAAACGAAAGAAAAGTATGAAGAAAATTTTTAGAACAGTTGCAGCCCTCGCCGTAGTAATGTTCGCAGGCTGTACACAAGATTTGGACAATGAGGTTGTAGCACCAGTAGGTGGCACAACTGTAACCGTAGGATTGGAGGATTCGCGTACCTATCTCGGTGACTTGGTAGATGGCGCACGCAAGGTTTTCTGGTCGAGCGACGACAAGATTGCAGTAAATGGCGTAGCTTCTACCGCAATCGAGCGCACCGAGGATCACACTTCGGCAAACTTCACTTTCGATGGAGAGTTGGCTTATCCATACTCTATCCTCTACCCTGCCGAGGCATACAAGGATGCTTCGACCGTAACACTCGCAACCAACGACATCCCAATGGCTGGCTACTTGGCAAGCGAGGGCAGTGCCGTATTGCACCACCTTGCAGCGGTAGTACGCTTGCAGGTTAAGCTCCCAGCAGAGAGCACTCACGCAGTTCACCAGTTGAACAAGGTCGAGATTCGCGGTGTGAATGGCGAGCAGATGGTAGGTGATTTCACTATTGACTATCAGACTGAGACTCTCGTTGGTGCTTCAACAGCCGATGCAGACAAAGTTAAGGTTGCTAGCGTTGGCAAGACTCTCTCGGCTGAGCAGGCTATCGAGGTATTCGTAGTAGTTCCTGCACAGGAGTATGCTGGCGGTCTTAGCGTTCGTTTGATTGACGATGCTGGTCACTTTATGGACGTAAAGGCTGCGCCTATGACTATCGCTAAGGGCGAGATTAAGGCTATGCCAGTTCTCGAGTTCGCTCCTACAGGCACAATCATCGGCGTTGAGATTAAGACCGCTGCAGACCTCGTTGCTTTTGCTAAGGCTTACAATGCAGGTGACTACTTTGGTGTTGAGCCACTGGCTGTACATATCACAGATGATATCGTATTCGACGACACTACCAACGCAGCTTGGGAGGCTATCGGTTGTACTTTCGCTGAGGGTTCTGAGTTGAACATCTTGACAGGTTCTACAACCAACTACTGGCACGGTTACCTTGAGGGTAACGGTCACTCAATCAAGAATTGGGTAACTTCGCGTCCATTGTTCGCCTACACTGGCGGTGGCTCTATGGTTACAAACTTGACTATCGACGCATCGTGTACTCTCACTGCAAACTACGCTGTTACCGAGAATAGCTACTTTGCTCCATTCGTAAACTACCATCGTGGTAACCTCGTAAACTGCCACAACTACGCTAACATCAGCGTTGTTGGCACTTGGGCTACAGCTGGTTATATCGGCGGTCTTGTAGGTCGTACTGTTATTGGTAGTGTTAGAGAGTGTACTAACCACGGTAATATCACTATTGCTGCTGATTACGCTGTTGACCAGAAGATACTCCACGTTGCAGGTATCACAGGTTACATCTCAAATGCTGATGGAGAGGTTTTGAATTGTACTAACTACGGTAAGATTATCGCTGAGGATGGCGCAAAGAACTCAGAGAGCGACACTGAGGATTGGGACTCATATGTATATATGGGCGGTATCGTAGGTAAGGCTGAGGGTAACATCGCTGATTGCGTTAACGACGCTGCAGCAACTATCACCACACAGATGGAGGCTGTTTGCCACCAGATTGGTGGTATCGTAGGTTGCTCAGAAAATTCAGCAGCTTATGTTCGCCGTTGCACAAACCACGCTAATATCAACTTCAATACATTGCCTACTCGTACTAGTGATGCGGATGGTCGTTATGGCTATATTGGTGGTATCGCAGGTCAGACCGTAAACGACATTACCGATTGCGCTAACTACGGTAGCATCAACTCTACTACCTCTTTGAAGATGCTCTATATTGGCGGTATCGTAGGTCTTGTCAGCAAGGTTTCAGGCGTTGAGCACGTTGAGTTCCAGAACAATATTAATGGCAAAGACGTTGTAATCGAGGCAACTGGTGCTGCTCGTGTACTCTACATCGGTGGTCTTATCGGTGAGAACAACTGTTCTACTACAATCGTTGACCTCACTAACGACACAGGTTCTATCCTTGGTACTATCAAGGGCGGTAATGTTGAGAGCAGCGCAACTTACGGTACAGCATCGTTTGGTGGTTATGTAGGTGCAACAATCCAGCCTATGACCATCAAGGGTACAACCGAGGGTGCTAATATCGAGCTCGACTACACAACTGCGAAAAACGCACTTCGTCACTGCCACGGTGGTGTTATCGGTTCATCGACTGTTGAAGGTTTGAATATCGAGAATGTTGAGAGCAACAACTACATCAAGGTTACAGCAGGTAGCGCAGCACACAAGTATGTTGAGACTGCAATGGGTGGTATCTTGGGTTATGCACTCAAGGGTGGTGTCACCATTACCAACTCAACAAGCAACTGTCCTATCTCTTGGAACAAAGGTAATGCAAAAAGTAATGGTTATCCTTGCTACACCGGTGGTATCGTAGGTTATATTGTTGAGGGTGATGCTACTATCACAAACTGCCACAATACTGCTAATTTGCAGAACTGGTTCTACAACAACAATGGTTATGCTGCAGGCAGCAAGCCTTGCTCTACTGGTGGTATTCTCGGAGGTTTCGGTTGGTTGACTGAGGCTGGTGCTTTGACCATTACAAATTGTAGCAATACAGGTAAGTTGTATGCTCAGCGTGGTTGCTTAGGTGGTATTACAGGTTCTGTTCGCAACGCAACTATTTCGGGATGTACTTTCACTGAGGGCGAGATTTACAACCCTCAGGGCAATGCTAACCTCCAGGGTGTTGTTGGTGGTATCTCATCGGGTGTACGAAATAGTACTATTACAAACTGTACTGTAAAGGCTAATATGATTGCTGGTATTAACGGCTCGGTATTATACCGTGCAGGTGGTATTGCAGGTGTAATGGAGGGTACTTCGTCAATCGACAACTGTGCATACTTCGGTACTATCTCTCACTACAATCAGGATGCAACCAAGGTTGAATACTACGGTGGTATCGCAGGTATGGCTGAGAACACAACTACTATCAAGAACAGCAAGTTCGGTGGTACAATCTGGGGTACTGCTATCACAAACAGCAACTACGAGAACTTCATCGCTAACTTGGTAACCAACGGCGGTACCGAGTACGATGCAGTAGTAGAGAACTGCTCTTACTGGGACGGTAACTAATCTACTTCTACGCACTTTGTCGGGTAGTCTTCGGACTACTCGGCAGAGGCGTTTTTTCGAACGGAAAACGAAAAACGGAAAACGGAAAACTATTAAAAGCTAATGGCTAACGGCTAATAGCTATAAATAAAGACGATGAAACGATTTTTCATTACAGCATTAACCCTTATTTTTGCCTTGGCGTGTACACCCGACAATGGTGGTGGAAACAATGGAGGCAACACTAACAACGGAGGCTATAAGCCTACGGGCAAAATCACCGTCAAAGGTATAGTTTATGGCGATGGTAACAACACTATCGAAGGTGTGGTTATCTCGGACGGTTTGCTGTGCGTGCAGACCGACAAAAATGGTTACTTCGAGCTCGACAGTGACCTCTCGCGCACGAAATTCATTATGGCAAGTATTCCTTCGGGATACTCGGCTCCGACAGACGCTAATGGTCTGCCGATATTCTATCACAGAGTAACTGACGAGGAGAGAGCCAAGAATATGGTGGTACACACCTTCGAGTTCTATCCCATCACCAATAACCCCGAGCGTTACACTCTTATCGTAGGTGCCGACCCACAGCCTCGCGCAAGCGGTGCCGGTTTCGACAACATCGCCTACCACTCGCTCGAGATATGCGAAGACTTCTACCGCGATATGCGCGAGAAGCGTGCCACAATCACCGACCGCAACGTCTATGGTATGATGCTCGGTGACATCGTACACGAGAATATGGCGTTGTTTGACAACTACATCGCAGGATTGTCAACCTTGAAATTCCCGATGTTTAACATCCTCGGCAACCACGACAACGACAAAACTGCAAATACCGATACGGAAGGTCGTCGTTCGTTCGAGGCGAAGCTCGGACCTACATACTACTCGTTCAACATTGGTCGTCAGCACTACATCGTGTTGGACAACCTCATTATGAAGAAGGAGAGTAACGGTGAACTTACCGCCTACGATCAGGGTTTGACCGACGAAATTTGGCAATGGTTGCAGAACGACCTTGCATACGTCGATTTCTCGACCACAATTATGGTGGCTGCGCACTCGCCAATGTTTATGCAGACCTCTATGAGCGACCGTTCGAGCGGAGCAACAGGTCACCGCAGCGACTACGCAAACCTCTTCTCGAAGTACAACAAGGTACACGCGTGGGCAGGTCACTCGCACACCACCTTCAACTACGTCTACCCCGAGTCGTCGAAGTTGAAGAACCTCGAGGTACATACCGTAGCGCGTTCGACTGGCGAGTTGTGGACAAACGAGTGGGAGGCAAATGGCACACCGCGTGGTTACACCGTTGTAGAGGTTGATGGCGACGATATCTCGTGGTATTTCAAGCCTACAATCTACCAGACTGGCAAGCTCACAGGCAAATCACCAACCCCTAAATACAAGCACCGCGACTGGACATTCGACGAGTCGGGCATAGCGAAGTTTACGGATGGCACTACCCTTTCGGAGTCGTACCAGATGAAGGTCTACAAGCCAGGCGAGTACCACGATACATTCACCAAGATGGTCGAGGACCCCGATAACAAAAAGACCAACAAGTATGTCTATGTGAGCGTATTCCTCTGGGACGAGAAGTGGGAGGTACCAACCTACAACGGACAGAAGATGTCGAAGGTGGGTTACAAGGATGCCTACTCGTTGATGACCTACGAGATTAAGAACCACTACTACACCTCTGGCTACAAGTTGAAGGACTACTCGAGCTACAAGCCAGAAGATCCCGACACCCACACCTTCTTCCGCGCCTACGAGCAGAAGTCGAGTGGCAAGGGCGAGGTTAAGGTGAAGGACCGCTTCGGCAACGAGTACTCGTCAACCATTGAGTGGTAAAAATAGATTAGAATGAATCGTTTATCAACCTTATTCACACTATTTACGCTCCTCTTTGTCGCTTGTCAGAACGACGACACTTGCGACATCAGTCAGGGTGCGGATGCAACGCTCTCGGTATCGCTGAGCGGCGCTTCGCGTACCACATTGGGCGAAAAGAGTGGCGACAACTACCCTGTCTACTGGGCTGAAGGGGATAACATCGTAGTAAATGGCGTTAAGTCGAGCGAAATCGCGATAAATGGCGAGGACGCAACTCGCGCAACATTTACATTTAGTGGCACGCTAAACTACCCGTACCACATCACACACCCCTACGCAGAAGGCACAACTGCAAATGAGGCGAAGGTCACCTTCCCTGCCAAGCAGAACTACGCCGTAGGCACCTACGACAAGGATTGCGCACCGATGTGTGGATATGCAGCAGAGCGAGGCAACGACGTCGCATTGAAGCACCTTGCGGGCATCTTGCACATCGCAATACGCGCCAAGGAGGGTGTCGCAACCACGCTGAATAAGGTCGAAATAACCTCGGATAAACCGCTTGCTGGAATATTCGCGGTGGATTGCCCAACGGCGACCATCACCCCTACAAGCGACTGTAGCAATGCAATCACCTATACCCTACCATCCAACTTCGCGTTGTCTGAGAGTGCGGATAGTCATCTCTTTATCGCAGTGCCGAGTGGCAACATCGGCAACTGCGTGCTTAAGTTCCACGCAGCGAATGGCGACACTATGGTTGCCAAGATGAACGGCACAAACATCAAGGCGGGTGTGGTGCGTGAGTTTAAGAGTTTCGCATTCAGCAAGAAGGATAAGGGTACTATGCTCGAGTCGATGTACGAAAGCGAAGGCGAGTGGCTCGACGACAAGGCGACAGTACGTGGCTACATCCGTTGCGGGGGCAAGCCTATCGAGGGCGTTGTTGTGTCGGATGGACTCTTGTGCGCCAAGAGCAACAGCGCGGGTTACTTCTCGTTGCAGAGCGATGTTGCAAATGCAAAGTTCATTATGGTGAGTATCCCTTCGGGATATACCGCACCGACCGACACGAATGGTCTGCCAATCTTCTACCACCGCGTAACCGATGCGGAGAGGAGTGCGAACTTCTGCGAGGTAAACTTCTCGTTCAACAAAATCGAGAACAATAGCGATCGCTACACCCTATTCGTGGGTGCAGACCCTCAGCCACGCAAGAAAACGGCAGGCTACGATAGAAATGCCTACCACTCGCTCGACTGCTGCGAGGACTTCTACCGCGATATGCGCGAGAAGGCGGCTACAATCACCGACCGCAATGTCTACGGTTTGATGTTGGGCGACATCGTACACGAGGAGATGTCGTTGTACGACAACTATATCGCAGGATTATCGACACTCAAGTTTCCGATGTTCAACATCCTCGGTAACCACGACAACGATACAACCGCCGAAAATGACGCTGAAGGTCGTCGCGTATTCGAGGCGAAGTTGGGCCCTACCTACTACTCGTTCAACCTCGGCAAGTTGCACTACGTTGTGTTGGACAACCTCATTATGAAGAAGGAGTCCAACGGAGAACTTACCGACTACGACAACGGCTTAACCGACGAGATTTGGGAGTGGTTGCAGAACGACCTCTCGTACATAGACCGCTCATCGACCATTATGGTGGCGGCACACTCGGCGATGTTCAAACTTATAACAGGAGGAAATCGCGGTGCTGCACACAAGAATGACTACGGCTACCTCTTTGCCGAGTTTGCGAAGGCTCACGTCTGGACCGGTCATCAGCACACTACATACAACTATGTCTATTCAGCATCGTCTGCTTGGGGCGCAATCGAGGAGCACACCGTAGCACGTTCGACTGGCGAATTGTGGACTAACGAGTATATGGTGGGCGGTACTCCACGTGGCTACACCGTAGTGGAGGTCGATGGCGACAATGTATCGTGGTACTTCAAGCCTACAATCTATCAGACGGGCTCGTTCACTGCATCGAAATACACCTCGAAGCAACCTTCCTACACCCATCGCGATTGGAACTACGTGAATGGCGTAGCGAAGATGAAGAAGGATGGCTCTACCCTTTCCGAGTCGTACCAGATGAAGGTCTACAAGCCGCGACAATATCACGAAACCTACGAGGATATGATTCGTGGCGCAGAGCCTAATCGTTATGTCTACGTAAATGTATTCCTCTGGGATAGCAAGTGGGAGTATCCGAAATACAACGGTGTGAAGATGGAGAAGATTGGCTACGAGCCAGCCTACTGCCTTGCGACCTACGAGATTAATAATCACTACTACACCTACGGCTACAAGCTGACAAACCACGATAGTTATGGGCCGAGCGACAACAACATTCACACCATCTTCCGCGCACCAGAGAGTCGCACTTCGGGTAGCGGAACGGTGACTGTAAAGGACCGCTTCGGCAACGAGTACTCGTCAACCGTAGAGTGGTAGATCGCATCGAATAATCCAAAATTTCAAACTATATGAACTATTTGAAGAGAGTATTAATGACGTTGGCTTTACTGCTGTCGGTGATAGCAGTATACGCTGAAGGTATCAAGAATGCAACCGAGTTGGTTGTGTTCGCATCAATGTTGAACAAGGGCGAAGACATCTCATCGTTCAAGAACGAGAAGGGCGAGATTTGCCTCAAGGCCGACATCGATATGGCGAAGGTTAAGAAGTTCGCTTCGATTAAGACTTTCGGTGGCGTATTGGATGGCCAGGGCTTCGCAATCAAGAACTGGAAGGCTCAGAGCGGTCTTATCAAGGAGTTGCTCGAGGGCGGTAAGGTGTGCAACCTCCGCATCGACGAGACCTGCGTGATGAAGGCACAGACCAAGGGTGGCGAGTCATTCGTTGGTTGGATTGCTGGCATCAACAATGGTATTATCGAGAACTGCCACACCTACGGAGCATTGGACCACAAGTCGAACTACACCGATGGCAATGTCTTTGTCGGAGGTTTGGTTGGTTCTAACCGCTATGTGATTTATCGCTGTAGCAACCACGGAGATGTATCGTCGGCTTGCGTCGCTTGTACCGCAGAGGTCACAGTACGCGTCGGTGGTATCGTAGGTGCAGCCTACCCTAAGACTGTAATGTGCAGCACCGTTGCTCGTTGCGATAACTATGGTAACGTAAAGTATTCGGGCGATGCCAAGTACGACAAGGTGGGTGGTATCTCGGGCGAGAGTTTCCGTACAACAACCAAGTTCTGCGTGAACAATGGTAACGTATCGTCAACCGCAAGTGCTGGCGAGGCAGCAGGAGGAAATGTAATCCCTGAGTCGTGGGTTGCAGGTATCGTAGCATACGGCAAGCACGATATCGTAGGTTGCGACAACAAGGGTAACGTATCTTCGACTGGTGTAACCACTGCACACACCGCAGGTATCTGCGGAATGCCTCACTCGAAGCTCGTTGTTGCCGACTGTACCAACTACGGCAAGGTGGAGGCTACAAACGACAACCCATCGCACGTTGGAGGTATCATTGCAACCATCGGTCGCGAGGTACACGTAGTAAATGGCGTAAATCGTGGCGAGGTACGCTTCGCAGGTTCGAGCCCACTTCGTGCATCGTACACTGGCGGTATTGTAGGTCAAATATACACCACACGCAAGTCTACCACCTCGGCATACCTTCGTCGTTGCGTCAACTACGGCAAGGTGGAGAGCCTCTCGGGTGGCAACAACTTCGAGAACCACGCAAATGCAATCCATACGGGTGGTCTCGTTGGTAATGCTATGGGCTTGGCAAATGTTCCAGTGCGTCTTCTCGACTGCGCAAATGCGGGCGAGGTGAAAGCTATGACTGGTCGTCGTGGCAACATCGCGGGCAACGTTAGCTTCACCGACGTGAAGGGTGAGGCGTTCGACAACAACTACGCTACTGCAGCAGACCCAGCAGCCGATGGCGCAACCATCTACGGAAAGGTTACCGACACAGAGGGTAACCCAGTTGTAGGTTGCGTTGTTTCGGATGGCGCACAGTGCGTGGCTACCGACAATAGCGGTTACTACGCTTTGAAGAGCGATATGGCAAACACTCGTTTCGTCTACCTCTCAATCCCTTCGGAGTACCAGATTTTGCACCGCAAGAGCGTTATTCAGAACTTCAAGCGCATCCCACGTCATCAGAAGGGCGCGATTGCAAACTTCACACTCGCAAAGCGCACTACCCCAACCGACAAGTACACCGTCATTATGATTGGTGACCCACAGATGCGCGGTCTCGGACACGATGGCTCGGGCGAGCGTTATCGCGACGTTGTGTTGCCAGATATCGAGCAGTACAAGAAGACAACCTCGGGCGAGTTCTTCGCAATCAACCTCGGAGACTTGGTATACAACTGGATGGCTGGTTACGACGACTATATGGATATCAGCGCACCTATCTCCTACCCTATGTGCCACGTAATCGGTAACCACGACTACGACCAGTGGACTATCCTCGAGGGTAAGTTGGGTACTCCATACTTCGAGGAGTACATCTCGCCAACCTACTACTCGTTTACCATCGGCAAGGTACACTACGTGATGGTAAACAGCATCGAGTACAGCCGCGAGGATGGCAAGAAGCACTACAAGTCGGGCTTGAGCGATGAGCAGATGAAGTGGTTAGAGGAGGATTTAAAGTATGTTCCGAAGGATTACACAATCTTCATCTGTGGTCACGCAAACCTCTTCAAGAAGCCAGGCACATCGCCTAATGGCTCCTATGGCAAATATAACTTAAACTACGAGCGTTATAAAGATCTTTTGAAGCAGTATAAGCGCATCTACTCGTGGTCGGGACACTACCACACCAACTATGGCTTCGACTACGCAGGAAAGGCTAAATACGAGGATATTGCACACATCTCGGCTATATCGGTTACCCGTTGCAATGGTACCTTGCGTTCGAATTTGGAGTTAGATACCGTAGGTGGAACCAACGGTTATATGGTCGTAGAGGTCGATGGCGAGAACTTCGAGTGGTGGTATAAGACCGTTGGTCACGACCGCAACTACCAGATGCGTACCTACACTCCTGTTCGTACAGGAGATGGCTACTTGAAGGTTAATGTGTGGAATTACACCCCTGACTACTGGAGCGACGTTGAGTGGTGGGTGAATGGCGAGAAGGTTGGCACCTTCGAGCAGTTTGCCGAGGAGGACCCTGACTATGTTCAGCTCCACGCTACCAAGCTCACCAATCTGAAGGGTACGGCAGCCAAGTATGCGAAGCCAGACAAGTCGAGATATATGTTCCGCATCAAGCCTGCCGATGGCGTTCGCTCGGGCGAAATCCGCGTAACCGACAACTTCGGTGTCACCTACACCGAGAAGGTCGAGTGGTAAACCAACGAGTTGAGAGTTGAGAGTTGAGAGATTTTTCTCAGCTCTCTTCTTCTTTTTGTAAGGGTGATTAAGGGTTATTAAAGTAGAGTGTCCGCGCACCCTTAATATCCTTTAATAACCCTTAATACCCCTTAACAACCTTTATTCTTCGCGATTCTTCACAACTCTCCGCGCGCCAACATTTTCCCCACGATTTTGTGAAATTCTCAATTTTTTCGTATATTTGCTTGATAGAAAAGACAAAAACAATAAAAACCAGAAATATTATGACTGAGAAACTTTTGAAAATCGCCTCTGAGTTTGTACTCGAGGGTACTATCAACGAGATTACTCCGCTCGGACAGGGCTTTATTAACGACACCTTCATCGTACACACCGAGGGTGATGCGCCGAACTACATTCTCCAGCGCAAGAACAAGGCAATTTTCCCTGACGTGCCTGCGATGATGGACAACATCGACCGCGTAACTGCCCACATCCGTGCAAAGGTGGAGGCTGAAGGTGGTGATATCCGTCGCGAGGTTATGACCATCAACCACACCCACGATGGTAAGTTCTACCACGTGGACGAGGCGGGCGAATACTGGGCAGTGTGCGAGTTCATCGCAGACACAGTAGCCTACGACTCGGCTAAGAGCGAGGAGTTGGCTCGTATGGGCGGTATGGGTATCGGTAAGTTCCAGTCGCAGTTGGCAGACTTCACCGAGCCTTTGGCTGAGGTTATCAAGGGATTTCACAACATCAAGCACCGCTTTGTGCAGTGGGATGAGGCAATCGCACAAGATGCTGCAGGTCGTGTAGCGTCACTCACCGAGGAGATTTCGTGGATTGAGTCACGTCGCGAGGAGATGCTCGCATTCTGGGCAAAGGTTGAGTCGGGCGAGATTCCAATGCGCGTAACTCACAACGACACAAAGATTAACAACATCCTCTTCGACAAGCAGGGCAACGTACTCTGCGTAATCGACCTCGACACCGTAATGTCGGCACCGGCATTGGACGACTTTGGCGGTGCTATCCGCACCTACGCAAACACTGGTGCAGAGGATGCTGAGGATCTCTCGACCGTATCGCTCTCGTTGCCTATGTTCGCAGCATACGCCGATGGTTACCTCTCGCAGCAGGCAAATACCCTCACTCAGGCAGAGTTAGACCACCTTGCATTCTCGGCTCGTTATATCACCTTCGAGCAGGTGTTGCGATTCTTGATGGACTACATCAATGGCGATACCTATTACAAGATTCTCTCGCCTAACCACAACCTCGTTCGTACTCACGCGCAGTACGCATTGTTGCAGAGCATCGAGGCGCAGTACGACGCTATGTGTGAGGTAATCAAGCAGACAACCGCTAAACATTTGGCATAAGATGAAGGTCGCTAAGATAGATTTGGCAGGGCGCACCCTCGAGCAGGTGTTCGAGGGCATCGCTCCCCAGCAGATTGCTTGCTGCAACTGGGCAGAGGAGTTCCCTTACGCGCCGAACGTAACATTCAAGATGTTCCACACAGGCGAGAAGTTGTATGTTCGTTTCGATGTGGAGGAGGGTTACACCGCCGCTCGCGTTGCGGAGGATAATGGAGAGGTGTGGACCGACTCGTGTTGCGAGTTCTTCCTCTCGTTGGATGGCGAGGCGTACTACAACGTCGAGACTACTTGCATCGGCAAGATGTTGATTGGCTATCGCAAGAAGGGTCAGGATGTCATCCACGCGGGCGAGGAGATTCTCTCGCAGGTAGAGCGTCACACATCGCTCGGCACTGAGCCTTTCGAGGAGCGTGTTGGCGAGAACAAGTGGTCGCTGATGCTCGGCCTTCCGACATCGATTATGCACCAGCACAAAGTGGAGAGTTGGGATGGTTTGCAGCTCAAGGTTAACCTCTACAAATGTGGAGACAACCTCTCGAAACCTCACTTCCTTTCGTGGCAGCCGATTGCACTTCCGCAACCTTGCTTCCACTGTCCAGAGTTCTTCACAGCGATTGAATTGGAATAAAACAAAATACTATGAAAGCAATTTTTAACCTCAAGTTGGGTATTCTTGCCCTATTATTCGCGTTTGTTGGTTGTGCTCAAGAACCTAAGGAGCCAGCAATCTACCGCTTGGATGGTGTTGAGCCAGCCGTTCACTATGTTGCCCCTACACCTTTGGAGAAGGGTTACAAGGGAGAACTCGCCATCATTATGATTCAAGGATGGGGTGGCGGAGTCACCATTCTGAACGAGTACTTGGCACTTCAGAACTCAATCCCAAAGAGCTATGTCATCAACCCGATGTTCCCACGCAAC